>NZ_CP049259.1:324285-648571 GCF_011047315.1 Altererythrobacter sp. BO-6 | reverse complement strand
CACCCCCGGCGCGGTCCAGTAACGGATTTCGGCATAGATCCCGGCCGCGGCAAGCACTTCGCCCTTTGCCCCCAGAGCTTCGAGCAGGGCGGGCATCAGCAGCGGCTTCAGCAGCAGGAGAATGGCAGCAATCGCCAAGCCTACCGCGATCCCGCGCGCCAGCATGGCGGCCTGGGCTTCGGCGCCGCGGCGCGTCCCCTCTTGCGCCACCAATCCCGTGGTGCCGGTCTTGAGGAAGTTCATGACCGTAAACAGCACCGCGAACAGCCGCGCGCCGACATCCACCGCGCCTTGCGTCGGCGCATCGCCCAGCCGCCCGACGATCCACATGTCGCCGATCCCGATCAGCGCGGTGGCGACATTGGTCAGCATGGCAGGGATCGCGATCGCCCAGATCGCGCGGGTTTCAAGGGTGGGAGTAGCGCGGGAGGAGATGGGCGTTGCTCCTTGCTTCCTCCCGTCCTTGCGGTTGGGAGTATTCGCGCAAGTCTGTCCCCCGGACAGACTTGTCTAGCGAAAACTGGTCGGGGAGACTGGATTCGAACCAGCGACCCCCTGTACCCAAAACAGGTGCGCTACCAGGCTGCGCCACTCCCCGACCGATTTCGCGCATCGCTGCGAACCCAAGTTCCGCCGCCGCTGGTGGGCCCGGCAGGACTCGAACCCGCGACCTAGCCGTTATGAGCGGCCAGCTCTAACCAACTGAGCTACAGGCCCATGCAGCGGCGTGCGATGCGCGAAGGCCCCTACAATGCAACATCGCGCGAAACAAGCGCGCTGAATGCACTCGCGGCATTATTGCGCGGCCATGCCTCGGTCGGCCGCATCGCCAGGACTTTCGCCGGCTCCTTTCGGATCGCCCATGGCGACGGCGGCCAGCGGCAGGCTGAGGCAGATGCGATCCCCGTCCTGCACCAGATTGCCGCCCGCGCCGCGCGCTTCCGCCCGCCCCAATCTCAGGCTGAACCCGGCGCCGAACAGGCCCGCGCTGAGGCCGCTGGCATCGGGTTTGACCTGCGCAGCGAACAGTTCGTCTTCGGCGTTCAGTCGGGCCGGGACCTGGCACCACAGCCGCGCCGTATCGCTATCGGCCCCGATCTCTGCTGCGAGTTTCTCGCCTGAATCGACAGCGCCGGCGAGCGTCGCCAGCAGGCGCCAGGCGAGCGCCTCAGCCTCTTCGGGATCGATCTCGACCCACAGTGCGCGCGCATCGCCCGGATCAAGCTCGATCCCGGCCATGCGCGGCGCCAGCACCTGCGACAGTTGCCCCGTCATCCGCTGGATGAGCGCAACAAAGTCGGTCTTGCCGCCGGCAATGGCCGTTGCCCCGCTTTCGAGCTTTGCCAGCCGGTCAAGCTCGTCGAAACCGGCAAGGATGCTGGCGGCGTCACCCGCGATCGAGGCGGCCAGCGCGCGATAGGCATTGGGCACCGGGCCATAGAGCTGCTGGTGGATCAGTTCGGCAAAGCCTTGCACCGCGTTCACCGGCGTGCGCAATTCGTGCAGCAGCTGGCGCAGGCGTTCGGCTTCGGAAGGTGCGCCGCCGGCCATTTGGTCCGGGTCGAAGGGGCGGCGGAACCGGCCGGCATAGCCAAGAAACCGGCCGCCTGCGCGCGAGAAGCGCGGATGCGCGTCCACCACCCATTCGCCGCGGATCGCCGCGGCACCATCGAGCGTGCGAAGCTCCGATGCGATCGGTTGTTGCGTGGCAAAACTGGCTGCGATGGCGTCCGCCTGGCCGGGGGCGCTGATGGCCCCGCGCTCGAACAGGCGCGTGCCAACAACCATGGGGGCTACCTCTGGCTCAGCCCAATCGATCCGTCCATCGACGTCGCAGGTAAAGGCGAAGCCGGACACGGCATGCTCGCGCCGCGGTTCGCGCTCGCCCAGCGGCAACCGGGGCGACAAGTCGCTCGCCAGCGGCTCGCTGGTATGGTCGCGACGGAACTGTGCGATCCGCTCGACCAGTGCGGCAATCTCGCTCTTTTCGTCGGCGCTGCCGGGCGAGGGCGGAATTGGCCGGGCGCGGCGCATGGCGGGCTGCGGGCGAGCGGCGCCTGCTTCCGGCAGAGCGGGCTCCGGTTCGGGGATCGGCGGAGCTTCGAAATCGTCCTCGACCTGCTGCGCTTCGCCCAGTTCGAGCGTGTCGTTCTGCGCGGCGGGTTGCGGCAGGCCGCGATCATGGATGCCCAGCCGTTCAAGCAGCATTTCCGCACCGGGCGGCAAGTCGCGCCGCAGCCGCAGGAAGCCGCGCGCGCGGATCGGCAGGCGCGGGATGAGCGCCGTCCAGTCATCTTCGGTAAGGTCGGCGCGGGAGAGCGCGGCGGAAACCACTTCGGGCTCGTCTTCCGCCAGATGCGCGGCCAGCTGCGGATTGCGGAAGCGCCAGCCCGGCTCTCGGATCATCCGCGCCCGGTCAGCCGGCGGGATCATTTCGCCCAGCGCGCCCAGCCGCAGCCAGGCGGCGGCGATCAAGCTGTCATCGCGGCCATATTTGCGATTGCCCAGGAGGTCGAGCAGCTGCCGGAATTGCGTGCGCGCGCCCCGCTCGCTGGTGGCGCGGTGGCGCAACACAGTGGCAAGGCGGTCATCAAAGAACATCGCTTCTCCGGGCACGCGCAGATCGCGCTGGTAATGCGGCGCTTACTATGCGCCTCGATTATGCCCTATCAGCAAGATCACCTCCTTGCGGAGAGCGTTTGTCGATGCGTTGCAAAGCGGGACAATTGCTGGCAGGAACAATAATATTAGCTTTGACCCCGTAAAAAGGGCGCATCTGTTGCAAACCGGCCCGAATCGCGGCCGTTTTCAGTCGAAAGGCGCAATGTATGGCCAATCTGGACGAGATCGACCGCCGCTTGCTGGCCGAATTGCAGCGTGAAGGGCGCGTGACCAATGTCGAACTGGCCCAGCGTGTGGGGCTGACAGCGCCGCCGTGCCTGCGCCGGGTGCGCGGGCTTGAGGAAGACGGGGTGATCAAGGGCTATCACGCCGATCTTGATGCCTCGAAACTGGGCTTTGCGATCACGGTTTTCGCCATGGTGAGCCTGAAGAGCCAGGCGGAAAGCGCGCTGCGCGAGTTCGAGGAGCATATGAAGGAGCTGCCCGAAGTGCGCGAATGCCATATGCTCAATGGCGAAATCGATTTTATCCTGAAGGTCGTTAGCAAGGATTTGCAGAGCTTCCAGGAATTCCTCACCAGCAAGCTGACGCCTGCGCCCAATGTGGAAAGCGTCAAGACTTCGCTGACGATCCGCACCGCCAAGCACGAGCCGGGCGTACCGCTGGAAAGCTAGGGCTTTATGTCCGCTAGTCGGTGGAAAGCGGACGTTGCGCAATCACTTGCGCAATGGCAACATTTGGATATGCGAGCCACTATAGCAGCGATCTCGCTATTGATCCTCGCCAGTTGCGACTCAAATCCTGGTACGTACGAAACGAGCTGTTCGACACCGTTGAAACATTGGCGGACTGAGCAAGACGGGTTGCAGCATTTGCTTGTAGTCTTGGTTTTTGTCCTCGACGAGGAGGGCAAAGTTAGACTGCGGACTGACACTGAGGATAACGTGATCTCAGATTCAAAACTCGCTGAGATCTTGGAGGGAACCAGCCAGTTTCTTGTACCACCGCAGATTGTGCTTGAACCTGCACCTTTATCTCCATGCGATAGGGTTAGGAGTGTTCGCTCAATTATGGATCAAGCATCGGTCTGCAATAGCGCTCCATACATGTGCAGTGAAGGAAGTGATTCCGAAAGCTGGCCCATTGTTGGCGGGCCCTAACCATTCTCGCAAAGTTGCCGAGACAAACTGGCGGGCCAATTAATTCTTTGCCTGCAGAGTCGATGCCAGTTTTTGGGTCGTTAGCCGACATTCACCCCGCGCGCTTCGCCAGCCACTCCTCCAGCCACTTGATGGTGTAATCGCCGTTCAGGATATCGTCCTGCCGCAGCAATTCCTGGTGGAGCGGGATGTTGGTCTTCACCCCTTCGACCACCATTTCCTCCAGCGCGCGGCGCAGCCGCATGATGCAGCCTTCGCGGGTGCGGCCATAGACGATCAGCTTGGCGATCATGCTGTCGTAATAGGGCGGGATCCGGTAGCCGGCATAGAGTCCTGAATCGACCCGCACATGCATGCCGCCCGCGGCGTGGTAATAGTTCACGGGGCCGGGCGAGGGAGCGAAGGTAAAGGGATCCTCCGCATTGATGCGGCATTCGATCGCGTGGCCGTGGAATTCCAGGTCCGCTTGCGCCACGGACAGCGGCTTGCCCTCGGCAATGCGGATCTGCTCGCGCACCAGGTCAACCCCGGTGATGGCTTCCGTCACCGGGTGTTCCACCTGCAGGCGGGTGTTCATCTCGATGAAATAGAACTCGCCGTTCTCCCACAGGAACTCGATCGTGCCCGCCCCGCGATAGGCCATGTCGCGCATCGCCTGCGCGCAGATTTCGCCCATGCGGTGGCGTTCCTCGGCCGAAATGACGGGCGAGGGCGCTTCCTCCAGCACTTTCTGGTGGCGCCGCTGGAGCGAGCAGTCGCGCTCGCCCAAATGGATCGCGTTGCCGTTGCCGTCGCCGAATACCTGGAATTCGATGTGGCGCGGATTGCCGAGGTACTTCTCGATATAGACGGTGGCATCGCCGAAGGCGGCCTTGGCCTCGCTGCCCGCCTGCTTCATCAGGCTTTCGAGTTGGTCTTCGCTTTCGCAGACCTTCATGCCGCGACCGCCGCCGCCGCTCGCGGCCTTGATGATCACCGGATAGCCGATGTCCTTGGCGATCTTGCGCGCCTCGTCATAATCGGAGACCGCGCCGTCAGAGCCGGGGACCAGCGGCAGGCCCAATGCGCCTGCGGTGCGCTTCGCCTCGACCTTGTCGCCCATGGTGCGGATATGCTCGGGCTTGGGCCCGATCCAGGCGATGTCATGCGCTTCAACGATTTCGGCGAATTTGGCGTTTTCCGACAGGAAGCCATAGCCGGGGTGGATCGCATCGGCGTGGGTAACCTCGGCGGCAGAGATGATTGCCGCGACATTGAGATAGCTGTCCGTCGCGGGCGGCGGTCCGATGCACACCGCCTGATCCGCCAGCCGCACGTGCATGGCATCGGCATCGGCGGTGGAATGCACCGCGACCGTTTCGATCCCCATTTCATGCGCGGCGCGATGGATGCGCAGCGCGATTTCGCCGCGATTGGCGATCAGGATGCGTTTGATCGCCATCACTTACCCGATAGCGACGAGCGGCTGGCCGAATTCGACCGGCTGCGCGTTTTCGATCAGGATCGCCGTGACCGTGCCGGACTTGTCGGCGGCGATCGGGTTCATCACTTTCATCGCTTCGATGATCAGCAGCGTGTCACCTTCCTTCACCGCCTGGCCGACGCTGACGAAATTGGCGGCGCCCGGCTCGGGCGCGAGATAGGCGGTGCCGACCATGGGCGATTTCAGCGCATTGGCGTGATCGGGTGCTGCAGGCGCGCTTTCGGCTGCGGGAGCGGCAGCGGCAGGAGCGGGAGCTGCGGCGGGCGCCGGGGCGTGAGCCATAACCGGGGCAGCCGCAACCACGCCGCCGCCACGCGAGACGCGGATCTTGCGGTCATTGTCCTCGACTTCGATTTCGGTGAGCCCGGTTTCATTGAGCAGTTCGGCAAGCTCGCGAACCAGCTTGGTATCGACATTCATGCCGGAATTGCGCCCGGCATTGGTCTTTCGTTCGGCCATTATCGCCCCTCAGAACTTCGTTGCGGGCGTGACTATTCGCGGGAATTGTGGCTGGCAAGAGGCGCGTTGTGACTTTTTTGTGAAGCGCGCGCTCACACTTCGCCGGCGGCGACCGCTTCCAGCGCGATCAGGTAGCTGTTGGCCCCGTGCCCCTGCACGCATTTGGCCGCCGCCATACCGACATAGGAAGTGTGGCGAAACGGCTCGCGCGTGGTCGGGTCAGACAGGTGGACTTCGATCACCGGCGTGCGGATCGCCTTGATCGCATCGAGCAGCGCGATCGATGTGTGGGTATAGGCCGCCGCATTGAGCAACACCGCGCGCGCGCCTTCGGCCTGCGCTTCGTGCAGCCAGTCGATCAGCATGCCTTCGTGGTTGGTCTGGCGCATGTCGATTTCGAGGCCCAGCTCGCGGGCGCGATCTTCCAGCATCCCGGCGATCTCGTCGAGCGTAGTCGCGCCATAGATTTCGGGCTCGCGCGTGCCGAGCAGGTTGAGGTTTGGCCCGTTGAGGACATAGACGAGGTTGGATGCAGCGGTCATGCCCGCTGGTTAGCGGGAAGTGCAACGGGGGGGAAGCGGAAGCTATCCTTTTGAGTTTTTGGCGCTCTGCCCGAAATCGGCTATCGCGACAGCGATAACTGGTGGGGCATGTTCGTCATATTCTTGATCTTGGCCGGGCTCGTGCCGATCGTTCTGCTGATCGGCTTGTGCACGCTCGTGTATTGGGCAAGTGCCGATTTTGCCGACAACCAGGCCGAGCTGGAAGGGGCGAACGGCAACCAGTCGATCTTCAGGCGCCTGTTCCGATGGTTGAACAAGCCCACCGAGCGGCTCGATTACCGGCGTGACAAATTGGGGCGGTTCCGCAAGGTGCGACGCGGCTGATTTCCAGGCCAGACGCTTTGCTCGCCCATCCGTTTAATGCGGTTGAGGGGGCGACCTATGATCGCTCAACCCCCTTTACCTTACCCCATTGGCGGGCGGCGGTGTAGCCGAGATAGCCGGTGCCAAACAGCGCATAGAGCGGTTCGGGCAAGCCATTGAGATAGGCATTCATGCCGCTGGCGATGTCCCTTGCGGCGGCGGGATTGAACGCGGCGAGCACGCCCATCGGCAACGCCCACAGGATCATCGCATACATCACATAGAGGAAGCTGGGGCGGGCGCGGCTGGTCCATGGATCGGATGACTGCGCCTCGGCCACGATTGCTTGGAGGCGCGCCTGGATCAGCTCCATCTCTTGCGTGCCTTCAAGCCGCAGCAGTTCCAGCTTGGCGCGGGCGCGCGCTTCCTTGTCGGGGATGATCTTGTCGATGATCGAGGCGAGGGGGCCAATCAGCGAATCGATGAATGCCATGGGTCATGCTCCTGCAGGGTGAATTGCAGGAGAAATAACCAAATGGGTTCATGTAGGAAAATCAGCCGCTTTCGCCGGCCTCCGCCAGCAACCGCTGGGCCAGCGCGAGATGCGGCCGGTCCAGCATCTGCCCGTCCAGCCCCACGGTGCCGGTGCCGGGGTTGTCGGCGAAGGCCTGCACAACTGCGCGGGCGTGGGAGATCTCTTCCGCACTGGGCGTGAAGGCTTCGTTGATCACGTCGACCTGCGCCGGGTGGATCGCCAGCATCCCGCGATAGCCCTGGCCGCGCACCATCAGCGCACGTTCACGCAGTTTTTCGAGGTCGCGAAATTCGGGCATCACCGTCTCGATCGGGGTGCAGCCTGCCGCCACCGCGCCGAGCAGGCACAGGCTGCGGGCAAGCTCATAGGTCGGCATGTAGGAGCCATCGGGCCGGTGCTGCACCCGCGCGCCAAGCGCGGATGACAGGTCCTCCGCACCCCAGCTCATCGCCACCAGTCGCGGCGCGAAGGCATAGTCGCCGCAATGGAACATCGCCTTGGGCGTTTCGGTCACCAGCGCGGCAACGCGGGTGGATCCGGTCGGGATGACATGATCGGTTTCGCGCGCGGTCAGCATAGCGTCGAGCGCCGCAACGTCCTGGCGTCCTTCGGCCTTGGGCAGGAACAATCCTCCGGGCGCCGCTGCCATGATCGCATCGAGATCCGCCTCGGTTTCGCCGCTGGTAAGCGGGTTCACACGCACCCAGATACGGTGCTTGTCCTCGCGGCCGTTGAGAAAGTCGGCGACCAGTTGTCGCGCGGCGGGCTTGTTTTCGGGTGTGACCGAATCCTCAAGGTCGAGCAGCACGATGTCGGCGGCGCTTTCGCTCGCCTTTAGCATCTTGCGCTCGCTGTCACCGGGGGCAAACAGCCAGCTGCGCATTCTGGCGCGATCTTGGCGGGGAAGGGTGGCTTGCTCGCTCATGCCAAATGTCTCCTCGGCCACGCCGGTTAAGGCGCTGACCGGAACGGCGCAATAGCGGGTTGGGGAGACTTTCCACTGGTCGGGACGAGAGGATTCGAACCTCCGACCCCCACACCCCCAGTGTGATGCGCTACCAGGCTGCGCTACGTCCCGAGACCAGTGGAGGGCGGCCCTATAGGGCGGCGCTTTGTAGCTGGCAAGCCGCGATCGCCAGTGAGGATAGTCTGCCACAGTTTCGCGCGCGCAATTGCGGCTCGCTTGCAATGCTGCTAACCGCGCCCACTTAGCGAAGCGGGAAGGCTTCGGCGCACCGTGAACGCGGCATGCCGGGCAATCCCGCAATGGTCCATCTTTCAGTCTGACAGGCTTCAATCCCATGCTAGACATTCTTGCCGCCGCGGCCAGTGCCGAAGCACCGCCCGCCTGGATCCAGTGGCTGCCGATCATCGGCATGATCCTGATTTTCTGGTTCCTCATCATCCGCCCGCAAATGAAGCGGCAGAAGGAACACCAGCAGAAGATCGCGGGCCTCAAGAAGGGCGACCAGGTGATCACCGCGGGCGGCCTGGTGGGCAAGGTGGCCAAGGTGGATGACACCTATGCCGAAATCGACCTGGCGCAGGGCGTACGGGTCAAGGCGGTGAAAAGCACCATCGGCGATATCATCCCGCCGGGCGGCTCGCCGGCGAACGACTGACCTGAAGCCAAGGACGGGTTGCTACTCTGATGCTCGATTTTCCGACCTGGAAGAAGGTATGGCTATGGGGGCTGACGCTGCTGGCGTCGCTTGCCGCGCTGCCTTCCCTGCTTTCCAACACAGGCTTCGACTGGCCGGATTTCCTGCCTGACCCCGAGATCAATCTTGGCCTCGACCTCGCCGGTGGCAGCCACATCCTGCTTGAGGCGGACCGGGCGCAGGTCGCCTCGCAGCGGCTTGAAAACATGGAGGAATCGGTCCGCTCCCTGATGCGCGGATCGACCCCTGAAAGCCGCATCCGAATTGGCGATGTTTCGACCGCTGAAGGGCGATTGAGCTTCATGCTGGACGATCCGGCCGATCTCGATCGTGCGCGCGAGCTGCTGCTGCCGCTGATGAACGGTTCGGGGCTGGTGCGCGAATGGGACCTGACCGTGCAGGACGGGCAGCGCATGGTGCTGACCCCGACACAGGACGGGCTCGATACTGCGGTTTCGCAGGCGATGGACAGTGCCACGGAAGTGGTGCGCAAGCGTATCGACGCGCTGGGCACGCGCGAGCCGACGATTATTCGCCAGGGCGACACCCGCATCGTGGTGCAGGTCCCCGGCCTGCAGGACCCGGATCAGCTCAAGGAGCTGCTGGGCCAGACTGCCAAGCTCGAATTCAAGCTGGTCGACCAGACCGCGCTGCCGAGCGATGTCGAGCAGGGCATTGCCCCGCTCGGTTCGGAAATCTTTCCCTATGCGGAAGGTACGCCATTCGCAGGAACTTCGGTCGCCGTACGCCGCCTTGGCGGCATTCGCGGTGACAATCTGATCAATGCGCAGCAGAGCTTCGACCCGCAGACCAACGAAGCCGTGGTCAATATCACGTTTGACCAGCAAGGCGGCGCACGCTTTGCCAAACTGACGACGGAAAACGTCAACCGCCCATTCGCGATCATCCTTGACGGCAAGGTGCTCTCCGCGCCCAATATCAACGAGCCAATCCTTGGCGGCAGCGCCCAGATTTCGGGCAGCTTTACCGTCGATACCGCCAACAACCTGGCAATCTCGCTGCGCTCGGGTGCCTTGCCGGTCGACCTGACCGTGATCGAGGAACGCACCGTCGGGCCTGACCTGGGCGCGGATTCGATCAAGCGCGGCCTCTTGGCGATGATGATCGGTTCGGTCGCGGTGATCGCGCTGATGATCCTTAGCTATGGCCGGTTCGGTGTGTATGCGACGCTGGCGCTGGTCTTCAACGTCATGATCATTCTCGGCATCATGGCCGGGCTTAATACGACGCTGACCCTGCCCGGCATCGCCGGCTTCGTGCTGACGATCGGTGCGGCGGTGGACGCCAACGTGCTGATCAACGAGCGTATCCGCGAAGAGCGCAAGCGCGGGCGGCGCGTGGTGGCTGCGGTCGAAACCGGCTACAAGGAAGCCAGCCGCGCCATCTATGACGCGAACGTCACCAATTTCATCGCAGGCGTGCTGCTGTTCCTGTTCGGCTCCGGCCCGGTGCGCGGCTTCGCCGTCGTGCTGGTGATCGGGTTGTTCACCAGCGTTTTCACCGCTGTCACGCTCACCCGGATGTGGGTGGCGGGCTGGCTGCGCAAGGCGCGGCCCGGCGATATCAATCTGTAAGGGGCAGGAACGATGCGACTTCTCAAGCTCGTCCCCGACGACACCAACATCAAGTTCCTCAAATGGCGCGTGCCGTTCTTCGTGGTCAGCCTGCTGCTGATCGCGGCCAGCTGGGCCTTGGTGCTGACCAAGGGCATCAATTATGGCGTCGACTTTGCCGGCGGCCAGGAAGTGCGGCTGACCTTCGAACAGCGTGAGGAGGCCCCGATCCCGCAACTGCGCGTGCTGGTGGAGGGGCTGGGTTACGGAACCCCGGTGGTGCAGGAATTCGGCGAACCCAACCAGGTTTCGATCCGCGTCCGCTTGCCCGAAGATGTCGAAAACACGCCAGGCGCCGCGACCGAGATCGGCAACCGCGTGATCAGCGCAATCGAAGCGGAATATCCCGACGTACGGCGCGACGGGAATGACACCGTTTCGGGCAAGGTTGCAGGCGAGTTCCGTAACGATGCAGTGCTGGCGCTGATCGCCGCGATGTTGGCGGTGGCGCTATATATCTGGATCCGCTTCGAATGGCAGTTCGGCGTGGGTGGCCTGTTCGCGCTGTTCCACGACGTTTCGGTCACCCTGGGCATGTTCGCGCTGTTCCAGATGGAATTCAGCCTGCAGATCATCGCCGCAATCCTGGCGATCATCGGCTATTCGCTGAACGACACCATCGTCGTTTACGACCGCATCCGCGAGAACCTGAAGAAGTATCGCAAGATGGATGTGCCGGACTTGCTGGACCTCTCCGTCAACGAAACTCTGGCGCGTACGGTCATGACCAGCCTGACGCTGCTGGTGGCGCTCGTGCCGCTGCTCCTCTTTGGTCCCGCCAGCCTGTTTGGCCTGGTCGCCGCGATCACGCTGGGCATCTTCATCGGCACCTACAGCTCAATCTACATGGCGGCGCCGCTGCTGGTGTGGATGGGCGTGACGTCCGACAGCTTCGTGCCGCGCGAAAGCGAAGCGGACCGGCAGGAAAAGAAAGCGCGCGGGGAAGCCTAAAGCTTTCGCACGAGCATTTCGGCCACGGCAATCCATGGCGGGTTGTCGACCACTTGCTGCTTCTGCCCGCTGCCTGGCGGCAGGATGCCGACCAGGTCACCCTGCCGGTCGATCAGCCGCCCGAAGGCAAAGCGCCCGCCGGGGCGGGGGACCAGCACGTCGCGATTGATCGCATGCGCAGCTTCAGCAGGCGCAAGCTGGCGTAGCCAAAGCAGGTCGCCCGGGCGGGATTCGCCGACGCTCTCGGCCACGCTGAGTACCGTGAGCGATCCTTCGCCCGCAATATCGGCCGGGAGCAGCGCCTCGCGCGGCTTCGCCAGCGCTTCCGGCCCGGCGGCACGCAGGCTGGCTACGACCATCGGCGCCGGGGTTTCCTCCGATCGAACCAGCATTTCGGGATCGACTTCCAGCGCTGCCGCGATGCGCTCCATCCATTTGAGCGACAGGTTGCGCATCCCGGTTTCGAGCCGCCCGATGGTTTGCGGGGTGGTCGGCGGGCTGCAGGCATCGGCCAGATCGGCCAGCGTCATGCCCTTGCTCTTGCGGATGTCGCGGATGCGATTGATCACCGTTGCTCTCCCGTCGCAGCTAACCTGATTGGTGATTTTACTTTCCTACACGAACCTTTGCATTGCAAGCCGCCCGCCGGACTCATCAACAGGAGACAGGGAATGCGGCGGATGCTGGCAGAACGCGAACTGACGGTAGAGGGCCCGCTGCGCGGCAATGGTGCGCGTGGCAAGCGGCGCAGCGTAACGGTCAATCTGGCGGAGAGTCCGCTCGGCTGGCTGCACGCGCGGGGGCACCTTGACGATCGCCTGTTCGCCGCGGGCGAGCGACTCCGCGCCGACTATGAGCGGGCCCAGCTCGGCGCCAATGTGACGATGCGGTGGGATCCGGTGCGGGTGAAGTCGACCGGCGACCAGGGGCTGACCGCGACCGAACGCCAGATTGCCGCCAAGGCGCGGTTCGATGGCGCGCTGCGCGAGGCGGGCAGCGGCCTGCAGGACATCCTTTGGCGGGTGGTCTGTGCGTGCGAACCCGTGCCCGATGCAGAGAAAGCCCTGGGCTGGCCCGCGCGCAGCGGCAAGTTGGTGCTCAAGCTGGCGCTCGACCGGGTGGCCAATTTCTATCGGGTGGAGTGACCTAGGCTAGTCAGCCTTCGACCCGTTCCGCCAGTTCCAGCCAGCGCTCCTCGGCCGCATCTTTCTCGGCGCGGGCGTTTTCGATGCCCTTGCTGATGGTCGCGAATTTCTGCGGGTCTTTCGTGTAGAGATCGGGGTCCGAGAGGATGTTTTCCCCGCGCGCGATGGCGGCTTCGAGTTCCTCGATCCGCGCGGGCAAAAGTTCGTAGTCGCGCTGGTCCTTGTAGGAGAGCTTGGTCGATTTGGGCGGCGGCGGGCTAGCTTCGGCCTTAGTGGCCTGTGCCCCTCCACCATTGCTGCGCGATGGTCCCTCTCCCCGTGTCGGAGAGGATGGCTCGCGCCGCTTCTTCTCCCAGTCCTCGTACCCGCCGGCCACCACATCTACCTTGCCCGAACCGTCCAATCCCAGTGTGATGGTGACGGTGCGATCAAGGAAGTCGCGGTCATGGCTGACGATCAGCACGGTGCCGTCAAAATCGGCGATCACTTCCTGCAGCAGGTCGAGCGTTTCAAGGTCGAGGTCGTTAGTCGGCTCGTCCAGCACCAGCAGGTTCGCGGTGCGGGCGAATTCACGCGCCAGCAGCAAACGGCTGCGTTCACCACCCGAGAGCGTGCCGACCTTGGTGTCGACGATCTTGGGATCGAACAGGAATTCCTTGAGATAGCCCTGCACGTGCTTGCGTATGCCGCGCACGTCGATCCAGTCGCCACCTTCGGCCAGCACCTGGCGCACCGTGCGGTCAGGTTCCATCAGGCTGCGCTGCTGGTCAATCATCACGCCCGAAAGCGTCTTGGCGATGGTCACGCTGCCGCTGTCGGGTGCCATCTCGCCGGTCAGCAGCTTGAGCAGCGTGGTCTTGCCCGCGCCATTGGCGCCGACGATGCCGATGCGGTCGCCGCGCTGGATCCGCAGCGAGAAATCGCGGATCACGCGACGCTCGCCGTATGATTTCTCTACCTTCTCGGCCACGATCACGGACTTGGATTTGAATTCTTCGTCGCTTGCCAGCTTGAGCTTGGCAGTCCCGGCGGTCGAGATCATCGCTGCGCGTGCGGCGCGCATCTGCCACAGCTTTTCCAGCCGGCCCTGGTTGCGCTTGCGCCGCGCGGTCACTCCGCGTTCGAGCCAGTGCGCTTCAAGTTTGAGCTTGGCGTCGAGCTTTTCGGCAGCTCGCGCTTCCTCAGCGTAGACCTGCTCTTCCCACGCCTCATAGCCACCGAAGCCAACTTCCTTGCGGCGGATGATGCCGCGATCGAGCCACAGCGTGGCGCTGGTGAGGCGCTTCAGGAAGGTGCGGTCATGGCTGATGACTATGAAGGCGCCCCTGTAGCGGGTCAGCCAGTCCTCCAGCCAGTCAATCGCGCCCAAGTCCAGATGGTTGGTCGGCTCGTCCATCAGCAGCACGTCGGGGTCTTGCGCCAGCGCGCGGGCGATGGCCGCGCGGCGCTTCTCGCCGCCGCTGGCGGTGGCGGCGGGGCGCGACATATCGATGCCCAGCTGGCCGGCGATGGATTCCACTTGGTGCGGCGCGGGCGGATGGGTGCCTCCCAGCGCGAAGTCCATCAGCGTGGCGTATTCGCTGAAATCGGGTTCCTGCTCGAGATAGACGACGCGGGTGCCCGGCTTGATCTTGCGCTGGCCCTGGTCGGCTTCGATCCGGTTGTCGATCAGGCGAAACAGCGTGGTTTTGCCCGCGCCATTGCGGCCGATCAGCGCCAGCCGGTCGCGCGGGCCGATATGCAAGTCGATATTCTCGCGCTCAGGCCCGCCCAGCAGCCAGCGGCCGCCTTGCTGCAGGCCAAGGCCTTCCCAGGAGAGGATCGGTGGTTGCGCCATCGCGCGCCAGTTAGGGGCTGCGCGCGCGCCACAAGGCGGTTCATTCCCTCGCAAGCCGATTTGCGCCATTGAGCGAAAAAATTGCAGGAGATTGATAATGAAGCGCCTGACTTTCCCCGCCTTGGTCGCCATGGCCTCCGCCCCGCTGGCCGCCGCCGCGACAGCCGCTGAAGTGCAGATCGCCGTAACTGGCCCTGTGGTTGAGCTGAACGTCTATGAAACGGTCGAGCTGGCGCCTGACATGGCAACGATCAGCGCTGGCGTGACAACCGAAGCCAATACGGCGGTCGAGGCGGTGCGCGCCAATTCGGCCGAGATGCGGCGCGTGGTCGATCGCATCAAGGCGCTGGGCATTGCCGAAAGAGACATCCAGACTTCGGGGATCAACCTCAGCCCGCGCTATGACTATGACCGTGGCAACCAGCAGCCGGTGTTTCGCGGCTACCAGGTCTCGAACCGCGTCTCGGTAAAGCTGCGCGAGATCGAGGAAACCGGCAAGGTGCTCGACGCACTTGTTGCGGCAGGGGCGACCGATATCGGCGGACCCAGCTTCTCGGTGCAGGACGACACGGCAGCACGCGAGATCGCGCGCAAGCGGGCGATGGAGCGCGCGCAGCAACAAGCGCGCAGCTACGCCGCAATGTCGGGCTTCGGCGACATCCGCCTGCTTGAAATCAGCGAGGCGCTGATGGGTTACAACCCGGCGCCGATGCCGCAGATGCGCGAACTGGCAGCCGACAGCGTGGCTGCGGCACCGCCGGTGGAGCCGGGCATGGTCTCGACCGGTATCTCGATTTCCGTGAAGTATGAGATGGTCAGCCCAAGGCCATGATAGCTGAACGGCGGGGGCGAGCAGCATTCACACCTTGTTCAAAGCTTCGGGCTTAGGCATTGCACCCATGATGAAGCATCTTGCCATTGTCCTTGCACCCATTGCGCTGGCGCTGTCCGGTGCGGTTGCGGCTACCGCTGGCGAAAGCCAGGCGCAGAGCGACCAGGGTGAGGCGCGCAAGGAAATGCGCGCCGGCAATGTGCTGTCCTTGCGCGAGATCGAACGGCGCGTGCTGCCGCAGATGGAGGGGAGCGAATATCTCGGCCCTTCCTACGATTCGACGGCGCGCGCGTATCGCCTCAAGTTCATCAAGGATGGGCGGGTCACCTTTGTCGATGTCGATGCCCGCACCGGGCGGATCATCAACCGCTCTCGGTGATGCGGAATGCAAGCTGCTCCTGCAGCTTGACGCTTCCACCGCAAACGCCCAACAGACTTTGCATCAACCTTGGAGACAGCAGGGACTATGCGCATCCTCATTGTCGAAGACGAGCCAACGCTGGGAAAGCAGCTCAAGTCGACCCTTGAGCAGACCGGCTATGCGGTGGACCTTTCCACCGATGGCGAAGACGGACACTTCATGGGCAGCACCGAGGATTACGATGCCGTGATCCTTGACCTTGGCCTGCCGGAAATTGACGGCCTGACCGTGCTGGGCATGTGGCGGCGCGAAGGCCGCACCTTTCCCGTGCTGGTGCTGACCGCGCGCGACAGCTGGTCGGACAAGGTGGCTGGGCTTGACGCCGGCGCCGATGACTATCTCGCCAAGCCTTTCCAGACGGAGGAACTGATCGCCCGCCTGCGCGCGCTGATCCGCCGCGCCTCGGGCAACACTTCGGCAGAGCTGACCGCGGGCGATGTGCGGCTCGATACCCGTTCGGGCCGGGTCACGCTCAATGGCGAACCGGTCAAGCTGACGGCGCAGGAGTACAAGCTCTTGAGCTATCTGATGCACCACAAGGGCAAGGTGGTGAGCCGGACCGAGCTGATCGAACATATCTATGACCAGGATTTCGACCGCGATTCGAACACCATCGAAGTGTTTGTGACGCGCATCCGCAAGAAACTCGGTGCAGAGGTAATCACGACGATCCGTGGACTCGGTTACAGCCTCGACGACCCCGCTGACCAGCCCCGCGCCTGAGGCGGAGGAAGCCCCGGCGGGCACCGCGCCCGCTGCGCCTGCGCCCGCTGTGGCCAAGCCCGATGCGCCGCTGCAACCGGCGGGCCAGGGCAGCCTGGCGCGGCGCATGGCGCTTATCGCAGCCGGCTGGATCGCCGTGCTGCTGCTGCTCGGCGGAATTGCGCTCGACCGCACGCTGACAAACCTCGTCTCGCGCAATTTCGATGAGCAGCTCGAATATATGCTCACCGCGATGATCGCCTCGGCGGAGATCGGCCCCGATGGCGAAGTGTTTTTCTATCGTACGCTGGGTGACCAGCGCTTCCTTGAACCGAACAGCGGGCTTTACTGGCAGATTAGCGGGGACGGCTTTGAGCCATGGCCCTCGCGCAGCTTGTGGGACCGGACGCTGACCCTCCGCGGCGATCACTTCGATGACGAAGCGCATTTCTACGATCCCGACCAGTTCGGTGACGAAAGCCTGCGCATGGCCGAACGGACCGTGATCCTGCCGGGCAGCGAAACGCGCTGGACCTTCGCTGTGGCGAGCGCAACCAGGGATCTGGACGCCCAGATCGCCGAGATACGCTCAATCCTGGCATGGAGTTTTGCGGTGCTGGGGCTGGGGTTGTTCCTGATGGCGCTGTTCCAGATCCGCTATGGCCTCTCGCCATTGCGCAGGGTGCGCGCGGCGATCCAGAAACTGCGCAACACGGGCGCCAACCGGATTACCGAACCCTTGCCCGCCGAAGTCCAGCCGCTGGTCGAAGAGATCAATTCACTCCTCGCGCATTCGCAGAAGCAGGCCGAAGAAGCCCGAACGCATGCCGGCAATCTGGCGCACGCGCTGAAGACACCGCTGACTGTGCTTACCAATGCCGCAACGGCGCGTGCGCCCGATCTGGGCGATGCAGTGATCCGTGAAACGCGCACGATGCAACGCCATGTCGATCACCATCTCGCGCGGGCAAGGGCAGTCGGCCGGCGTGCAGTGGGTCATGCCCGAGCCGGCGTTTTCCAGAGCGCGGAAGCGGTGCGTCGTGCCGTTGAACGGCTCTATCCCGATACGCGCATAGACATTGCTGGTAATCGCGATGTGCAGGTGATGATCGAGCGCCAGGACCTTGATGAAATCCTCGGCAATCTGATCGAGAATGCGGCCAAGTACGGTGGCGGTAGCGTATTTGTCACCGTCGACGCCGAGGACGGATCGGAACAATGCGTGATCTGGGTCGAAGACGACGGCGCGGGAATTCCTGAAAGCGAGCGCGAGCGCATCTTCGATCGCGGCGCTCGGCTCGATACCGGCAAACCGGGTACTGGCCTTGGCCTTGCGATCGTGCGCGATGTGGCGGAGATCTACAGCGGATCGGTCGAACTTGATGAGAGCGAGGATTTGGGCGGACTGCTGGTGCGCCTTGCACTTCCGCGCGCGATCGGAAGCACAGATGGTGACGGCAGCTGAGGTTATTCTTGCTCGCCCGTTACCCAGGCTCGCGCCAATTGCTTGATTCCCCGCTTCTGCAATTCCGGAAAGTTGTCGTTGAATTCGCGCAGATATAGCAGTGTTTCAGGCCTGAGCGGCTCGTCGAAGGCGATGCCAATATGGCGCCCGGATGCCCACATCACTTCGAAGAACTCGCACAGGGCTTCGCCATGGACTTCGCCGAATTCACCGACCTTCGGGGGCTTTTCGATGACCAGCCGGGCCCCGGTCAGCGAGATATTCTCCAGGATGCAAGGCGCGCTCCGATTGAGCAGCACCAGGCGCGCGGGAAGATGCAGGCGTAGCCGCGCATCGGCGCGTCGCCCCTCTTGGATTGGGTCATAGGCGGATTGTGCCTGTGCCATGGGACAGGCTTAGGCTCGCATGGCAAATGGAGCTTGAAACGGTGCCTAGGTGAAAGTCACTAGTCGATACCGGTTGGCACGGTCTGGTTCAGCGCTGGTTCGATTGCGCCTTTTCGTGGTGGCGGATCACCTCGTCGATGATGAAGCGCAGGAATTTCTCGCTGAATTCCGGATCCAAGTCAGCCTCTTCGGACAGCTTGCGCAGCCGCGCGATCTGCCGCTCCTCGCGCGCAGGATCGGCCGGGGGCAGGGTAACCTTGGCCTTGTATTCGCCCACCGCCTGAGTGATGCGGAAACGTTCCGCCAGCATGTGGATCAGCGCGGCATCGATATTGTCGATGCTCTTGCGGAACCCGGCAAGCACCGGGTCGGTAGGGGTTTCGTTGGAGGATGCTTCGCTCGACATAGGCAGCCATAGCTAGCAGCAAATCCACGCTTGCCAAGCGCGCTTGCGCCCGCCATGTGCCTCTGCATGAGCGCCGAGGTCGTCCCTCTTCCCCGCAAGCAGCCTTCGCTGGAGCCGATGCTGTCGCTTACCGCTGGTGGCATGAATGCGGTAAACTCCGTGATCCTTGACCGGATGCAGAGCGAAATCCCGCTGATCCCGCGGCTGGCTGGCCACCTCATTTCAGGTGGTGGCAAGCGACTGCGCCCGATGCTGACACTTGCGGGTGCGGCGCTGGTCGGATACGAGGGCACGCGCCATCACAAACTCGCCGCGGCAGTGGAATTCATTCACACCGCCACCTTGCTGCATGACGATGTGGTCGATGGCAGCGAGTTGCGCCGCGGCAAGGCGGCAGCCAACATCATTTTCGGCAATCCCGCGACCGTTCTGGTGGGAGATTTCCTGTTCAGCCGGGCATTCGAACTGATGACCGAGGACGGCTCGCTCAGGGTACTCAAGATCCTGAGCCACGCCAGCGCGGTGATTGCCGAGGGCGAGGTTTCGCAGCTTTCTGCCCAGCGCCAGATCGAAACCAGCGAAGAGCGCTACCTTCACATCATCGGCGCGAAAACCGCGGCACTGTTCGCCGCTGCCAGCCAGATCAGCGCGGTCGTGGCCGAATGCGGCGAGGAGCAGGAGCGCGCGCTGGAGGATTATGGGCGCAATCTGGGCGTTGCCTTCCAGCTGGTCGACGACGCGATCGATTACGATTCCGATGCCGCACAGATGGGCAAGGACCAGGGCGACGATTTCCGCGAAGGCAAGATGACGCTGCCGGTGATCCTCGCCTATGCTCGCGGTGACGAGGCTGAGCGCAAGTTCTGGAAGGATGCCGTGATGGGGCACCGCTCCACTGATGCAGACCTCGGCTATGCGATCGAACTGATGGCGCGGCACAATGCGGTGGAGGACACGCGTGAGCGGGCCCGCCACTTCGCCCAGCGCGCAATCGATGCGATTTCGATCTTCCCGGATACCAAGGCGCGCCAGGCGATGGCCGAAGCCGCGCAATTCGCGGTGGCGCGCGGGTATTGACTCTACGGATGGGCAAGCCATCCGAGCTTGTCACGCTAGAGCGATTGCTGGCGTCCTTCGACGGGCTCGACAGCTTCGGATTGCTGTTCCTCGAAACGCCGGGTCCCTCGCACTATGAAGAGACCCCGAAAAATTGCTCGGTCTTCGCCAGCACAGGTGGCGACGGCGTACACTACAGCTTCCTTGATCTAGGCAATGGCATTTCAGGGGCATGCCCGATCGTAATGACAGTGCCGATGGCGGAAGCGCCTAACCGGGTTGTCGGGCGGGACTTGCTCCATTTCCTCGGGCTCGGCCTCCATTCGGGCTATTTCGTGCTCGAACAGCTCCAGCATGACTTTGCAGCGACTTGCGGCGCGTTGGATCGGAAGCAATTCTGGCAGTTTCTCTCGGATGAAGAGCGGGCTGCGTTATCGGCGATCGAGCGACAGATGGGTGCAAGGCCCTGGAATGACCATGCAGCAAGGCTCGCCGGCCTGGCCAGCGAGTATGGCGATCTACTCCGGTTCGACTGATTTGCGGCTTCCGCTTTGACCGTGCTCCATAGTTGGCTAGGGCGCAGACGTGCCTGAACAGCTGCCCATCCAAGAGGTTCTGCCAGAGCTGCTGCGCGCGCTCGATGTGCACGGCGCGGCGGTGCTGGTTGCCCCTCCGGGGGCAGGCAAGACGACTGCGGTGGCGCCCGCGCTGCTCGATCAGCCGTGGTGCACCGGGCAGATCATCCTGACGTCTCCGCGGCGGGTGGCGGCGCGTGCCGCCGCCGAACGGATGGCCGAAATGCTGGGCGAGCAGCCCGGCGAAACCGTTGGCTACCTCACCCGGCTCGACAGCAAGACCTCGGCCAAGACCCGCATCCTCGTCGTGACCGAGGCGATCTTCGTCAATCGCATCGTCGAGGATCCCGAACTGGCCGGGGTTTCCGCCGTGCTGTTCGATGAGGCGCATGAGCGGCACCTCGACAGCGATCTTGGCCTGGCGCTGGCGCTGGAAAGCCGCGCGGTGCTGCGCGAAGACCTGCGCGTGCTGGTGATGTCGGCGACGATCGATGGCGCGCGCTTTGCGCGGCTGATTGGAGAGGGCGCACCGGTTATCGAAAGCGAAGGGCGCGCCTATCCGCTTGAGATCCGCTGGCTTGGCGCCCGCCCCGATGCGCGGATCGAGGATGCGATGGCCGATGCGGTGATGCAGGCATGGCGCGACGAGCAAGGCGATATCCTCGCCTTTCTGCCGGGTGTCGGCGAGATCGAGCGGACCCGCGAGCGGCTGGAGGCGCGGCTGCCCGAGGTTCCGGTGCTGCCTCTCCACGGCCAGGTCGAACCAAGCGGCCAGCGCGCGGCGATCAGGCGTGACCTGCACGGGCGGCGGAGGATTGTGCTCGCAACTGCGATCGCCGAAACCTCGCTCACGCTCGATGGCGTGTCGGTGGTGGTCGACAGCGGGCTGGCGCGTCATGCCGAGTATGACAAGGCTGCGGGGACGACGCATCTCGTCACGCGCCGGGCGAGCCAGGCGGCAGCGGCGCAAAGGGCAGGGCGTGCGGCGCGGCAGGGGCCGGGCATCGCCTACCGCCTGTGGGAACAGCACGGCCATGCCGGGCGGCCCGAATTCGATCCGCCTGAAATCGTCACCGCCGACCTGGCGCCCCTGGTGCTGACGTTGGCGCAATGGGGCACGCCCGATCCGGCGTCGCTGCCATGGCTTGACCCGCCGCCTGCGCCTGCAGTGGCTGCTGCACGTTCGCAGCTTGAGCGGCTTGGGGCGCTGGATGGTGAGGGGCGGATCACGCCGCGTGGACAACAGATCGCGTCGCTGCCGCTTGATCCAGTTGGCGCCGCTGCCGTGCTGTTTGGCGCCGAAGCGGGCCAGGCCGAGGAGGCAGCGAAACTGGTGCTGCTGATGCAGGAGCGCGGACTGGGCGGGCGCGGAGAGGATTTGCTGCAGCGGCTTTCGCGTTGGGATAGCGAACGGGGCAGTAGGGCCGAAGCTTCGCGTAAGCTGGCACAGCGCTGGGCTCTTGCGGCTGAGCGGCTGATACCCGCCACGCGCAATGAAGCGCTCAATCCGGCGCTGTTCCTTGCGCTGGCCCGCCCCGATTTCATCGCCAGGCGGCGGGACCCGAGCGGCGAGCAATGGCTTTCGGCCGGGGGCAGGGGCTTCCAGCTTGATCCCGCATCGCCACTGGCACGGGCCGAGTGGCTGGTGATCGGCGACGCGCAGGGGCAGGCAAAGGGCGCGCGGATCACCGCGGCGGCCGAGTTGAGCCCGCAAGAGGTTGAGACCCGACTTGCGGAAATGATCGAAAAGCGCTCGGTAATTCGCTGGAATAGAGATGAAAAACGCGTCGAAGCACGGCTCGAAAGGCGGCTGGGGGCGATCACACTGGCCAGCGGTCCCGACCCGGATCCCGATCCCGAAGCGATTGTGGATAAACTCGTGGAAAAAGCGGTGGAGAAGCTGGGGGAACTGGTCCCGAAAGACCTCCTGGCTCGGGGAACGTTCTCAGGGGTCAAGGCGCTGGAAATCGGTCATTTGCAGGCGAGTGCCGCTGACTGGCTGCGGCCCTTGTTGGAGGGACGGCGCGACCTGGAAGTATCGCGCGGAAGACTGGTCGAGGCGATCCTGAACCAGCTCGACTGGGGCGACCGACAACTGCTCGACCGCGAGGCACCGCGCGAATTCGCCTCTCCTGCCGGTACGCACCACCCGATCGATTACGCCGGTGACGATGCCCCCAGCGTCGAGGTGCGGGTCCAGGCCTTGTTCGGGCTCGATCGCCATCCGCTGATCGGGCGCACGCCTTTGCTGCTCAAGCTCACCAGCCCGGCGGGCCGCCCGATCCAGTCGACCCGCGACCTGCCTGGCTTCTGGCGCGGCAGCTGGGCCGATGTGAAGAAAGACATGAAAGGCCGCTATCCCAAGCATCGCTGGCCGGATGAGCCATGGGCGGAAAAGCCGAGTTTGAAGACCAAGAACGCCTTTTCAAAGGACCAAGGCTGAATTAGAGGGCCTTGGATGAGCGCACGTATCTACCAGCGACCCAAGAACGCCATGCAATCGGGCAAGGCCCGCACCGATGAATGGGTGCTCGAATTCGAGCAGTCCGAAGCGCGCAGGCCCGATCCGCTGATGGGGTGGACCGGCAGCGGCGATACGCAGGCGCAGGTTTCGCTGAGCTTCCCGAGCAAGGATGCGGCGAAAGCCTATGCCGAGAAATACGGGATCGCCGCGCGTGTACACGCCACCCCGCCCAAGGCGCTCAAGCTGCAGGCTTACGCCGACAATTTCCGCTAGATCGGCGCAAGGCCAGCACCGCTGCGCCGATGTACCGCTACATCTAAGGTCTTGAGGCCTTGCCACTGATCGCGGATCGACAACCACTTCGCTGGTTTGGAGGGGATCATGTCGGGTAAATCCATGCTGCACTTGTTTCTGCTTGCGGTTTCGGCTGGGTCAAGCGGATCGGCGCTGGCCGTAAACCCTGCGCTTGAAGCAAAGGCGCGCGCTGCCGATCCCGCTTACCAGCAGGCAGAGGCTGACGACCCGAAACCGGTTCATCCAGGGGCTGGCTGGCTGCGGCAGGTCGATACCTTCCTATCCAATTTCAACTGTGCGAGTTCGGATTTTGGTGACGACCTGGTCGCGCTCGACAATCTCAACGGGCTTGAAGACGTCCTGCGCAAACATGTCGCCGAAATTCCGGATTTGCGGGCAGAAGCCAAATATCACGAGCTGCTGAAAGCATGGCTTCTCAAGCGGCTTCGCAACGAAGGCGGGCTTACCAAGGAACAGCTCGGCAACCTCCTCACAGCCGATCCTGGCATCTCCACAGCCGAGCAACTCGAGAATTTCAAACGGCAGGCGGAAATCGGCAACCGCTTGGGAGAGGCCGAAGATACGCATGACGGGATGGCCCTGTGCGAGGCCGTGCGCGATTCCTTTCTGTACGATTGGCAGACGAGCACGGACCGGGCAGATCGGCTGGCGGTGTTAAACGCTGCACTTGAGGCTGAAGCGAACCGGTTGGGGATTACGCTCAAATGACGTTCAAGTCTTATCACGTGTTGCGCGGCACCTTGGCTGCAATCGGATCGGTTGCTTTGGTCGTGGGCTCGGGAGCGCCCGCTCTTGCAGCGCGTCCCACACCCAATTCATTCGGGGAAATCGAGGCGCTGTGCCCCAGTGTTGGCACCACTGGTCTTACATTCGGCCTGACGCGCGAACAACAGAATCAGACCGCGCTGGCGAAGGTCACGGCTGAAGATCCCACGCGCCTGTTTCGCGAGGCCATGGCGGATTATAGCTCTTGGTCAGACCGGCTTTATCGACTGTCATGGTATTCAGCGATGGAGGAGAGCGATCAGGTTGACGGGGTGGAATGGCAGCTTGGCCTGGCACAAATGCTCGAAAAGGGCGGATGGCGCGATCTGGCCGACGACGTTCGATACGATCCGCGCTGGCAGGAGTGGCGGTATGCCAAGGAGTTCATGATCGATGGTGAGCCGCGCCAGCTGCTGATCGAAATCGAAATGTCGGGCAATTATGCGGTCACCTGCTCAGACATCGAGCTGAACACGATGGCCGATAATGAAGGGTTGGGCCTTCTCGAACCCGACTCTCCCCGACCGGCCATGGTTGAAGTTGCAAGAGCAGTTTTGCCCGATCCTTCGACCTGCGATCGCCCTGAAATCCATGACATGTTTTCGACCAATGAGAAGCTCGAAGCCGCCGGGCACAAGCTTGACGAAATCTTCCCAAAAGCGAATGCCGAGGGCGATGCCGCACGATTTGGCGAGCGTTTGCGCACATGGCTGGTCTGGAAGATGCTGGAATCAGGCAAGATCCCGCAAGAAGACATCTGGCAAGTCGAGGAAGGTCTTTATCCTGATGCGTCGGAGGAGCGCCAGGATGACCTGATCGGTTTCCTTGAAGATGCCGGCGCGATTATGGAGGCACAGAAGCAAGGTGACGGCCAAACGGTCTGCCAGAAATTCCTGAGTTTGTTTGCGAAACAGCGCGCGGCGGATGAAAGGCAGGCGGCGCGCTGGGCAAAACTTAATGCTGCATTGGAGGCCGAAGCGGTGCGGCGGGGCATCGCGCTCGACTGAGTTCGTTCTTTGGCAATGATCTTGCCAAACTGCATCTCCGCCGCCATATGCCCGCCTGGGAGTCGGTCGGACGTTCGCGTCCGCTCACCGGGTCAGGTCCGGAAGGAAGCAGCCCAGGTGGATGGCAGCGGGTCGGCCGGCTCCTTTTTAGCTTTTCCAGCACCGTAAATTGGGTCAGTCTCTGCTCCTGAGGGGGCGGGAATGAGCGATTTCGAATATTTCTTCAGTTTCTTCGGGCTTTTGCTCGGGCTGACCGTAGCTGAAGTTGCCGTAAGGTTTGCCGATGCAATCGACTCGCATCGGCGGCGGTCGATCGGTTTGCTGACGCCGCTTCTGGCCATATTTGTACTGCTCGACATCAGCAGTTTCTGGCTATTCACCTGGTCGGCGCGCGACATCATCCAGATCAACTGGCCCACGATGTTCATGGCGCTTGTCCTGGCGTTGCTCTATTTCTTGTCTGCGGCGCTGGTATTTCCCCGCACACAAGAGGATTGGGATGACCTCGACGGGCATTTCTGGGCTCGCAAACGTTATGTGCTTGGCGGCATCCTGTCGGCGAACATCATCCTTCACCTGCTACTGTTCACCCGCGCGCTCCCCGCGATCACCGAGTACTGGTTCTTCGTCCACAAGCTGATCTATTTCGGACCGGTCACTTGGGCATGGGCAACGAAGAAGCGAGGGGCTGCCATCCTCGCGCTGTGTTTGGCAATCGGCAGCTATGCGCTCGAATACGCCAATGTGTTGCCGACGTCCGAATGGGGTATAAAACTCGGTCTTGATGGAACAGTGACGACTACCGCTTCGACAAGTGCGCCAAGGGTGCCTAGATAGCGGCTATGGGTGATTCACCGGACAGCACTGATACTCCGCCCTGGGATCAGGAGCAGGAAGAGGATAAGGCGAGCGCGGCCGAGCTGGAAGCCGCCGGCCAATCAGC
This sequence comes from Altererythrobacter sp. BO-6, assembly GCF_011047315.1. Classification (NCBI taxonomy): domain Bacteria; kingdom Pseudomonadati; phylum Pseudomonadota; class Alphaproteobacteria; order Sphingomonadales; family Erythrobacteraceae; genus Altererythrobacter; species Altererythrobacter sp. BO-6. The sequence continues at coordinate 622,881 of NZ_CP049259.1, read as the reverse complement.
CATGTTCGGCGATCCTGAACCCGCTGCCATTCCGCAGCCGACCGCTGCGCCCGCGGCGGTAAAACCCGCCGCTCCAGCGTCCAACCAGCCCTATCGAGTGCTCGCGCGCAAATATCGCCCGCAAACTTTCAGCGAGCTGATCGGGCAGGACGCGATGGTCCGCACGCTGGCCAATGCGATCGAGCGTGACCGGCTGGCGCACGCCTTCCTGATGACCGGGGTCCGCGGGGTCGGCAAGACATCAACCGCACGGCTGATCGCCAAGGCACTGAACTGCATCGGGCCGGATGGGCAGGGCGGGCCGACGATCGATCCTTGCGGCCAGTGCGAACCCTGCGTGGCGATTGCCGAGGGCCGCCATATCGACGTGATCGAGATGGACGCCGCCAGCCACACCGGGGTCGATGACGTGCGCGAAATCATCGAGGCGGTGCGCTATGCCGCCGTCTCTGCGCGCTACAAGATCTACATCATCGACGAAGTGCACATGCTCAGTCGCAATGCGTTCAACGCGCTGCTCAAGACGCTGGAAGAGCCGCCACCGCATGTGAAGTTCCTGTTCGCGACGACCGAGGTCGAAAAGCTGCCGGTGACGGTGTTGAGCCGCACCCAGCGGTTTGACCTGCGCCGCATCCCGGCAGAGCTGCTGCAGGAGCATTTCGGCAATGTCTGCGTCAAAGAGGGCGTAGAGGCTGAGGCGGAGGCGCTGCACATCATTGCCAATGCCGCCGAAGGTTCGGTGCGTGACGGCCTGTCGATCCTCGATCAGGCGATTGCGCATGCGGACATGGGAGACGGCGGCACGGTAACGGCGGCGCGCGTGCGCGACATGCTGGGCTTGGCCGACAAGAGCGCGCAGCGCCGCTTGCTGGCGCATCTTCTGGAGGGCGAGGCTAAGGCATTGCTGGCAGCGGTGGACGAGCAATATGCGTTGGGGGTCGAACCGCTTGCGCTGATGCGGGGCCTGATGGACCTGATCCATCGGATCACGCTGGCACAAGTCTCCGGCGCTGAACCCAATGCTCCGACGGCTGACGAGCGGGCTGCACTAAGCGAGTTTGCGCAGCGGCTTTCAGCCGCGCAGCTGCACCGCCTGTGGCAATTGCTGCTGAAGGGGCATGAGGAAGTGCGGCAGGCGCCCGATCCGCTCGTTTCGGCGCAAATGGCGCTGCTCAGGGTCATGCACGCCGCTGACCTGCCCGATCCCGGCAAGCTGGCGAAGAAGATCGAGGAACTGGCTGAGCGCGGCGTGGCGCCCTCTGCGCCCGCAGCGAGTGCTGGCGGCGATGCGCCTGATGCCACCGGGGGTTCGCTTTCGGGCGGAACGGATTGGGCCGGGCTTGTGCAGCAGGTGGAGGATAGCGGCCAGTTGCGGCTGGCGCAGCTGATGCGTGACTGGGTGCGGGTTATTGAACTGGCGCCGGGCCGGCTCGTCTACCAGGTGGCCGATGGCCTGTCGGAAGATCCGGGCGCGGAGCTGCGCGATTGCCTGTTCCGCCTCACCGGCACCCGCTGGCAGGTCGAACGCGGGCAAGGCAACGCAGCTCCGACCTTGCGCGAACAGGACCAGGCCACCAAATTGGCTCGTGAACAGCAGGTCCGCGAACACCCGTTGGTCAAGGCTGCATTCGAAGCCTTTCCCGAAGCGGAACTGCTTGGCGATGGAGACATTGTCGCCCAGGCTGGCGGCAGCAAATGGAGTAGGTAACCCCCCGCGATGAAATCGATGGAAGAAATGATCCAGGCGGCGCAAAAGGCCGCTGAAACGATCCAGAGCCAGATGAATGACATGCAGGCCAAGCTCGACTCAATCGAGGTCGAGGGTCAGTCCGGCGGTGGCCTGGTCAAGGTCCGGGCCAGTGCCAAGGGCCGAATCCTGGCCGTCGAGATCGACGAGAGCCTGATGAAGCCGGAAGAAAAGCAGATGGTGGAAGATCTTGTGACTGCCGCCTTCAACGATGCGCGCGACAAGGCTGACCGGGTTTCGAACCAGGAAATGCAGAAGATGCAGGGCGGGCTGGGGCTGCCGCCGGGGTTCAATTTGCCAGGGATGGGCTGAACCGATTTATGCTAAAACGGTCGCAAGGAACGATGGAGAGACTGACATGGCGACTTTGATGAACGAGCGCGGGACGGGATCGGATGCCGACGTCCGCGCGCAGGTCAGCGACGCGGAATGGGCAGTGCGTGTGGATCTGGCGGCAGCATACCGGCTGGTCGCGTTCTATGGCTGGGATGATCTGATCTTTACGCATCTCTCGGCGCGCGTTCCCGGGCCTGAGCATCACTTCCTGATCAACCCCTATGACATGATGTTCGAGGAAATCACCGCATCCAGCCTGGTCAAGATCGATGTCGACGGCCAGCCGGTGATCCCCACCTCGCATCCGGTCAATCCAGCCGGCTTCACGATCCATTCGGCGCTGCACATGAATTGCGAAGACGCGCATGCGGTGATGCACCTGCACACGCCGGCAGGCCAGGCAGTCAGCGCCATGGCAGACGGGCTGATGGAACACACCCAGACGGGGATGATCGCGCGGCACGATATCGCCTATCACGAGTATGAAGGCATCGCGACCGACCTGGAAGAACGCGAACGTCTGGTTCAGGACATGGGCGACAAGCATGTCATGATCCTGCGCAACCACGGCACGCTGGCGATCGGCAAGACTGTGGGCGAATGCTTCCTGCGGCTCTATTTCCTTGAGCGTGCTTGTGATGCACAGGTAAAAATGCTCTCCGCCGGGCGGGACGGCTTGCACAACCCGCCGCAAGGTACGCCGGAAAAGGTCAAGGCGCAGACCCCTGCCGCGGGCATCGGGATGATCGCCAACGGCCTTGCCTGGCCGGCGCTGCTGCGCAAGCTCGACCGGATCGATCCCAGTTTCCGCGATTGACCTTGGCTAGCGAGACGAACGCCAGACCGGCCTTTGTCATCCGCGCAGGGGACCTGTTGGCGGTCAATTACCTGAGCGAGGGGCACCCACGCCCGCTGGCTGTGGAGTGGATCAATCGCGGCACGGACCAGGTCCTGCGGCAGACCACGCGCGACATGCTGCTGCGAACCCTGTTCCAGCCGGTCGATACCCCGAGTGTCCAGAAACTGCATGACAGTGCGGGGCTGCGGGTTGTTTTCCGGTCTGAAAGCGAGCGCGCGCGTTTTGCTGCCGAGTTCGAAGCGGCGCGCGAACGCGAACAGAATGCCAAGGCGCATCTGATCACAGCGATTTTCGACGCTCGTGAGCCTGCGGAAGCGGCAATCGCCGCGCTTAAACGAGCTGGATTTCCCGAGCGATCTCTCTCGTTGCTGTGCCGCGCCAGCCATTTCAGCGATCCCGATGCAAAGTGGCCGGAAGGGCATGGCCCGCTAGGTATCGCCGGTGCCGTGGCGGGCAGCGGTGTCGCGGGTGCGCTGCTGGGCCTCGCTTTCCTGCTTGTGCCCGGGGTCGGCCCGGTCGCTGCGGCGGGCGCGCTGGCAAGTTCGGCTATCGCCTCGGTCGCATCGGTGAGCGGCATTATCGGCGCTACCGGAGGCGCGATCGCCAAGATGCTGACCGACCATGACGTCGATGGCGTGTCCGCCGCCTTCTATGACCGGCAGATCCAGCGGGGAAAGGTTTTCGTCGCGGTGGATGATCGGCTGACGTCTATCGACGGCTCGATCGCGCGCGAAATACTCGATTCCCACGGCGGGCGGACCCCAGAGGTAACGCAAGGCTGATCGCGCGGAAGCGAGGCAGGTCAGCACTGGTATCGCGGCATCCACAGCTACGCTTGCACTGCCCATTGCGGGCAGCCACGCCGCTACCCATATTCCGGTCAAGGCTCAGCCCCAATGGCGGCCACGGACAGATATGAACCAGCAATTCCCCCTTCTTCCCTTGCGCGACATCGTGGTGTTTCCCGGCATGGTCGTGCCGCTTTTCGTCGGACGCGAAAAATCGGTCGCCGCGCTGGAGGCCGCGATGGAAGCGAGCAAGGACATTTTCCTGCTCGCCCAGCTTGAGCCGGGCTGCGACGATCCCGAGCGTGACGATCTTTATGACGTCGGCGTCGTTGCGCAGGTGCTGCAACTGCTGAAACTGCCTGACGGCACAGTGCGTGTGCTGGTCGAAGGCAAGGCGAGGGCGCGCTTGCATGACCTGCAGGTTGAAGGCGATTATGTGGTTGCCGATGTCGCCTCGCTCGATGGGCAGACCGTGTCGGGCAGTGAAGTAACCGCGCTGATGCGCCAGGTGACCGAGCAGTTTGCCGAATATGCCAAGCTCAACAAGAAGCTGGGCGATGATGCCGCCACCGATATCGGCGATGTCGACGACGCGGGCGAGCTGGCTGACACAATCGCCGCTGCGATCAGCGCCAAGGTTTCCGACAAGCAGGCGCTGCTGACTGAAACCAATCCGCTCAAGCGGCTGGAAATGGTCATGTCCTTCATGGAAGGCGAACTGTCGGTGCTGCAGGTGGAGCGCAAGATCCGCGGCCGCGTGAAGCGCCAGATGGAAAAGACCCAGCGCGAATATTACCTCAACGAACAGCTCAAGGCGATCCAGAGCGAGCTGGGCGGCGGCGATGGTGAAGAAGGCGACGAGATCGCCGAACTGACCGAAAAGATCGAGAAAACCAAGCTTTCCAAGGAAGCGCGCACCAAGGCCACGGCAGAGCTCAAGAAGCTCAAGAGCATGCAGCCGATGAGCGCGGAAGCGACGGTGATCCGCAACTATCTAGATGTGCTGCTGGGCCTCCCGTGGGGCAAGAAGAGCCGCCTGAAGAGGGACATCGGCAAGGCGCAGGAAGTGCTCGACGCCGATCACTACGGGCTGGAAAAGGTCAAGGACCGGATCATCGAATATCTTGCGGTGCAAGCCCGCACGAACAAGCTGAAAGGCCCGATCCTGTGCCTCGTCGGCCCGCCGGGCGTCGGCAAGACTTCGCTTGGCAAGTCGATCGCCAAGGCAACCGGGCGCAAGTTCGTGCGCCAGTCATTGGGCGGCGTGCGCGACGAGGCTGAAATCCGCGGCCACCGTCGCACCTATATCGGCTCGATGCCGGGCAAGATCGTCAGCAACCTCAAGAAGGTCGGTTCGGCGAATCCGCTGTTCCTGCTCGACGAGATCGACAAGCTGGGCCAGGATTTCCGCGGCGATCCGGCTTCGGCCCTGCTCGAAGTGCTCGATCCGGAGCAGAACAATTCGTTCCAGGACCATTATCTGGAACTCGACCTCGACCTTTCGGATGTGATGTTCGTCACCACGGCAAACAGCCTCAACTTGCCGCAGCCGCTGCTTGACCGGATGGAGATCATCCGCCTCGAAGGCTACACCGAGGATGAGAAGGTCGAGATCGCCAAGCGTCACCTGATCCCCAAGCAGATCGAAGCGCATGGCCTGAAGAAGGGCGAATTCGAGCTGACCGAAGCGGGCCTGCGCGACCTGATCCGGCATTACACGCGTGAGGCCGGGGTGCGCACACTGGAGCGGGAGATTGCGCGACTGGCCCGCAAGAGCCTGCGCAAGATCCTGGAGAAGGAAGTGACTTCGGTTACGATCACTCCGGAAAATCTTGGGGACTTCGCCGGCGTCCGCAAGTTCAAGCACGGCATGTCGGAAGACGAGCCACAAGTTGGCGCGGTGACCGGCCTCGCCTGGACTTCGGTGGGCGGTGAATTGCTGACGATCGAAAGCGTCACGACGCCGGGCAAGGGCGAGATCAAGTCGACCGGCAAGCTGGGCGATGTGATGAGCGAAAGCATCGCCGCGGCCTTCAGTTTCGTGAAGGCGCGCGCGCCGGCCTATGGGATCAAGCCTTCGCTGTTCCAGCGCCGCAACATCCATATCCACCTGCCCGAAGGTGCGGTGCCAAAGGACGGCCCCAGCGCAGGTATCGGCATGGTCACTTCGATCGTCTCAGCCCTTACCGGGATTCCCGTGCGTCCGGATGTCGCGATGACCGGTGAGGTGACCTTGCGCGGACGGGTGCTGGCGATCGGCGGGCTCAAGGAAAAGCTGCTGGCTGCGCTGCGTGGCGGTATCAAGACCGTTCTCATCCCGGAAGAGAATGTGAAGGATCTCGCGGAAATTCCGGCCAATGTGAAGGAAGGGCTGGAGATCATTCCGGTCAGCCATGTTGATCGAGTGCTGGAACTGGCGCTGACGGAACGGCTGGAAGCGATCGAATGGAGTGAGGCGGATGATCTCGCCAGCCAGCCAGCGCCGCTTGCGCCGGGTTCAGAGGGCGCTCAGACCGCGCACTGATCTGTCGACGAACAATGGTGCGGCGCAGCGAATCGATACTGCGCCGCGCCCCATATTTGCCCGCTGCGGATGGTTAATCTTGCGAGGCGCATAAGTCGCAACCATCGGTTCGCCGCAATTGGTCCCGATTTCTCCGAAAACGACGCATTTCTGCGCGATTTGCCTTTGACAGCCCCTGCAAAAACGTCTCAATTTGCCTCCCTTCTCAGAGGCGTCGAGCCGAACAGCACACCACATTCGAATTACAGGGGTTTTCGAAGATGAACAAAAACGATCTGATCAGCGCGGTTGCCAATGCCAGCGGCCTGTCAAAAAGCGATGCATCGAGCGCAGTGGAAGGTGTGTTCGATACCATCACTTCGGCATTGTCTGGCGGCGACGAAGTGCGTCTGGTCGGGTTTGGCACCTTCTCTGTGGCAAAGCGCAAGGCATCGACCGGGCGCAACCCCCGTACTGGCGAGCCGATGACGATCAAGGCTTCTAACCAGCCCAAGTTCAAGGCTGGCAAGGGCCTGAAGGACGCGGTGAACTAAGCCAACATTGTGCTGGAGCTGCGTCTCGCGCCCAGCTGAAACGAAGAACCCCGCCATACGGCGGGGTTTTTCTTTTCGGGCCATGGCCAAGCGCGTGTTCAGCCGCCCAGCTTGACCAGCGCGGTCGGTGAATCCGTGGTGCGCTGGTCGACTTTCCATTCCAGTTGCGATTTCCCTGCACTTTCGCGCGGACCCTCATCGGTATTGTTGGCCAGTATCTTGCCGTCGGTCACAATCGTGAAAGTGCCGTCGAGCTTCGGGAAACTCTCCGAAGCCTGCTCCATCTTGCTGCCTGAGCCGAGTGTCTTGAGTGCGGCCATCCCGCCCATCATCGCGCCCAGCGGATTGGCATTGTCCTGCATCGCAAATCCTGGTGCTTCGACCCTTACGACATTGTCATCCCGCAAGATCACCTGGACGAAGAAAGTGGTGTTCGGGAAGCCTTCGATCACGGGGAACATCATGTCGTGACTGAGCTGGCCCGAGGTCGAATAGCTGATGTCGAACACGCCATCGCCCTTGTTATCAACCCGGTTCCAGCCCTTGTGGCGCAGCAACAGCTGGCGCAATTCATCGGCGGCTTCCGGATCGGTCGGGTCGATCCCCGCCATCATGGCCGCCATTTCCTCAGCGTCCTTCTTCGCTTTCGCGGCACGTTCCGCAGCACCTTCGTCCCATTGAGCGCGTTGGTCAGCCAGTTCCTGCGCGGTGCATTCGCGCGGCTCAAATTCATCATCGTAGCATGTCTCGGGTTCGAATTCCTGGCTGGCTTGCTCCATCTGCGCTAGCTTGCTCAAGCCGAGGAAGAAGATCTCGCCCTCATATGTGAAGGCGAATGTGCCATCCTTTTCCAGCACCAGTTCCGACACAAACTTGCCCGGCGTTATCAGACACCCGGTCAACAGCAGCGGTGCGGCCAGAACGAAAAGCAGGCGGGCAAGCATGGCGGGGGTCCTCCTAGGTTCGGGTGGCGACGGCATAAAGCGCGATCGCCGCCGCATTGCTGACATTGAGGCTTTCGATCGCGCGCGTGATGGGCAGCTTGGCCAAGGCATCGCAATGCGCCTCGATATTGTGGCGCATACCGGCGCCTTCCGCGCCCAGCACCAGCGCCACGGGGCCAGCGGGCAGGGCTTCGGCCAGTGTCGCTTCGGCGTGGCCGGTCAGGCCGATCCGCCAGTAACCGGCCTCGGCCATTTCCTCCAGGGCGCGCGCCAGGTTCACCACGCGCACCCATGGCACCACTTCGAGCGCGCCCGACGCAGATTTGCCGACAACACCGGATTCGGGTGGGGCGTGCCGGTCCTGGGTAACGATTGCAGCCGCCCCGAATGCCGCAGCCGAACGCAGGATAGCGCCGACATTGTGCGGATCGGTTACCTGGTCGAGGATCACCAGCGGGTGTGATGCCTCACCGTCCATCACTTCGTCGAGGAACACGTCTTCCAGTGGCGCGCATTCAAGCACTAATCCTTGATGCGGTGCGTCTTTGGCGACCAGACGGGCGAGATCCTGCACATCGGCATATTCGACCGGGAAATCGGGCGGCAGCTCGCCATCGAGCGAATCAATCCCCTCACGCGTCGCCCACAGCTTGCGGTGCTGGCGCTCCGGATTCTTGAGTGCAGCCTCAACCGCATGGCGCCCCCACAGCCGTACGTGCCCGGCGCTGGCGCGGCCTGACCCGCGTCCGCCCTTCATCCGTCCTGCGCGCCCGCGCAACGCTTTGCTTTTATTCTTTGGCATCGGAACGCCATGCCAGCGACTTGCGGCGAGGGAAAGGGCAGTCTTGCGTTTGAGTGTTGGCGGTGGTGGACAGGGCTGGATTCGAACCAGCGTACGCTTGCGCGGGCAGATTTACAGTCTGCTGCCTTTAACCACTCGGCCACCTGTCCACTTACCGGGTCGATGCGGGCGGAAATCCGCCGCTCAAGATGCGCTGCCGCAAAGCACCGCGTCGCCGAGACGCGCCCCTTTGGCGAAGCGGCTTCGCGCTGTCAACAATCATGCAGTGATGCTTGCCCGGATGATCGGCAAAGACTAACCGGCGTCGCATGCACACGACACCCACAAGCCTGACCGGGCGCCCCGTCATCTCCTCGACCGGATTGTTCACTCCCGAGGATGTCATCACCAATGAAGAACTGGTCGCCAGCTTCAACGCCTATGTCGATCGCTTCAACGCCGAACACGCGGCGGCGATTGCAGCAGGCGAGACCGAGCCACTGCAACACAGCTCGGTCGAATTCATCGAGAAGGCGAGCGGCATCAAGGCGCGCCATGTGATGGCAAAGGCGCCCGTGCTCGATCCCGCAATCATGGCGCCGCGCTGGGAAGAACGCGGCAATGACGAGTTGTCGATCATGGCCGAGATCGGGGTCAAAGCGGCGCGTCAGGCGCTGGAGAGGGTGGGGCGCGACCCGCAAGACGTCGATGCCGTACTTTGCGCCGCGTCGAACATGCAGCGCCCCTATCCGGCGATGGCGATCGAGATCCAGCACGCGCTGGGCATCGATGGCTTTGGCTTCGATATGAATGTCGCGTGCTCTTCGGCCACCTTCGGGATCCAGACCGCGGCGGACTATATTCGCGCGGGCAATGCCAATAGCGTGCTGGTGGTGAGTCCCGAAATTACCTCGGGCCATCTCAACTGGCGCGACCGCGACAGCCATTTCATCTTCGGTGACGTGGCAACAGCCGTGCTGGTGGAAGACGCCGCCATCGCCCCAGCGGCGCATTGGGACATTCTGGGTACCAAGCTCAAGACGGTCTTCTCCAACAATATCCGCAACAATTTCGGTTTTCTCAATCGCGCGCATCCCGAAACCGAGGGCACTGCGGACAAGCTGTTCGTCCAGGAAGGGCGCAAGGTGTTCAAGGAAGTCGTGCCCATGGTTGCGCAGATGATCGTGGATGAAGCGGAACGGCTCGGCATCGATCCGCATAGCCTGCGCCGCTTGTGGCTGCACCAGGCCAATGCGGGCATGAACCGCCTGATTTCGCAGCGCGTGCTGGGCCATGAAGCGAGCGAAGACGAAAGCCCCACAGTGCTCGACACATACGCCAACACGTCCAGCGCGGGTTCGATCATCGCCTTCCACAAACATAATGAGGATCTGGCGGCCGGCGATACGGGGCTGATCTGCAGCTTTGGGGCGGGCTACTCCGCGGGGACAGTGTTCGTGCGCAAGACAGCCTGAGCAAAGCAGGCAGGCTTGGCTTGCGGCACCGCGCCGCAGGCCCTAGATGCGGTGCATGGCAGGTGAAATTCTCGATAATCAGGGGCGCGGCAATGTCAGCTGGAGCTGGCCGCCGATCCACCCGGAAGGGCGCAAGTTCGGACTGATCGCGGTGGGGCTCAGCCTCATCCCGTTACTCCTGTTCGACTGGGAGATCATCGGCTGGCCGATGCTGCTGCTGTCAGCCGGCGTGTTCGCGTTTTTCCGCGACCCTGAGCGGGTGGTGCCGCAAGGCGACAATCTGATCGTGGCCCCGGCTGACGGGCTCGTCTCACTGATCACGGTGTGCGAACCGCCCGCCGAATTGCGGCTGGATGACGGTTCGGGCGCGCCCGGCCTGCCTGATGGGCCGGTGACGCGCATCTCGATCTTCATGAGTGTATTTGACGTCCACATCAATCGCGCCCCGATCAGCGGCACGGTGGAACGGCTGGTCTATATCCCCGGCAAGTTCATGAATGCGGACCTCGACAAGGCGAGCGAGGAAAACGAGCGCCAGCATTTCCTGATCGAGCGTCAGGACGGCCTGAAAATCGGCTTCACCCAGATCGCCGGCCTGGTTGCGCGGCGGATCGTGCCCTTTGTGAAGCCGGGCGATATCGTTGCCAGCGGGCAGCGCGTCGGCCTGATCCGCTTCGGCAGCCGGGTTGATGTCTACCTGCCTGCGGGCACTTCGCCCAAGGTGCTGATGGGGCAGAAAATCGTCGCGGGTGAGACCATCCTGGCTGAGGTTGGTACGCAGAAACTGCTCGAAGGCATTTCGCAGTGAACGGCGAGCCGCGCGACGACGGCGCGGTTGAAGGAGCGCCGCGGGTCGGGCCACGCGCCGCGGAGGACGAGATTGCCGTTGGCAGGCCCGGGCGCAGCCTGACGCTACGCGCGCTTTTGCCCAATGCCATCACTGCCGCTGCATTGGCTGCGGGCCTGACCGGGATTCGCTTCGCGATCGCGGGTGAATGGCATCTGGCGGTCTATGCGATTATCCTCGCCGGTTTCCTTGACGGGATTGACGGGCGGATTGCGCGGCTTCTCAAGGCGCAATCGCGCTTTGGGGCCGAGCTCGACAGTCTGGCGGATTCGCTCAGCTTTGGCGTGGCGCCGGCGTTGATCCTGTATCTTTGGTCGATCCAGGACCTGCCGCGGCTGGGCTGGTTCGCATCGCTGGCTTTCGCAATCTGTGCAGCTTTGCGGCTGGCACGATTCAATGCCCAGATCGATACCGATGACCAGCCGCACAAATCGGCCGGGTTCCTGACCGGCGTTCCAGCCCCGGTAGGGGCCGGGCTGGCTTTCCTGCCGTTCTATCTGTGGATGGCGACCGACATGGCCGAGTTCCGCAATCCGGTGTTCGTGTCGATCTGGCTGGCGGCGGTCGGCGTGCTGATGATTTCCAATATCGCGACCTTCAGCTGGAAGTCGATCCGTCCGCGTCGCAGCATCAGGCTGGAAGTGATCGCCGTGTTCGCGCTCGCTTTCGGTGCGTTACTGCAAGAGCCCTGGTGGACGCTTGCGGCGATCTGCGCGATCTACCTGGCGCTGATGCCCTGGGCCCTGATCAAATACGGCCGCATCAAGCGGCAACGGCAAGCGGCGTAACCGGCACTGCCCGCTCCGGCTGACGGGTAGGGCGGAGCATTACCACCGCACCTTCGCTGACAGGGGCAGACCATTCACGGGCGAGTTCGTGCTTCACCGCACCCCAGGCATGCCGTAGCTTGAGCGCGCAATCCGCGAGCACGACCAGTGACACGATTGCCGCCGTGGCGAAAAGGGCGATCAGTGCAAGGCTCAGCATGTTCCGTTCTCCTTGGCGGTGTGCCCGCTTGACTGGGGGCGGGGCGGTTGATAGCACCCTTGTACCGCGTTTGTTCCCATGCATATGTTCTTAATTTGTTCTGTTCGTCAAGCGTGAAAATGACCGCGTCAGCAAATTTTGACGAATCAGGCTGGATTTTTTCCGTTTCGGCAGCTAGGGCGCGCGGCGTTCGCAATCAGGAAAGCCATGGCGGGTTTCCGATGGCGGGCAAATCCACATGGTGAGCGCACATACCGGTGCCTGACGCGGGCGATACCGCAGCAAGGTTCCAGCTCTCCAGAGGCATAACCGGAAAGGAATTGAATTATGGCGGCTTCTACCGTCACCATGCAGCAATTGATCGAGGCCGGCGCACACTTCGGCCACCAGACCCACCGCTGGAACCCGCGGATGAAGCCGTATATCTTCGGCGCCCGTAACGGTGTTCACATCATCGACCTGTCGCAGACCGTTCCGCTGTTCGCGCGCGCACTCGACTTCGTCGAATCGACCGTGCGTGCAGGCGGCAAGGTGCTGTTCGTCGGCACTAAGCGCCAGGCGCAGGAGCCGATCGCGCAGGCTGCCCGCCAGTCGGGCCAGCACTTCGTCAACCACCGCTGGCTGGGCGGCATGCTCACCAACTGGAAGACGATCTCGCAGTCGATCAAGCGCCTCAAGACGTTGGAAGAGCAGCTGTCGGGCGACACCAGCGGTTTGACCAAGAAGGAAGTGCTCAACCTCACCCGTGAGCGTGAGAAGCTTGAAATGTCGCTCGGCGGCATTCGCGACATGGGCGGCATTCCCGACGTGATGTTCGTGATCGACGCCAACAAGGAAGACCTGGCGATCAAGGAAGCCGCTGTGCTCGGCATTCCGGTGATTGCCGTGCTCGACACCAATGTCGATCCGTCAGGCATTGCATTCCCGATCCCGGGCAATGACGATGCCGCACGTGCAGTGCGCCTCTATTGCGACGCCATCGCGGCTGCCGCAATTGCCGGCCGCGGCGGTGCCGTGGCTGACAGCGGTGCCGATATCGGCGCGATGGAACAGCCGCCGGCCGAAGTCGACGCCTGAGGCGTCACGCACTCGTCACCATTACCCCCTAGTGCGCCGGGCGATCCTGAAATCAGGGTACCCGGCGCTCACAGATATATTTGAAAAGGAAACCACCATGGCTGCATTCACTGCTGCTGATGTGAAGGCCCTGCGCGAAAAGACCGGCGCGGGCATGATGGACGCCAAAAAGGCGCTTGAAGAAGCAAACGGCGATATCGAAGCTGCGGTTGACGCGTTACGCGCCAAAGGCCTCGCTACCGCGCAGAAGAAGTCGAGCCGCACGGCCGCTGAAGGCCTGGTCGGCGTTGCTGTCGCTGGGACCAAGGGCGTTGCGGTTGAAGTCAATTCGGAAACGGACTTCGTCGCCAAGAACGACAAGTTCCAGGATTTCGTGCGCAAGACCACTGCGGTTGCGCTTGGACTTGGCGCAGATGACGTCGACGCTCTCAAGGCTTCTGCCTATCCCGACGGCGGCACCGTGTCCGACAAGCTGACCGACAACGTCGCAACCATCGGCGAGAACCAGCAGGTTCGCCGCATGAAGAGCGTGGCTGTGTCGCAAGGCGTGATCGTGCCTTATGTACACAACGCTGCAGCAGAGGGCCTGGGCAAGATCGGCGTGCTGGTAGCGCTCGAAAGCGCCGCCGCTGCTGACGTGCTCGAGCCGCTCGGCAAGCAGCTGGCAATGCACATCGCTTCGATGTTCCCGCAGGCGCTTGATGCCGACGGTCTCGACCCCGAAGTGATCGAGCGTGAGCGCAAGATCGCTGCCGAAAAGGCTGCCGAGAGCGGCAAGCCGGCTGAAGTGCAGGAAAAGATGGTCGATGGCGCGGTGAAGAAATTCGCCAAGGAAAACGCGCTGCTGAGCCAGGCCTTCGTGATGGACAACAAGCTCACCGTCGCTGACGCCGTTGCCAAGGCTGGCAAGGATGCCGGCGCCGAAATCGTCCTGAAGGACTACGTCCGCTTCCAGCTCGGCGAAGGTATCGAAAAGGAAGTCAGCGACTTTGCTGCGGAAGTGGCTGCTGCTGTCGCCGGCTAAGCGGCCTTTAACCTGCAAAGAATGGGGCCACCGGGTGCAGATCCGGTGGCCTTTTCTTTTGCGGGCGGCCGAATCCGGTTTGATGATTAGCGACCTTGGGTTACGACTAACGGCACCGATGCTGCGGGTACTTCACGAACTTCATCTGAGCCATTCCAAGCTGTTCCAGTCGCTTGATCGAGTCCTGAGACGCACGGAAGGTATCACCACCGCCCATCAGGTGATCATGTTCGTCTTGTCGTTTGAGGACGATCTGCCGAGTTCGGAGGTGGCGCGCCGCACCGGTCACAGCAAGTCCCGGCTGACGGGACTGGTAAACACACTTGAAGAGCTCGGGATGGTGGTTCGTGGTGCAAGCTCTAGCGATGGCCGGGTTTCGATATTGAGCCTCACTGAAGAAGGGCGTCAGTTGGTGGCACGCACCAAGGAAGGCCCGCGTGAAATCAACCAGAGGATCCTGGCGCCATTTTCGGAGCAGGAGCAGCAAGTGATTGCCAGGTTCCTGCGCCAGGTTCGCGATATTGCTTCGAGTATCGAGACCAAGCGCTAGGCGGTCGCGGGTTGCCGTTGTGTCGGCCAACGCAGATGAAGGTACTCGACACGGAGAAATTTAGTTCAAGTATTGACTAAGTTGATTGGCCGCGATCTAGCTCGCGTTAAGCAGTGCCAATGCGGTGCTGACGGAAGGAGCCAGCGCCGTGCTTGAATTCGTGCTTGTGTTGAATGCCATCTGGTTCGGCATGGGTTTTCATGCCTTCTATCTGCGCAGGGAAATCTTTGCCAAAGTATTGGTCGCTAATCGGGACCACCGCGATAACGGCGCCTTTGACGCGCTGGTCGAAAGCGGTCGCTTCCTGGGCGGTTTCAACTTCGCCCTGTCCGTATTGAACATCCTGCTGGTCCTCAACTTCGGGAGTTTCGACCGCGATAGCCAATGGGCTGTGCTGCTTGCGTTTAATGCCTTGGCGCATGGTTCGCAATTTGTCGGCAACATCCCGATTGCTTTGCAAAATCGCCGGGGTGGAGGCGCCTGGAATGTCTTTGACGGAGTTATGCTGCGCATTTTCGTGATCGATTTTGCATTGGCAGCCGCCAATGCCACCGCGGCTACGTGGTTATTGGCCTGAAGCGGCCGCGGGTCGGCGTAACTGTTGGTCGGCATTTCGGCACGTTTCGCGCGTAGCAGTGTATCATCGCCATTGCGGTTCTCGGAGCTGGCAATAATGCCGCTCCATAAACAACTCGGATCGCCGGATTTTCAATGAGCAAGTGGCAAGCGGGCGCGGCGTTAATGTTGGGAATGGTTGCGTTGTGCGGCGCGCTGGCCTTTCAAGGATCGGCACAGGTCCCAGCGCAGCGCGGCGAAGGCGCGCCTTACGAACTCCTCGGAACGCAGGTGTTTGACCTATCCGATCCTGCCAGTGGCCTGACCTATCAGGTCTTTGTCAGCCTGCCGCCTAGCTATGGTGAAAGTGCGGCGCGGACCTACCCAGCCGTCTATGTCACAGATGCCGACTATGGCTTCCCCATGTTGCGCCTGATCGGGCGCCGAATGAATGGGGCAGGGCCGCGGGTCGAGGAGTTCATCCTCATTGGCCTGTCTTACGAAAAAGGTCAGGATTCGATGGCCAGCCGCCGCCGCGATTACACGCCAACCCCCAACGGCGCCTCGGACGCGCCGAAGGACGCTCGCCATGGCGAATCTTTGCGTTATCGCGATTATCTGCGCGATACGGTCATCCCGTTTGTCGAGGGCCGATTCCGGGCTGCACCAGACCGCAGGGTTTATGTCGGCCATTCCTATGGCGGCCTGCTGGGCGCGCAGATCCTAATGACCGCCCCCGAAATGTTCAGCGGTTATGTGCTGGGCAGCCCGTCTTTCTGGTACGACAAGAAATACCTCTTGAGACAAGCTCCAGGCCTGCTCGACCGGCTGCCTTCGATCGATGCGGATGTGTACATGTACGTGGGCGAATATGAGGCGCAGCGGATCGGCGACCGGCGTTACATGCAGGAAGTGGACATGGTGGCAGACAACCGCGTCTTTGCCGAAATGCTCCGCGAGAGGGGTTACCCGGCGCTGCAGCTGCAATCGGACGTGTTGCCGGATGAAGACCATATGTCGGTCGCGCCGCGCGGCTTTACCAAGGGCCTGCTGCACACGCTTCGGGCGCAATAGGCGTGCGGGAATAGCGGCCTTTCCCTTTGCGCGCAGCGGACTTGGTGGCTAAGGACTCAGCCCAGTTCGCAACCCGCAAGGATTCTGACCGCCAATGTCCGCTCACCCTTACAAACGCATCCTCCTCAAGCTTTCGGGCGAGGTGCTGATGGGGGACCAGCAGTTCGGGATCGACCCGGCGTTCGTTGCCGAGCTCGCCAAGGAAGTGAAAGCGGCCAAGGATACCGGCCTTGAAATCTGCCTGGTGATCGGTGGCGGCAATATCTTCCGCGGGATGGCGGGTGCTGCCCAGGGGATGGACCGCGCGCAGGCTGACTATATGGGCATGCTCGCGACCGTAATGAACGCGCTGGCGATGCAGAACGCGCTGGAGCAACTGGGGGTCCACACGCGCGTGCAGAGCGCCATCCAGATGGACCAGGTGTGCGAACCGGTGATCCGCCGGCGGGCCGAGCGGCACCTAGAAAAGGGCCGTGTGGTGATTTTCGCGGCAGGTGTCGGCAGCCCCTATTTCACCACCGATAGCGGCGCGGCGCTGCGTGCCGCGGAAATGAAATGTGACGCCTTGCTCAAGGGCACCAGCGTGGATGGGGTCTATGATAGCGATCCCAAGCGCAACCCGGATGCAAAACGTTTTGACACAGTAACTTATGACAAGGTTCTGGCAGATAATCTCAAGGTTATGGACGCCTCTGCCGTGGCGCTTTGCCGCGACAACGAGATTCCCATCGTGGTCTTCTCGATCCGCGAGAAAGGCAACCTTGCCCGGGTACTCGCGGGCGAGGGCGTCCAGACCATCGTGCAAGACAACTGAAAGCTAAAGACAAGAGGAAGCCTAAGCCATGCCACAATATGACAAGGCAGACGTCGAACGCCGAATGAAAGGTGCCGTGGAATCGCTTAAGAGCGATCTGGGGGGGCTGCGCACCGGCCGCGCCAATACCAGCCTGCTCGATCCGGTGGTGTGCGAGGTCTATGGTGCGATGATGCCGCTGAGCCAGGTGGCAACCGTCTCCGCGCCTGAGCCGCGCATGCTGAGCGTGCAGGTGTGGGACAAGGGCAACCTCATCGCGGTAGAAAAAGGCATCGCCAAGGCCAACCTCGGCCTGAATCCGATGATCGATGGCCAGACCATACGCCTGCCACTGCCCGATCTGACCGAAGAGCGGCGCAAGGAACTGGCGAAGCTTGCCGGCGAATATGGCGAGAAGGGCAAGATCGCGATCCGCAATGTCCGCCGCGATGCCAATGAGGCGCTCAAGACCGACGAGAAGAAGAAGGATATCTCCGAAGACGAGCGCAAGCGCAGCGAAGACGAAGTCCAGAAGCTGACCGACAAATATGTCGCGGAAACCGATGAAGCGGTAGCGAAGAAGGTCCAGGAAATCCTGTCGCAGTGACGGGCGGGATAGCCGGAGGGGATTGATGGGCGAGCAGCCCTCAGACACGGCAGGGCGCGCACACCACGTTGCCATCATCATGGATGGCAATGGCCGCTGGGCCAAGAAGCGCGGCTTGCCGCGCTCGGTCGGGCACCAGCGCGGGGTCGAGGCTGTGCGCAAGCTAGTGCGCAGCCTCAATGGCTCCGGGCTCGAATGCTTGACGCTTTACGCCTTCAGCAGCGAGAACTGGAAGCGCTCGGAAGACGAGGTCGATGACCTGATGAACCTGATGCGCAAGTTCATCAAATCGGACCTGCCGGAATTCATTGCAAACAATGTGAAGCTGAAGATTATCGGCGATTGGCAATCACTTGCACCCGATATCGTGGAAATGCTGGAAGATGCGCTGGCAAAGACACGCGAGGGCACACACACCGTGGCGGTGGCGCTCAATTACGGTTCGCAGCAGGAGATTGTGCGGGCCGCCCGAAAAGCGGCGAATGAAGGCGAGATAACCGTAGAAGCGCTGCAAAAGCATCTCGACACGGCAGACTTGCCGCCGCTTGACCTGCTGATCCGCACGAGCGGCGAAATCCGCCTGTCGAATTTCCTGCTGTGGCAATCGGCCTATGCCGAAATGCTGTTCGTCGATACGTTGTGGCCCGATTTCACGCCCGCGATGCTGCAGCAGGCGCTGGACGATTTCGCGCGAAGGGAGCGGCGCTTTGGCGGACGTTGAGAAGGTTACGAAGACATCCGACCTGCCGGTGCGTTTCGCATCGGCCGTGGTGATGCTGGCAGTCGCGGGAACGGCGCTGTGGCTGGGGGGCGTGGTGTTCGATGCTTTCGCGCTGCTGGTTGCCGTCTTGTGCGTTTCCGAGTTCGGGCGGCTGGCGACACAGGCCTTCGCAGGCAGGGCGGCCCGGCTGGTCGCGCTGCTGCTTGGCGGCATATACGTCGCTACTGCTGCCTATTCGCTTGTTACCTTGCCGGAGGCGGTTGTTCTGGGCGTAGTCGCCGTAGTCGTTGCCACCGATGTTGGAGCCTATTTTTCGGGGCGGGCAATCGGCGGTCCCAAGATTGCGCCGAAGATCAGCCCCTCGAAGACCTGGGCGGGTCTCGGGGGCGGTATGCTCGCTGCGGGCCTGGTATCCGCAGGGACATTTGCCTGGAATACGGGCGAACTGGTCTTCCGTCCGATGCTGTTCATCGCCTTTGCGATCGGTGCGGCACTGGCGGTGGTGGCGCAAGCGGGCGACTTTTTCGAAAGCTGGCTGAAGCGCAAGGCGGGTGTGAAGGACAGTTCGAAGCTGATCCCCGGCCATGGCGGCGTGTTTGACCGGGTTGACGGCCTGCTGCCGGTGGCGATCGTGGTCGTATTTCCTGTGGGGCCTGCATCCGGCATGACCCGTTTGATTTCGATCCTTGGTGCAACCGGATCGGTGGGCGAACAGACGCTCGACCTGATCCGCCGCAATCGTGACCGCTGGCAGGTCGAAGCGCTCACCGCCAATTGCTCGGCGCAGCAGCTGGCGGCATTCGCGCGCGAATTCGGCGCGAAAATGGCCGTGGTCAGCGACGAAGGCTGCCTGCCCGAGTTGCGCGAGGCGCTGGCAGGTAGCGGCGTCGAAGCGGCGGGTGGGCGCCAGGCGCTGTGCGAAGCCGCCGCCCGCCCGGTCGACATCACCGTGGCAGCGATCGTTGGCTGTGCGGGGCTGGCACCGGTGATGGCGGCGATCGAGCGCGGCGGCACGGTGGCGCTGGCCAACAAGGAAGCGCTGGTTTCCGCGGGCGATGTGATGACCGCCGCCGTGGCGCAACACGGTGCTACCTTGCTGCCGGTCGACAGCGAACATAACGCGATCTTCCAGTGCCTGCAGGGCAACCGGATCGAGGATGTCGCGCGGATCACGCTGACCGCCAGCGGCGGCCCGTTGCGCACCTGGACGCCTGAGCAGCTCGCTGCGGCGACACCTGCACAGGCAATGGCACATCCCAATTGGGACATGGGCGCCAAGATCAGCGTCGACAGCGCCACCATGATGAACAAGGGCCTCGAATATATTGAGGCGCACCACCTGTTCCCGGTCGGGCTGGATCGCCTCAAGATCGTGGTCCATCCGCAAAGCGTGATCCATTCGATGGTCGAGTATCGCGACCGGTCCACGCTGGCGCAGCTTGGCCCCTCGGACATGCGCGTACCAATCGCTTCGTGCCTCGCCTGGCCGCAGCGGATGGACACGCCGATGGCACCGCTTGATCTGGCGGCGATTGGCGAGCTGACCTTCTTTGCGCCTGACGAGCAGCGCTTTCCCGCCACACGGCTCGCGCGCGAGGCGATCGAAGCCGGGGGTGGGGCACCCGCCACGCTCAACGCGGCCAATGAAGTCGCCGTTGCGGCCTTCCTGGCTGGTCAGATCGGGTTCATGCGCATTGCCGCAGTGGTGGAAAGCACACTAACCCGCTATAGCGCCGCAGCGCCGGAAAGCCTCGATGACGTCTTGCGCGTCGATCAGGAAGCCCGCGCGCATGCCAAGGAATTGCTGGAGCACGCCTAATTGTTTGAATCGGCACCATTCTGGATGTGGATCGTCGGCTTCCTGCTCGTGCTGGGGCCGCTGGTTACCGTACACGAGCTGGGACATTACCTTGTCGGACGCTGGTTCGGGGTGAAGGCCGATGCCTTTTCGATCGGTTTCGGCAAGGAATTGGCTGGCTGGACCGACCGGCGCGGCACGCGCTGGAAACTCGCGGCGATCCCGCTGGGCGGCTATGTCCAGTTCAAGGGGGACATGAACCCGGCCAGCATTGCGGATCCCAATGCGCCGCACGATGACGACACTTTCCAGTGCAAACCCTTGTGGCAACGCGCGCTGATCGTATTCGCGGGCCCCGCCACCAATTTGCTGGTGGCTGTTGCGATCTTTGCCTCGTTCAACATGGCCTTTGGCAAGGTCGAGGCGCACAATGAAATCGGGCGTTTTGCCGAAGTTTCTGCGGCCCGCGATGCAGGCTTGCAGGAAGGCGACCTCATTACCCGGATCGATGGCAACCGGATCGAGCAATTCGACGATATTGGCCCGTTGGTCATGATGTTCCCCGGACGAACAGTCGACATCACCTACCTGCGCGACGGGGCGGAAAGCACCATTCCGGTGGAGATCGGCGAAACGGTCGAGCGTGACCGCTTCGGCAATGAATCACGCGTCGGGCGGCTGGGGATCTATTCGCAGGAGCCTGAACTGGTTCCCGTGGGGCCGGTTGAATCCGTCGGTCTGGCGTTCGAGCAAAGCTTTGGCCTGATGGACATGATGATCACCGGGATCAAGCAGATCGTTCTGGGTGACCGGTCGATCAAGGAATTGGGCGGACCGATCAAGATCGCCAAATACTCGGGCGAACAGATGAGCCTCGGCCTGTTGCCGCTGGTCAGCTTTGCTGCGCTGATCTCGCTTAATTTGGCATTCATTAACCTGCTGCCAATCCCTGCGCTCGACGGCGGGCACCTGGCTTTCTATGCGGCAGAAGCGATCCGCCGGAAGCCAGTCGGTCCGCGCGGTCAGGAACTGGCTTACCGCACCGGCATGGCTCTCGTGCTGATGTTGATGGTGGTGGTCACGGTGAACGACATCGTCTCGCTGCCGATATTCGGGAGTTAGTCGGGGAAAGGGCACCGTCGGGCGGCGATTGGCGGTATGCACCGCTTGATTGCAACCTGTGCATCGGGCACAGGCGGCGGGAACATGGCCAAGACCGGATACGCCGGTTTTTCTTGGTCGAGACTAGAAGTTTTGAGTTGGACGGGAAGCTTGCACATATGAGTGGACGTTTGATGGCGGGTTCTGGCGAACCGATCCCCGCTGCGCGGCTGGCGGCCTTGCTGCTTGGCACGACCATGCTGGCCGGGCTTCCGTTGCCGGCACTCGCGCAAGATGCCGGCCAGGCTGGTGCCGAACAGGCCGAGGAATCCGCCCAGCCAGCCGCCAACGACACGATCAAGACGATCACGGTGGTCGGGGCTGAGCGTCTCGAATCGCAGACGATCCTGAGTTATATCCGGCTGCGCCCGGGGCAGCCCTATACGTCGGTAGCGGCGGACGCAGCCCTGAAGGACCTTGGCGCGACCGAGCTGTTCTCGAATTTCTCGATCCGCAATGACGGCGGCAATGTGGTGATCAACGTCACCGAAAACCCGGTGATCAACCGCATCATCCTGGAAGGCAACAAGCGGATCAAGAACGACAAGATCCTGCCGGAAATCAAGCTGGCGGCGAGGCAGATCTTCACCCGTTCCAAGGTTCGCGCCGATGTGGCGCGCATCATCGAACTCTACAAGCGGCAAGGGCGCTTCGCAGCTACTGTCGAGCCCAAGATGGTTCAGCTGCCGCAGAACCGCGTCGATATCGTGTTCGAGATCACCGAGGGGCCAAAGTCCAAGGTTCGCCAGATCAACATCATCGGCAACGAGAAATTCTCGGACGGCGAGCTGCGCAGCGAAATGGTGACCAAGCAGTCGCGCTGGCACCGTTTCTTCAGCTCGAACACCAGCTATGACCCCGATCGCCTGGCTTTCGACCAGCAGAAACTGCGCCAATTCTACCTGACTGAAGGCTACGCCGATTTCCGCGTTGTTTCGGCCGTGGCCGAACTGACCCCGGACAAGGAAGACTTCATCATCACCTATGTGGTGGAAGAAGGCGATCGCTACAAATTCGGCGATGTGACGGTCGAGAGCCAGCTGCGCGACTTCGACAGCGAGCGGATGACTGAAAACCTGCCCATGAAGACCGGCGACTGGTATGATGCCAAGGCGGTCGAGGATACGGTCGAGCAGATCACCGAGCTGGCCGGAACCTTTGGCTATGCCTTTGCCGATGTCCAGCCGCGCTTCGACCGCAGCAAGGACGATCTGACCATGAGCGTCAATTTCGTCATCCGCGAGGCACCGCGCGTCTATGTCGAGCGGGTCGATGTCAACGGCAACACGCTGACGCAGGACAAGGTCGTCCGCCGCGAGTTCCGTATTTCGGAAGGCGACGCGTTCAACTCGCTCCAGGTCAAGCGCACCACCGCGCGCATCAACTCGCTGGGCTATTTCCAGGAGAATTTCGAGGTCAACCAGGTCGAAGGCAGCCAGCCTGACCGGATCGTCCTTGAGGCCAATGTCGAAGAACAGCCGACGGGTGAATTGCAGCTTTCGGCCGGTTTTTCGTCGCTGGAACGCTTCATCCTCGCTGCGTCGATCCGTCAGCGGAACTTCCGCGGGCGCGGACAGACAGTCGGCTTTAGCGTCAATTGGTCGCGCTACAGCAGATCGGCC
Source organism: Altererythrobacter sp. BO-6 (assembly GCF_011047315.1). Classification (NCBI taxonomy): domain Bacteria; kingdom Pseudomonadati; phylum Pseudomonadota; class Alphaproteobacteria; order Sphingomonadales; family Erythrobacteraceae; genus Altererythrobacter; species Altererythrobacter sp. BO-6. The sequence goes on along the minus strand of NZ_CP049259.1, from coordinate 600,078 downwards.
TCGCTCAGCTTTACCGAGCCTTATCTGTTCGATCGCAATATCTCGACCGGCGTCGATATCTTCCGGCAGGACTTCAACAGCTTCAACTTCCGCAGTCAAAGCCGCAATCGTACCTTCGAGCAGTCGACCACCGGCTTTTCGATCCGCGCAGGCGTGCCGATCACCGAGTACGTATCTTTGATCGGAAGCTACACCCTCAAGTATGATGACATTTCGCTCGATCCGGGCATCTATTTCAGCGATCCGGACGGCACCGGCCCGCTTCCGCCTACGTGTGATCCGCTGCGTGCAGGCCGCTATCTGTGCGAAGCGGTTGGCAAGCGCACCAGTTCGATCCTCGGCGCTACTCTGGCGCACAACTCGCTCGACAGCCGGTTGCGGCCGACGCGCGGCAGCAATGTCAGCCTGACGGCGGAAGTGGCCGGGCTGGGCGGCTCGGTGAAATATGTCCGGGTGCGCGGCAAGGCCGCAGAATACTTCCCGGTTGGCGCCGGCTTTATCTTCTCGCTGTCGGCTGAGGGCGGTGCAATCAACGCGATCGGCGGCAGCAACGAGCCCGGGGTTGACGAGGTCTTGCTTACCGATCGCTTCCAACTGGGTGAGCCGCAGATCCGCGGTTTCGACATCCGTGGCGTCGGCCCGCGCGTTGTCCGACTGCCCTATGTCAACGACGACAATAACCTGTTCACACCGAATGTGCCGCTGACGCTGGCAGAAGCGCGTCAACGTAACCGCTTCTCGGACGATGCCATCGGTGGCCGCGCCTATTATCTTGGTCGCGCCGAGCTTGAGATCCCACTTGGCACCGGCGCGCGCGAACTGGGCCTCAGGCCGTCGATCTTCGCCGATGTCGGCGCGCTGTTTGCGGTCACTCAGCCAAATCTGATCGACTTCCTGGGTACCAGATCGACCGATGCCAATGGCAATGTGCAATATGTGACCAGTGCAGGTGTCACGACGACCAGCCCGACTGCGGCCGATGGTTCGCCCAACACGCCGCTTTACATCGAAGGTACCGGTTTCCGGGAATTCTTCCTTGGAGACAGCATTTCGCCGCGTGTTTCGGTTGGCATCGGCGTCAACTGGAATTCGCCCTTTGGTCCCTTCCGGATCGATTTCGCCCGGGTGCTGAAGAAGCAAGAGGGTGACGATTCCGAAATCATTCACGTTCAACGTAGGAACTCAATTCTGATGAAACTCTTCAACTCCGTGCTTGTCGGGGCGAGCCTCGCCATGGCAACCATCGCAGCGGCTCCGGCCTCGGCCCAGGTGCAAGGCAACATTGCCACGGTGAATGCGCCTGCCGCGATCATCAACACCAACGCTTTCACCACCGCGTATCAGCAGATCGGCACTACCTATAAGCCGCAGATCGACACGATCCAGGCGCGGCAGCAGGAAAGCCAGACGCTGCTGCAGCAGCTCGATACCAACAAGGATAACCAGCTCGACGAGGCCGAGCAGCAAGCCGCACAGAATACGCCGCAGGCAACCCGCCTGCAGGCTATCGAGCAGGAAGTTGGCCAGCTGACCAACCAGATCGAGGCAGCGCGCGTCTATGCGATCGAACAGATCCTGGCACAGTATCGCCCTTCGCTTGAGCAGGTGGTGCAGCAGCGCCAGATCCAGCTGGTGCTATCGCCCGAAGCGGTGATCTATGCGCCGCAGGCGGCGAACATCACGCAGCAGGTAACCACCGCGCTTAACGCCAAGGTTCCCTCAGTCCAGATCGTCCCGCCAGCGAACTGGCAGCCGACCCGCAATGCCGTGGCCCTTTACCAGCAGATCCAGCAAACGCTGGCGACCGCTCAGGCGATCCAGGCACAGCAGCAGGCCGCGCAGGCGCAGCAGCAGAACCCGCAGGCGCCAAGCGGGCGCTAAGTAACAGCAGCAGACGGGGGCAGGAGCATGAGCGAAGATAGCGGCGCATTCGCGTACGACATCCACAAGATTCTCAAGGCCCTGCCGCACCGTTACCCGATGTTGCTGGTGGACAAGGTGCGCTCGCTCGAACTGGGCGAGCGCATCCACGCCGTGAAGGCGGTTTCGTTTAACGAGGACTTCTTCCAGGGACATTTCCCCGGCGCCCCGATCATGCCCGGCGTGCTCCAGATCGAGGCGCTGGCGCAGGCAGCGGGCATCCTGGGGATTGAGACGATGGAGCTGGCCGGCACCGGCAAGCTGGTGATCTTCATGGGGATCGAGAACGCCAAGTTCCGCGCTCCGGTGACGCCCGGTTGCCTGCTCGACCTGCATGTCGAGTTCACTCAGAAGCGCAGCCGGGTCTACAAGTTCAAAGGCGTCGCCAGTGTCGAGGGCAAGACCACATGCGAGGTCGAATTCACCGCGATGATGACTGACCCTCCAGCCTGACCGGTAATTGCGGGAAAATCTTTGAAATGAATGGGTTGCGTTTCTTTGGGGCGATTGCCCTGTCGCTTGGCTTGGCCGTGCCGGTGAAGGCACAGGACGCTGTGCCGGACAATACTGAGATGGCCGCGATGTTCGAGGCCGATCAATCCCAGCGGTCGGAAGATATCGAGGATCACGAAGCTGCTGCCAGAGCAGACGCGGCCCGGCGGCAACGCACGCGCGAGCTGCTGGAGGCTGGCGAGTTGAAGACCGGCGCGGACTATTTCGGGGCGGCTTTCATCTTTCAGCACGGCGGTGAACCACGCGACTACCTGTTGGCGCACGCCATGGCGGTGCGTTCACTGGGCCTCGGTTACAAGGATGCCGAATGGATTGCGGCGGCCACGCTTGACCGCTACCTGCAAAGCGTCGGCCAGCCGCAGATCTACGGCACGCAATATCGTTTCCCCAACGAAGGCGGCGTGACGATGGAACCGTATGATCGGGCAATTCTGGTTGATAGCCTCCGAAAGGTTACCGGCGCGGGAGACCTGGCCTCGCAGGAACGCAAGCTTGAAGAATATGCGCGGCTGGTATCCGGGGGCGATGGTCAAGCCAGCGAATGACCGCGTGAGAGTTGTTGCAATGCCCCGCATTTGCCGCTAGGGGCCCGCCTTTCCGAGATGACAGCACCGCCGGTCGGAACCGGCGCAAGCTACAAAGGATATTTGACATGAAGGCCGAAGGGCACCCCGACTATCACATGATCACGGTCAAGATGACCGATGGCACCGAATTCCAGACCCGTTCGACCTGGGGCAGCGAAGGCGACACGCTCGCACTCGAAATCGACCCCACCAGCCACCCGGCATGGACCGGCGGCAAGCAGCAGATCCAGGAAGGTGGCCGCGTCGCAGCCTTCAACAAGCGTTTCGGCGGGCTCAGCCTCAAGAAGTAAGCGCTTTGACGAGCTAAGCAGCCTTCGGGCTGCGAAGGGAAGGAGCGGTCCGACGGGGCCGCCTTTTTCGTTTTCAGTGGGCCATTCTCATGCACATTTGATGCAACGCGTCGCGATCGGGCGCGCCTTGAGCCGTTCCACCGAAATCGGTTCGCCGCAAATCGCGCAGGTGCCATAGGTGCCGTTGTCGATCCGCAGCAGCGCCAAGCGGATTTGCTGGATTTCGGCGCGCAGCACGTCATCGACCCCCTCCAGCGCCTCGTCATCGGCAAGATCAACTGCCTGCTCTTCCCAATCTGCATCGAGCGGGTGGCGCAAATCGTCTTCGATCACTTCTGCCCGCTCGAGCAAATCCTTAAGGCGAGCATTCAACTGTTCGGCCATTTCGCTGTATTCGGTCATTCCCATCCCCATTCCTTTTCGCGATACCACTTGGTTATCACATATTTCAGACCCTTGCGCACTTTCATCCCGTGGTGGAGCGTATTCGGGTTGACACTCCCGTCCGGGCGGCGGTTGTTCCAGCACAGCAGCTTGCCGACTTCGGGCTGGAAGGTCTTGCCGATCACCTTGAACCTTGTGGCACCACCAACCTCGACATCATTGAGATAGATCATGAAAGTCCAGGTTCTCTGGCCAGATACCGCACAAAACTTGGCAAAATCGGCGCCGTCCGGCGCGAAATAGTCGGTATGCGGCTTGAATTCCTGCCCCACGGCATAGCGCTGGCCCTGGATTGGTTCACCGAATGCCGAATCGATTCCCGACAGTTCCGCCAGCATCGCTTCCAGCCGGGCAACGGCAGGGTTGGCGGCATCAAGATCGCAGGTTTCGCTGGTGCGGAAATACCGGTCGCCATTGGCGTCGGCGATAGTGCTGGGGCGGCGCCCCTTTTCAATCAGTGCGATCAATTGCTCGCACAGTTCGGTTGGCAAGAAATCACGGAACTGGAACAGTTCCAGCCTGGGGCTTGGCACGCGCTGCATCCCGCTGCGCGCCAGCAAATGTTCCGCCGAAGATTCGCGCGATCCCGCCATCGCGGCGAGGATAAGCGGCAAGGCACCCTTCGCAAAGCGCGAAATAATCTTGCGCGTTTGGCTTGCGGGTGAAGTTTTCGCTTCCAAATTGAGCCCGGCTATGCAACAGGCTCGCGCCCGTTACCGCTGGCCTTGACCGCGCGGAAACAGGGCCTATCAGCCCCGCTTGCGCGGCTCGACTTGCAAATGCGGGAAGGGGCATGTGGCGATCGTAGCTCAGTTGGTTAGAGCGCCGGTTTGTGGTACCGGAGGTCGGGGGTTCGAGACCCCTCGATCGCCCCATTTTCCCCTTTTGTGCAGCATTGGCTGGCCGCCCAAGCAAGGATGGGCACATGACCGCTTTCTGGAACGAACCCGATTTTGACGACCACGAACAGGTCGTGTTTTTCCGTGACGCGGCATCGGGGCTCTCCGCAGTCATTGCGATCCATTCGACCCATCTGGGGCCGGCGGCAGGCGGCACGCGCTTCTGGCATTATGCCGACCCCGCTGCGGGCATGCGTGACGCGCTCCGCCTGAGCCGCGGGATGAGCTACAAGAACGCGATGGCGGGCCTCCCGGCGGGTGGCGGCAAGGCGGTGATCCTGGCTGACGCCAATCGCACCAAGACGCCGGAACTGCTCGCCGCTTTTGCACGCGCGGTCGAGGGACTGGGCGGCAAATATATCACTGCGCAGGACGTGGGCATGAGTGAGGCCGACATGGTCAGCCTGTCGCACCACACCGCGCATGTCGCCGGGCTGCCGGGGCAGGGCGGCGATCCCGGCCCCTACACCGCGCGCGGCGTTTACCTGGGCGTGAAGGCGGCGGCCAAGCGTGCGCTTGGCACGGATGACATGAAGGGCGTGCGCGTTGCCATCCAGGGTGTCGGCAGCGTCGGCGGCGGGCTGGCGCGCTATCTCGCTGCCGATGGCGCGGAACTGGTACTCGCCGATATGGACCCACGATCGCGCGGTCGCATTGGCCGATGAACTGGGCGGTACTGCTGTCGCCAAGGAGGAAATCCTCAGCATGGAAGCTGACATCGTCAGCCCTTGCGCACTGGGGGCAATCCTGACCGAACAATCGATCGCAGCGCTCAAGACCAAGGTGATCGCAGGCGGCGCGAACAACCAGCTCGCCACCGGGACTGAAGGCAAGCTGTTGCAGGACCGCGGCATTCTTTACGCGCCCGACTATGTGATCAATTCAGGCGGGATCATCAATGTGCTGCGCCATATCGACGGCGCGGGCGATGACGAGATCAACGCGCGGATCGACCGCATTCCTGAACGCCTTGAAGCGGTGTGGCAGGAAAGCGAAAATACCGGCGCGACGCCCGACCTTGTGGCTGACCGGATGGCCCAGCGGCTGATCGGGCGTTAAGCGCAATCCACGCTTGAGATTTTTGCAGTCTTGCAGGGAGCGGGGGGCACTGTATTACCCCTAGCGAGAGGACCTGTTCGTTAATGCATGGCTTTGCCAATCCCACGCGTTTCCTGAAGCTTGCCAGCTGGCTGACCCCGCTGTTGCTGGTGTCCGGGCTGGTGCTGGTGGCGGGCAGCCTGTGGTGGGGCCTGTTCAAGGTGCCGCCGGACCGGCTGATGGGCGAGACCGTGCGGATCCTGTTCATCCACGTACCCAGTGCATGGCTGGGCATGGGCGGATGGAGCGCGATTGCGATTTCCAGCCTGGTCTACCTTGTCTGGAAGCATCCGCTGGCGGCAATCGCTGCGCGCGCAGCGGCAGTGCCGGGCATGGTGTTCACCGCAATCTGCCTGGCCACCGGGTCGATCTGGGGCAGGCCCACCTGGGGCACCTGGTGGGAATGGGACGGGCGGCTCACCAGCATGCTGGTGCTGCTGTTCCTCTATTTCGGCTATATCGCGCTTTCCCAGGCGGTTGCGCGTGAAGGCGTGTCGCCTCGTATCGCTGCGATCTTCGGCCTTGTCGGTGCGATCAATATCCCGATCATCAACCGTTCGGTGGTGTGGTGGAATTCGCTGCACCAGCCGGCCAGCATCACCATTGGCAAGAGCGCGATTGATCCGACCTTCCTCACCCCGCTGCTGGTGGCTGTTATCGGCTTTTCGCTGCTGTTCGGCGGCGTAGTGCTGGCGCGGATGCGCGCGCTGCTGGCAGAGGTGCAGGCGGAAGCGCGGCTGCGCCGCATGGCATTGGAGACGGCATGATGCGCGAGGCGCTCGACCAGTGGGACTTCGTGGTTGCTGCCTATGCAGTGGGCATTATCGGCACGCTGGGCATGATGGCCTGGGCGTGGTGGGACATGCGGCGGGCCGAAGCGCGCCGTGAAAAGGTGAAACGCAAATGAGTGCAATCAAGCCGAAGCATCAACGGCTGGTGCTGGTCAGCCTCGCCTTGGTGGCGATCGTTGCCGCAGGACTGCTCGCCGCGTGGGCGCTGCGCAACCAGGCCAATTACTTTTATCTACCTGACCAGATGATGGCGGATCCGCCTGCGGTGGGCCAGGCCGTGCGCCTGGGCGGCATGGTAGCTGAAGGGTCGATCGAGACGCTCCCGGATGGTGTGACGGTGGCCTTCGTCGTGACAGACCAGGCGGATGCCCGCGTGCCGGTGCGTTACAGCGGCATCTTGCCGGACCTGTTCGTCGAGAATTCGGGCGTGGTTGCGGAAGGCAGCCTTGGCCCTGACGGCGTGTTCGTGGCGGATAACCTGCTTGCCAAGCATGACGAGAATTACGTCCCGCGCGAATTGCAGGAGATGAATCAGCATGATGCTGCGAAAATGGCCGAACAGACCACGGTCGGGCTCGAATGAGCGCTGAACTTGGCCTTGCCGCGCTGTGGATGGCAGCAGCGCTGGCGATCCTTCAGCTGTTGGGCGGGGCGATTGCGCAACGTAATCCGGAGGCGCCGCTAGCGGCATTGGTCCGCCCGGCAGCGATGCTGCAAGGCTTCCTGGCGTTGTTCAGCTTCGCGATGCTGCTGTGGGTGTTTGCGATCACCGACCTTTCGGTGAAGCTGGTCGCGACCAATTCGCATTCGATGAAGCCGATGATCTTCAAGCTCGCTGGTGCCTGGGGCAACCATGAAGGCTCGATGCTGCTATGGGTTACAGTGATGGCCTTGGCCGGTGCACTGATCGCCTGGCTGGAACGGCGCATGCCCGAAAAGACGATGCAGGCAACGCTTGCCGCGCAAGGTTTTGTTGCGCTGGGATTTTATGCCTTCCTGCTGCTGAGCTCCAACCCGTTCGAGCGGCTCGACATGCCCGTGCCCGAAGGCAACGGGCTCAATCCGCTGTTGCAGGACATCGGCTTGGCGCTCCACCCGCCCACCCTATACATCGGCTACGTCGGCCTGTCGGTGGCCTTCAGTTTTGCAGTCGGCGCGCTGATCACCCGGCAGGTGAACCCCGAATTCGCCCGGGTTATGCGCCCATGGGTGCTGGGCGCCTGGGTGTTCCTGACTCTGGGCATCGTTGCCGGTAGCTATTGGGCCTATTACGAGCTGGGCTGGGGCGGCTGGTGGTTCTGGGACCCGGTCGAAAACGCGTCGCTCATGCCGTGGCTGGCGGCGACCGCGCTGCTCCATTCGGTCAGCGTGCTGGCCGCGCGCGACGCGCTGCGCGCATGGACCATAATGCTGGGCGTGGTTGCCTTTTCGATGAGCATGCTCGGCACCTTCCTGGTTCGCTCCGGCATTCTCACCAGCGTCCACGCCTTTGCAGTCGATCCGGAACGCGGCACTTTCATCCTCGCGCTGCTGGCGATCTATATCGGCGGGGCCTTGCTGCTATTCGCCTTGCGCGCCAGCTCGGTGTCAGAGGGGCAACGCTTTGCCGCGGTGAGCCGCGAAGGCGCGCTGGTGTTCAACAATGTGATGCTGTCAGCGATCCTCGGCATCGTGCTGCTCGGCACGCTGTACCCGCTGCTGACCGAAGCCTTCGATGTACGCGTGTCGGTTGGCCCGCCATACTTCAACCCCGTGGGCGCGATCTTCACGATCCCGATGCTGCTGGTGATGGCAGTGGGGCCGCTGCTGCGCTGGCGTGAAGACAATGTCGATCGTATCCGCGCGCCGATTGCGATCGTTGTCGCGCTGATCGTGACGACTGCGTTGTTCACGGTTCTCGCCACTACCGATATCGGCATCCTGCCTTTGCTGGGCCTCGCCATCGCTGTGGGGCTGGGCGTCGCCAGCCTGCTGCCGCTGCGTGGCCGCGATCTGCTGCGCACGCCGCTGGCGACCTGGGGCATGGTGCTCGCCCATTTCGGGATTGCCGTGTCGCTGTTGGGAATGGCGAGCGAAAGCGCTTTCACCCAGGAACGGCTGGTGGCGGTCGCACCAGGGGACACAACGGAAATCGGCGGCTTCCGGATCACGCTGGAGAGCGTGGATCCCGTCGCAGGGCCCAACTGGACGGCGATGGAAGCGCGTCTCACTGCGCAGCGCGGTGACGGCAAGTCGCAACTGGTCACGCCGCAAGCGCGCAGCTTCTGGGCGCCCGCGCAGGAAACCACCGAAAGCGCGCTGCTGACCCGCTGGGACGGCCAGCTCTATGCCGTTGTCGGAAACAAGGGGCAGGATGGCCGCTGGCAGCTGCGCCTGTGGTGGAAACCGCTGGTCACGCTGATCTGGTATGGCGGCCTGCTGATCGCGCTCGGTGGCGCGCTGGCGATCGTTGGGCGGCTGACGGTCGATTTGCGCCGCCGCAGTGCGGCCAAGCGTGAGGCTGACGAACGCGAAGAACTGGCGCAAGTGCGTGGCGGTTCAGCGGTTCCGGCGGGGGAAGCTGCGTAATGCGCTGGACTGTGTGGGTGCCGCTGCTGCTGTTCGCCTTTTTCCTGGGGCTGGCCGGCTATCAGCTGTTCCAGCCCAAGGACGAATTCATTCCGTCGACCATGATCGGTCGGCCACTGCCCGAATTCCAGCTGGAGCCGGCGAGCGAGACCCGCCCTGGCGTTTCACTCACCGATTTCAAGGATGGCAAGCCCAGGCTGCTTAATATCTGGGCGAGCTGGTGCCTGCCGTGCAAGGCTGAGGCACCCCATCTGGAGGCGCTCAACAAGGCTGGGGTCGAGATCGTCGGGGTCGCAATCCGCGACAAGCGCGAAGATGTCGACCGGTTCCTGGCGGAGCACGGCAATCCCTATACCCGCATCGGGGTGGACGATATCTCGGCGATCCAGCTCGAAATCGGCTCGTCCGGAGTGCCCGAAACTTTCGTGATCGATGGCAAGGGCATCATCCGCTACCAGCATATCGGCGATGTCCGGGCGGAAAACGTGCCCGAACTGCTCGCGAAGCTAGAGGAGGCCGCGCAATGAAGCACCTGCTCCTCGTGATAGCTGCGATGGTTGCTGTCCCGCTGGCTGCGCAGGACGATCTGCCGCCTGCGCCCTATGCCTACCAGCAGCTCGAAGATCCCGCGCTGGAAGCCAAGGCGGTTGAGCTGATGCACACGCTGCGCTGCCTCAAGTGCCAGAGCCAGTCGATCGCTGACAGCGATGCCGCGATGGCGGGCGACATGCGCCACCAGGTACGAGCGCGCATCGCCGCCGGCGAAGAGCCAGAGGCGATCCGGCAATGGCTGATCGACCGGTATGGCGATTATGTCAGCTATGAGCCGCGCATGACATCCTCGACCTGGCCGCTGTTTGCCATTCCGCTGCTGTTGCTGCTGGTGGCGGGCGGATTGCTGTGGCGGCGCGTGGGGCGCAAGTCCGAAGGCGGGCCGCAGGAAATCCTGACCGAGGACAATCTGTGATGGTGTGGGTGCCGATTCTTGCGCTGGGCCTGTTCGCCATGCTCACCGCCATCCTGGTGCTGCGCCTGCCGCGGCAGGGTTGGATGCTGTTCGGGGCCGTACTGATGTTCGGGCTGGCCGGTTACGGCCTGCATGGCGCGCCAGGACAACCTTCTGCGCCCAAGGCGGCCAAGGACAAGACGGTGCAGTCGGGCGAGGAGCTGGTGGCCGCGCGCCGCGCGCTGTTCGACGATGGCAAACAGCCGCCCGATTACATCGTCCTGTCGGACGGTTTCGCACGAAAGGGCCAGTATGACGATGCGGCTGCGCTGTTGCGTCAGGGTGTCAACCGCAATCCCGGCGATGCCGAAGGCTGGCTGGCGCTGGCCAACGCGCTGGTCGAGCACGCCGAAGGCCAGCTGACGCCGCCCGCGCTCTATGCCTATCAGCGCGCGCAGGATGCTTTCCCGGCGCACCCCGGCGCCGGTTATTTCCTGGGCATGTCCTACCTCCGCAGCGGCGAGCCGGAAGAAGCGCGCAAGGTGTGGGCCGAGCTGCTCGAGCGCTCGCCCGAAGATGCGCCCTGGCGCGAAGATCTGACGTTTCGGATAGCCAGCCTTGACGAACTGATTGCCCAGATGGAGGGGATGCGACAGCTGATGGAGGCGCAGCGCGACGCGCCGCCTGCGCCCATGCCGGAGCGCGGCCCATAAGCCGCCGCTTGCAGCGGCTATACGCCGGTGCTAAGCGCGCCCGCGTTTTGCGGCCCGCAGCAACCAAATGGCCGCAGCTATCGGCGCTGATCTGGCGCACGGGCAGTACCGGGGACAATCGGGAAATCCTTTGAATATGAGCGAAGCATCAACGCCAGCACACCAGCCGCACGGTACGCCGCATAACGCGCATAGCGCGTCGAAGGCGGCGCTGGCTGTCGGTGCGATCGGGATCGTCTTTGGCGATATCGGCACCAGCCCGCTCTACGCCTTCCGCGAAACGTTTCGCGGCGCGCACCATCTGCCGATCGACGATGTGCATGTGCTGGGCGTTGTCAGCCTGATCTTCTGGTCGATGACGCTGGTCGTGGCGATCCAGTATGTCACCATCCTGATGCGTGCGGACAACAACGGGCAGGGTGGCAGCCTTGCCCTGGTTGCGCTCATTTCGCGCAGCATCAGCAAATCGCGCTATGGCTGGGTGGCCGTGCTGCTTGGCGTATTTGCGACCTCGCTGTTCTATGGCGATAGCATGATCACGCCCGCGATCTCGGTGCTGTCTGCGGTCGAGGGCCTGACTGTGGTCGATCACAGGCTGGATCCGCTGGTCATCCCGATCGCGCTCGCCCTTCTGGTGATCCTGTTCATGCTGCAGAAACGCGGCACGGCCAAGGTTGGCGCGCTCTTTGCCCCGGTGATGATCGTCTATTTCACGGTGATTGCCGGCATGGGCATCTGGCAGATCGTCCAGACGCCGGAAATCCTCTGGGCGCTCAACCCCTGGTACGCGATCAATTTCTTCATTCTTGACGGCTGGTTCGCCTTCCTTGCGCTCGGCTCCGTCGTGCTGGCAGTGACCGGGGCAGAGGCGCTCTATTCGGACATGGGTCATTTCGGGCGCGGGCCGATGCGCCTATCATGGTTCGGCTTCGTCATGCCCTGTCTTCTGCTCAACTATTTCGGGCAAGGCGCGATGATCATCGGCTTGCCGGAAGAGATCGCGGAACAGGCCATAACCAGCCCGTTCTTCTTCCTTGCGGCGGAAGAATGGCGCTTGCCGCTGGTGTTCCTGGCCACTGCTGCAACATTCATCGCCAGCCAGGCGGTAATTTCGGGTGCGTTCTCGATCACCCACCAGGCGATCCAGATGGGCTTCATGCCGCGCTTGTCGATCCGCCACACCAGCGAGACCGAAGGCGGCCAGATCTACATCCCGGTGGTCAACTGGGCGCTGATGGTGGCGGTCATCATCCTGGTGCTGACCTTCCAGAACTCGTCGAACCTCGCCTCGGCCTATGGCATTGCCGTGACCGGCGCGGTCACTATCGACACGCTGCTGATGGCGGTTCTGCTGGTCGGCGTGTGGAAGTGGAAGTGGTGGTATGCCGCTCCGGTCGTACTGCTGTTCCTGATCGTCGATGGCGCCTATTTCGCGGCCAACCTGACCAAGGTGCCCGATGGCGGCTGGTTCCCGCTGGTGGTGGGCCTGTTCGCTTTCACCCTGCTGACAACCTGGGCGCGCGGGCGAAAGCTGATGCGCGACCGGATGAGCGAAGTTGCCCTGCCGATGGAGATTTTCGCGAAGTCGGCTAAGAATTCGGCCCTGCGGGTGCCGGGCACCGCGATCTTCATGGCTTCCAGCACGGCGGGCGTGCCGTCCGCGCTGCTGCACAATATCAAGCACAACAAGGTGCTGCACGAACGTGTGGTGATCCTGACGGTCAATATCGAGGGCGTGCCCTATGTCGATCCGGCGCAGCGCTGCGAATATCATGACCTTGGCGACGGGTTCTATCGCGCCGTCCTGCACTATGGCTTCATGGAGAAGACCGATGTGCCCGAAGGGCTGAAGCAAATGCAGCAATGCGGCGGCGAGTTCGACATGATGCAAACCAGCTTCTTCCTCAGCCGCCAGACGTTGCTGCCCAGCGAGAAGCCGGGCATGCCGATCTGGCGCGAGAAGATCTTTGCGTGGATGCTGCGCAATTCGGCGACCGCGATGGACTTCTTCAAGCTGCCTACGAACCGTGTGGTGGAACTGGGCAGCCAGGTGGAGATTTGAGTTCGGTCACTGAGCCGATTGCGGACGTTTAATCAATTTGCCAATATTGCGCATGTTTAAGCGGTTTGTGATTGCCATCGTTCTGCTAGCTGGGGCCTGTGATCAAACTAGGCCGGTCGAGGCTGAGCAGAGAGCAAATCAACCGAAGCTGTTCGTGGCAGCGAATAGCGTATCGCTAGAGTTCCCTCTTCAATTCGGTGCTCAAGAAGATCCATCTGGTTACATCAAGGTGTCGTCAAAAGGGGGGCGAGAGGAAAGTCCCGAAAAACTGATTTCGGCACTGGTCCTGTGCAGCCCGGAAGTCGCGTGGATCGAGAAAACCAGTCACTCGATCGCTTTCATAATGCCATCTGACGAGAACGTCATTCGGGCCAAGGATGATCGATCGCAACCGACAGACGACGATATCGTTGCCTGCATAAAAGACAGCGCCCAGCAAACTTTCTTCTATCGAAAACTGCCCAAAGGTACTGTTGTGTATCGTAGGTAGCAATTTCTCCTATCCACCCAGTTTCCCATCAAAAAGGGCGCCACGGTTGCCCGCAGCGCCCTTCCCATTTTCCGGCGGATGATCGCGCGGCGTTAGCCCAGATTGGCGCTCACCATCGCATACATCATCGGGATTGACAGCAGTACATTGGTACGGCTGGCGATCAGCGCGCGCGGTGCGGCAGCTGCCTTTTCCTCGGCGCTCGCTTCCACGATGCCGAGGATCTTCTTCTGCGCGGGCCAGATGATGAACCACACGTTGAACGCCATGATCAGCGCCATCCACATGCCGGCCCCGATCAGGTCAACATTGCCCACGCCAGCAAAGGTCAGCGCGTCGATCATGTAGCCGCTGACCATGGAGATCCACAGGCCGGTCACCACCGTCAGCAGCGCTGCCCAGCGGAAGAAGAACAGCACCTTGGGCGCGATATGCTTGGAAATCGCGCCCTTCTGCTCGTCCGGGATCGACGGCATTGTCGGCACCTGGACGAAGTTGAGGTAATAGAGCAGGCCGATCCACAGCACGCCGAAGAACAGGTGCAGCCAGCGCGCGACCGAATTGGAATCGACGGTCGCATAGCCGTTGAAACCGAACATCAGTGCCAGTGCCGCGACCAGGCCGATCGCCAGCACGAGGTGAAGATTTCCGAAGAGTTTTGCCATGATTCTCCCCCCTTTTGAGACCCGTTGCGGGACAGCCAGACCATAGCCGCCCCATTGCGCGCGGACAGTGCTCACAAATGCGAGGCTTGGCAAGCCCCGGCGCTATCCCGCCGGTGGAGGATTGTGCGTCTCTTCGTCCACACCTTCAAGGCTGAGGCCATGTTTCAACAGCATCGGGATCTGGCTGAAGGTGAACAGGAAGCTCAGCGGCAGGAACACCCACAGCTTGGCCCAAAGCCAGCCTTCGAAGCTCATTTGCGCGCGGAGCACTTCGTTAAGCAGTGCCAGCGCCAGGAAGAACAGCCCCCAGTTGCGCGACAGTTTGAGCCAGCCCTGCTGGCTGAGCCCCTCGAATGCGGCCTCGAGCAGGATCTGCAGCAGTGCCCGCCCGCGCCACACACCGATCAGCAGCGCCGCGCCCAGAACGGTGTAGATGATGGTAGGCTTGAGTTGCACGAATGTAGGGTCACCGAAGAAGATTGTAAGGGCGCCGAAGCCCACGATAAGCGCGGTGGAGAACCACAGCATCGGCGACACCTTGCCCAGCCGCCACTTCGACACCGCCAGCGCAATCACCGCCGCGACCATGAAGGCGACCGTGCCCTTTATGACAGCGGCCAGTTCGCCAATCGGCTCGGCCTGTTCCGGCGCAAACCAGCGATAGACGCCGAGGAACACCAGCAATGGCCCGTAATCGACCGCTACATTGAGCCAGCCGGAGCCCTTGGGCTTGGCTTCACCTTCGGACATCAGGCCACTCCTGCAATTACCCGCGCCACCAGATCGGGGTCGAACGGGCGCAAATCATCGATCTTCTCACCCACGCCGATGGCATGGATCGGCAGGCCGTATTGCTCGGCCGCCGCCACCAGCACCCCGCCGCGGGCGGTGCCGTCAAGCTTGGTCATGATCAGGCCGGTTACGCCGGCAACCTCCTTGAATACGTCGATCTGGCTCAGCGCGTTTTGGCCGTTGGTGGCGTCGAGCACCAGCACCACATCATGCGGGGCCTCGGGGTTCAGCCTGCCAAGCACGCGGCGTATCTTGGCGAGCTCGTCCATCAGTTCGCGCTTGTTCTGCAGGCGGCCCGCGGTGTCGACGATCAGCGCGTCGATGCCCTTGTCGGTCGCGGCCTTTACCGCATCGAACACGATGCTGGCGGGATCGCCGCCCTCGGGGCCGGTAACGATCGGCGCGCCGATCCGGTCAGCCCAGGTTTTGAGCTGGCCGATTGCTGCCGCGCGGAAGGTGTCGCCCGCCGCCAGCATCACGCCGTAATCGTCTTCCTGGAAAAGGTGTGCCAGCTTGGCGATCGTGGTGGTCTTGCCGCTGCCATTGACGCCGATCACCAGGATCACCTGCGGGCGGGGAAAGGCGGTGATTTCTAGCGGCTTCGCCACCGGGCGCAGGATTTCCGCGATTTCCGCGGCTACCGCCTCTTTCAGTTCGCGCTCGCTGATCTCCAGCCCGAAGCGCTTTTCCCGCAAACGCTCGCGGATACGCGCTGCAGCGGACGGGCCAAGGTCCGACATGATCAGCGCGTCTTCAACCTCGTCCAGCGTGGCATCGTCGAGCTTGGCCCGGCTTACGACATTGGTGAGGTTCTCGCTCAGCCGTTCGGACGTCTTCCGGAAGCCGCCGAACAGGCGATCGGTCCAGGATCGTTTCGGGCTGTCTGCGTCGCTCATACGAGCAGTCCTTCCTCGATTACTTGGGGCGTGACCGTGATGCACTTGCCCGCGCTTACCCCGGCAGGCACCAATACCCGCGCGAACTGCGGCGCATAGCCGGTGCCGTCGCGTTCGGCGAGGACCGATAGCGGCTTGCCCACCAGACTTTGCAGCCAGCGGGAGCGGGCGCGATTCACGGCCTCGCGTAATTCCGCGGCGCGGCGCTTTATCACCTCGCGCGCGACTTGCGGGATCCGTGCGGCAGGCGTGCCGGGGCGGGGCGAATAGGGGAAGATGTGGCCATGCACGATGTCGAGCTGTTCGATGATTGAGAGATTGGCCTGGTGGTGCTCCTCCGTCTCGGTCGGGAAGCCTGCGATCAAATCGGCGCCTACCGCGATTTCGGGGCGACGCAGCTTCAGGCGCGTCACCAGGTCGATCGCATCGGCCCGCAAGTGGCGCCGCTTCATCCGCTTCAGGATCAGATCATGCCCATGCTGCAGCGACAGGTGCAGATGCGGCATCAATCGCTCTTCACCAGCGAAGAGCTCGAACAGTTCCTCATCGATTTCAATGCCATCGAGCGAGGACATGCGAAGCCGTGCGAGCTGCGGAAAGGCGCCCAGGATTGCGCGGGCCAGGCTGCCCAGGCGCGGTTGATCGGGCAAGTCATGCCCCCAACTCGTCACATCGACGCCGGTGATGACCACTTCTGCGGCGCCTTCGCCCAGATGCTGTTCAACTTCGCCCAACACCTGCGCGATGGTGAGCGAGCGGCTCTTCCCGCGGCCTTGCGGGATCACGCAGAAGGTGCAGGCGTGATCGCAGCCGTTCTGCACCGCGATGAAGGCACGGGTTCGGGAGGGGGCCAACGGGGCAGCCTCGCCCGGCACGTTCCAGGCGCGCGGATCGAGCTTGGCGGCATTGGCTATGAGGCCATCGACCTCGGGCATGGCCGCGAGCTCCTCTCGCTCGATGTCGGCGGCGCAGCCGGTGACCAGCAGCCGCGCATCGGGCCGGGCGCGGCGCGCACGGCGGATTGCCTGGCGGGTCTGGCGGACTGCCTCAGCCGTTACTGCACAACTGTTGACGACGATGAGGTTATCCTCGCCGCTCAGCATGCGGCGCATCCGCTCGCTCTCGGCGATATTGAGCCGGCATCCCAGCGAGATCAGTTCGGCGCCGCTCATCAGGATTTACCGGCGAAATCCGTCCATTCGAAACTGCCGCGAAAGCTTTCCGACGCGGGGCCGGTCATCAGGATCCGGTCTTGCGGGATCCATTCGATCTGCAGCGGGCCGCCGGGCAGTTCGACGGTAACGATGCGCTCTGCCAACCCGCGGCGCATTGCCGCAACGGCAGTGGCGCAGGCCCCGGTGCCGCAGGCGCGCGTCAGCCCGGCACCGCGCTCCCACACTCGCAAGCGAATATGGGCGCGGGTCACCACCGTCGCCACATTCACGTTCACCCGTTCCGGGAACAGCGGATCGTGCTCGATCAGCGGGCCCAGCCGGTCCAGTTCGACTGCGTCGCAATCTTCCACGAAGAACATCACATGAGGATTGCCGACATTGACCGCGGCGGGCGTTTCCAGCTCTTCCCAGCCCACCGGCATGAGCAGCGTATCCATAGGGTAGGCGAGGGGGATGGCATCCCATTCGAAGCGCGGCATGCCCATGTCAACCGTGGCGCCGCCATCGGCGGGCTCCAGCGCGATCACGCCGCCGCCAGTCAGCACGCGCGCCGGCGCACCATGGAGCAGCGCAACCGCACGGCTGGCATTGCCGCAGGATTCCACTTCGCCGCCGTCCGAATTGAAAATGCGCATCCGGAAATCGGCATCGCTTTCGGGCGTGGTTTCCAGCACGATCAGCTGGTCGCATCCGATTCCCTCGCGGCGATCGGCGATGGCGGCGGCCACGCCGGACGTCAGCACAGGCAATGGAGCTTCGCGCCCGTCAAGGATCACGAAATCATTGCCCAGGCCGTGCATCTTGGTGAAGGGGACACGCATAGCGCAGCGCACTATGCGGGAGCGGGCGCGGCGTCCAGTGTTTCGAGAGCGGTTCGATTGCCCGGCGCGTCAGGCGCGACGGCGGTTATCATCCTCGGCGGGCTTGCTGTCGTCGCCGGGCTGAACCGGCCGGGACGCTGCCAACCGTCCTGCAGTCTGCAAGCGTTCGCGCACCTGTACGGCGGTTTCCGGGCGACCGTACAGGTAGCCCTGTCCCTTCAACTGGCCCATTCGGCGCAGGGTTGAGAGAATTTCCTCATCCTCGATTCCTTCGGCCGTAATCGGCATTTGCAGGCCGTTGCCGAGCGAAACGATCGCGTCCACGATCTTGCTGTTGTCGCTATCGCGCAATTCGCGCACGAAGCTGCGATCGATCTTGATCCGGTCGAACGGCAGGGTACGGAGTTGCGAGAGGCTGGCATAGCCGGTGCCGAAATCGTCGAGGCTCACCTTCACGCCCTGGTTGCGCAGGCTGGCGAGCATCGAACGGACCTGGCCCATGTTTTCATGCAGGCAGGTTTCAGTCACTTCGATTTCAAGCCGGTGGGCCGGGAAATTGCATTCCACCAGCAGCTTCAGCAAGCGCTGTGCGAACCACTGGTCGCGCAACTGTACCGGTGAAATGTTGGCCGACAGCGTCAGTTGCGGATCCCATTCCTTGGCATCGACGAAGGCCTGCCTCAGCAGCATTTCGGACAATTCGCCGATAACCCCGATTTCCTCGGCTATCGGGATGAATACCTCAGGCTTCACAACGCCAAGATCGGCCGAATGCCATCTGGCGAGCATTTCGAAACCAACCAGTTCGCCGGTATCGAGATCGACCTGTTGCTCGTAATAGGGCACGAATTCGCCGTTTGCGATGCCCCGGCGGATGCCGCTTTCCAACTGGTTGCGGAAACGCAGTTCGCTTTCCATCGTCGCCTCGAACCAGGAATAGCGGTTCTTGCCGTCCTTCTTGGCCCGGTACATTGCGATGTCGGCGCGATGCATCAGGATCTCCCCGTCGAGGCCATCGGCCGGGTGACCATTGGCATCGTGATCAGCGGCGATACCAACGGACATGGTGCTGTCGATCGTCGCATGGCCAAGCTCGATCCGTCCGCCAGAAGCCTGGAAAACCCGGCTCACAATCTCATCCACGCTGTCCGGATTCTTGGGATCATAGGCCAATGCAAAGGCGAATTCATCTCCGCCCAGGCGCGCCACCGGTGTTTCGGGCGGCAAGCAACGGCGTAGCCGACCGGCAAATTCGCTCAACACCTTGTCGCCGATGCCATGGCCATTCATGTCATTGACTTGCTTGAAATTATCGAGATCGACCATCACGAAGGCCACCGCCTTGCCGGCCGCCTTGCAGGATTTGTGAAGTTCGGTGGTCGTGTGTTCCATCGCGCGACGATTGAGGCAGCCAGTGAGCGGGTCCATTTCGGCGAGGCGACGAGCGCTTTCTTCGGCCTTGCGGCGCTCCGCAATCTCGGCTGTCAGGTCGCGATAACGCCGCCAGCCGAAGATGATGAGCGCGATATTGAGCAACATGGCATTCGTAAGAAGCGGATCGGGTGCAGCGCCGGTGCCCAGCAATGAGTGCAGGACCTTTGGCATTACCGCGCCGCCGGTGCCCACGAACATGATTATCGCAGCGACTGCTATGCCAAGCGCAACCACGTCACGCTCAGCATGCCCCAGCCGATTGTCATTCTCTCGCATGACCAAAAAATCCGCTTCGATGCGCCGGATGGCACTTCCCCTGCGCCGCGCTATGGCGGATCGGTTTAAACATCGCGTTAATTGGCATGAGCAGCGGGGTGGCGAAGCGGCGATGCGGCCGCTAGGAGGCACCTCCAAGTTCGACTTGAAGGAGCGCTACCTTGCCACGTTATTGGCTGATGAAATCCGAACCGTTCAAATACAGCTGGGACGATCTGGTCGCCGAGGGTGAGGGCACCTGGGATGGCGTCCGCAACTATCGCGCCCGGAACAACCTCGCCGCGATGAAGGTGGGCGAGGAAGCGTTCTTCTATCACTCGCGCGAGGGGCTGGAGATTGTGGGCGTGGTGACGATCTCGGTCGAAGGGATCACTGACCCGACCGATCCGGAAGGCAAATGGGCGGCGGTAAAGGTCAAGCCCAAGGCCAAGCTGAAACAGCCCGTCACGCTCCAGCAAATCAAGGGCGAACCCAAGCTTGCGGAGTGCGAGCTGATCCGGCTGGGGCGCCTGTCCGTGGCGGAAATCACCCCGGCGGAATGGAAGCAGATCCTTAAGATGGGCGGCGGGCTGGTCGACACCGTCTAGCGGCACCGCGTCATCGGTTTCTCAGGCCGCTTATCGTTGCGCCGCTGGCCGCCAGCTGCTCGACATCGATCTTGCAGTGGATCAGCTTGAGGCCCGAGCGGCTGCGGGCTTCCGAGAGCGCTAGCTTGAAGGCCTCGGTCGTGTCGGCATAGGCGGTCCAGGCGCCAAAGGCGGCGCC
The DNA here is from genome assembly GCF_011047315.1 of Altererythrobacter sp. BO-6. Classification (NCBI taxonomy): domain Bacteria; kingdom Pseudomonadati; phylum Pseudomonadota; class Alphaproteobacteria; order Sphingomonadales; family Erythrobacteraceae; genus Altererythrobacter; species Altererythrobacter sp. BO-6. The sequence goes on along the minus strand of NZ_CP049259.1, from coordinate 579,933 downwards.
CAGCGCGGCGAAATCAGGATTGACCAGCTGAGTGCCGGAAACGCGCGAGGGAAATTCCCGCTCCTGGTGCATGCGGATCGTGCCATAGGCGCCGTTATCGATCACCAGCACCGTCATGTCGCAGCCATATTGTGCGGCGGTCGCCAGTTCCTGCCCGTTCATCAGGAAGTCCCCGTCGCCCGCGAGCGCGACCACGGCGCGCTCGGGGAAGCGGCGCGCGGCCGCTACCGCTGCCGGAACGCCATATCCCATCGCGCCCGACGTCGGCGCCAGCTGAGTGGGGAAGCCCTCGTAACGCCAGTAGCGGTGCCACCAGCCCGAGAAATTGCCCGCGCCATTGCCGATGATCGTGTCTGCCGGCCAGGTCTCGCGCATGAAGGCGACGCACTGGCCCAGGTCGAGCGCGAAGTCGCTTGGCTTGGGCGTTGCCCATGCCTCCCATTCGGCATGCGCCTCGGCCCCGGCATCGAAGGACAGGATCGAATTGTCTTCCCAAAGTGCGGCGGCTTCGGCGAACTCGTCCATCGCGCAGCAGATCGCGAGATCGGTGCGATAGACGCGGTTCAGTTCCTCCGGATCGGGATGGACATGCACCAGCAGCTGCTCGGCGCGATCAAGCGCGGGGAAGCTGTATCCATCCGTGGTCGCTTCGCCCAGGCGCGCGCCGATGGCCAGCACGAGGTCGGCCTGCCTGACCCGCTCGACCAGCTTGGGGTTGGGGCCATAGCCCAGATTTCCGGCATAGACCGGCGACGAGGGCGAAATCGCATCTTGTCGGCGGAAGGCTGTCGCCACCGGCAGGCCGATCCGCTCGGCAAATTGCTGGAAATAGTGCCGCGCCTTGGGGTTCCAGCCGGCACCGCCGATGATCGCGATGGGGCTGGCAGCGTCGGCGATCATCGCCGTCATGGTCTGCATCGCGTCGGGGCAGGCGGCCTGCGGCGGACGCACCACATAGGGGCGAGGGGTGGCCGCAGTCGCATCATTCAGCATGTCTTCGGGCAGGGCGAGCACCACCGGCCCGGGGCGGCCGGAAATCGCCGTGGCATAGGCGCGCGACACGAATTCGGGGATGCGGTCCGCACCGTCTATCCGCGCCGCCCATTTGCAGATCGGGCCGAAGAATGCCGGGAAATCGACCTCCTGGAAGCCTTCGCGCTCGCGCATCGAACGGTCGACATCGCCCACGAACAGGATCATCGGCTGCAGATCCTGATGCGCCACATGCACGCCGATGCTGGCATTGGTGGCGCCGGGGCCGCGCGTGACGAAAGCAATGCCGGGGCGCCCGGTCATCGTGCCGTCGGCGCAGGCCATGAAGGCAACGCCGCCTTCCTGGCGGCAGGTGACCAGGTCAATCTCGTCGCGCCCGTGCAGCGCATCGAGCACTTGCAGGAAGCTTTCGCCCGGGACAGTGAAAATCCGGTCCGCGCCCTGTTCGATCAGGCAATCGACCAGCAGTCTGGCGGCGTCGGGAGTGGTGCGTAAAGTCATGCCGCGCGGCTTAGCCGTGGTGTGCGCACGAGGCAATCTATCCACAGCCTAGCATGAACAATGATCCTTAATGTCCCGCCACGCGACAGCCCGGATTTCTGCCGCGCATGATGGTTAGGATCGGGTTAACAAGCACCCATGCGTAGAAACCTGGTCCTGACCGATGAGCAAGCGCGGCACCCCTTTCGGGCAATGCTGCCGCGCCATGTCCGCAGCAATGAATATGAGGCCAAGGCCGAAGTGCTCTGGAAGCTGACCCGCGACGATGTGCGCGGCTTTGCGACGGTCTATTTCGCCACCTTTGCCGCAGTGCTGGTTTTCTTCGCCTAAATCGGCACACCATCCTGTTCGGCCTGATACAGCCGCCATCCCAGCCACGCCGAAATTACACACATCGCCGCGCTGAGCAGAAGCTGCTCGACAATCGGAATACCGACGATGTTGAGCGCCATGGCGACCAGCGAGCCGCCCACCATCGCGCCGGGATTGACGATATTGTTGGCGGCGATCGTGCGCGCGGTCTGATCGGCCGCACTGCGGGTGGTCAGGAAGGCATAAAGCGGCACCACGAACATCCCCCCGCAACCGCGATCCCCAGCAGCGTCAGCATGATCATAGACGCGAGCGGCCAGGCGATGAATTCCGCGACATCCATCATGTCGGTCGGCTGGTATGACTGCCACAGCTTGCAGACGAAATAGAACGCCACCACAAACATGCCCATCCCGATCACGGAAACCGGGGCATAGCGCGCGGAAACGCGCCCTTTGAGCAGCGCGTTGACCGAGACCGACCCGATCGCAATCCCGATCGAAAACACGACCAGGAACAGGCTGGCGACTTCCTTCGAGGCCATCAGCGTGTTCTTTGCCAATGGCGGGAACTGGATGATCAGCACTGCGCCGATCGTCCAGAAGAAGCTGATCGCGATAATCGCGTAGAAAATCTGCCGATCATGCATGGTCTTGCGGATCAGATCGATCGAAGCGCGGATGATGTGCCAGTCGAGCTTTTCGACCGGGCCGACGGGCGGGGCGGGGGGCACCTGGCGGCTGGTGAGATAGCCAATGATGGATGTCATGATGATCCCTGCTGCGGCCCATTCCACCGGAATCCATCCGGCCAGGATCGTACCCGCAAGGATGGCGATATAGGTGCCTGCTTCGACCAGGCCGGTGCCCGCCAGCACCTCTTCCTTTTTCAGGTGCTGCGGCAGGATCGCGTATTTTATCGGGCCGAGAAAGGTCGATTGCACTCCCGTCAGGAACAGCGCGAGCAGCATCAGCGGGATAGCAATGGTGTCGACCGCGATCCCGCGCCACGCAAGGTAGAGGCCGGCGGCGCCGATCACCATCAGCCCGATCTCGCATGCTTTGACCTTGCGGATGATTGCAGCCTTGTCGCGCATGTCGGCCAGCTGCCCGGCCAGCGCCGAGAGGATAAAGAACGGCAGGATGAACAGGCCAGAGGCGACAGCGCTGAACATGCCCTCGGCGCTCTCGTCATTATAGAGCGAATAGACCACGAACAGCACCATCGCCGTCTTGTAGAGATTGTCGTTGAAGGCATTGAGCAGCTGGGTGCAGAACAGCGGCAGGAAACGCCGCTGGCGCAGCAAATGCGTCGTAGTGGTCATCCGATCAGCCTTGCTGCCGCTTCATGCGAGCATTGGTAGGGGCGCGTTGCACAGTGAACAAGCCTTACGCCGCATCTTTTGCCCGATGCCGCATCGCGCTAGGAAGCGGGCAAGATGCTGACCTTGCCCAACATCCTCACGCTGTCGCGGATCGCCGCGCTGCCGCTGCTGGCGTTCCTGATGTGGTGGCCGGACTGGCAACTGGGTTATCTGCTTGCTTTCGGGCTCTACAGCCTGATGGGGATCACCGATTATTTCGACGGGTACCTGGCGCGTTCGAGCGGGACAGTCTCGAAACTCGGCATTTTCCTCGATCCGATCGCGGACAAGATCATGGTCGCGACGGTGATCCTGGTCCTGACCGCGCAAGGCGTGCTGCGCGGCCCCTATGTCGGCGATATGCATGTGATCGCCGGGCTCATCATCCTGGTGCGCGAGCTGGCTGTGTCGGGCCTGCGCGAATTCCTGGGCGGTTTAGCAGTTTCGGTGCCGGTGACGAAGCTCGCGAAGTGGAAAACGACTTTCCAGATCATCGCGCTCGGCGCGTTGATCCTCGGCCGGGGATTGCCCGAATGGAACGTGGTGATTGCCGGGATCGACGCCAATGTCCCGCATACGGTGGGGCTGACCACCCTTTGGGCGGCAGCAATCCTGACTGTGATGACCGGGTGGGATTACCTGCGGGTCGGCCTCAAGCACATGGATTGACCGGGCTGCAAGCCGTGGCGCGGCACGAACGGCCTGCCGCAAGATCTTGAGGACAAATACCTAAGCCGGAAACCAAACGCCGGTTTCGCGCGTACTATGGTTAACGAGCCTAGAAGGTCGTGCCCATGTTGACGTTTGCATGGCCCGCGGTGAACGCCGCGGGCCTTATCAACCTGTTGGAAAGTTTTTGGGGGTATCCCACCCCCATGAGCGCCACGCTGTCCACCTTCCTTGCCGCCTTTCTCAAGATTGGCTGGGTCGCCCTGATCTTCAACGAGGTCCGCGGCGTCATCCTCGCTGTGCCGGTGATGTACGGAATGTACCAGGCTGGCGGTTCGTGGATGGCGATCTGGCTGGGCTTCTGCTCGCTCGCAGGTATTGCCCTGTCAGTGGTGGTGCCGCTGTTTGCCGCGCGCAAGCTCGAACGCTTTGCCAAGGCGCGGCTTGTTCCCGCCACAAATTGAGCCGTGTGCCGCGCGCTATCCGGCGCGCAGTTCTTCCGCCAGCAATTTGAATTCGTCCGAACGCGGGCTGTTCTTGCGCCAGATCAGCGCGATCTCGCGCTTGGCATTCTTTGCCTTGAGCGGCCGCGCGACCACCTCGGTACCGTTGAGGATGCCGGCCTCCAACGCCATTTCCGGGAGCATCGTTAGCCCAAGGTCATTGTTGACCATCTGCACCAGCGTGTGGAGCGAGGTGCCGATCATCGTTGCCGAAGCGCGCAGTTCGGGCCGGTTGCAGGCCGCCAGCGCGTGCTCCTTCAGGCAGTGACCGTCTTCGAGAAGCAATAGCCGCCCCTCGTCGATCATCGCGGGCGGGATGCTGTCGGGCGGATCGCGCGGATCGTCCTTGGGAAAGGCCACGAACAGCCGGTCATCCGAAATGTGCTCCATCTCGACCTCGCCGGTGGCGAAGGGCAGGGCCAGCAGCACGCAGTCTACGCGCCCATGCTGGAGCGATTCGACCGCATCGTGGCTGGTTTCCTCGCGTAGCAGCAGTTTCAGCTCGGGCCGCTCGCGCTTCAGCCGCGGCAGGATGCGCGGCAGCAGGAACGGCGCGATGGTGGGGATCACGCTCATCCTGACCGTGCCTGACAGGGGCTTCCCCGCGGCCTGCACCAGGTCGGACAGTTCCTCCGCCTCGCGCAACAGCCGGTGCGCTTTCTCGACCACCTGCTCGCCCAAAGCCGTGAAGCGCACCACCCGGCGGCTGCGCTCGACCAGTGTCACGCCAAGCAGCGATTCGAGCTCGCGAATGCCGGCCGACAGCGTCGATTGCGATACAAAGCAACTATCCGCCGCACGGCCGAAATGGCCATGCTCATGCAGCGCAACCAGGTATTGCAGCTGCTTGATGGTGGGGAGGTAGGTGGACATGATGGTTAGTGCCTTAGCCCGCCACGGCGCGACCGCAAAGTCTTACAGGATGGAACACATGGAACACGGTCCAAAGGCAAAAACCGCCATTGTGTGACTGTAGGTGCGAAAACCGTGACTCTACGCTGCAAAGTGTGACTCTGATACGTGAAAGTGTGACCGTTGAGCGCGGCGGTGTGACTGTGCGGCGCACACTGTGTCACCTTTTGGCCGGCGATGTGTGACCTTGATGGGGGTGTATTGCGTTTGGGGCTTGCTGACATGGCGCCAAGCCTAGCGCTTGGCGATGCGAGTAGGAAAGCGGGCGACCTAACTCGTCATTGCGAGAAGCCGCGAGCACGAAAAGTATCGATCAAAGTCTTAATGTGGGTGGAGAGCGGCTGCGTCATAGGAAGCCCGTCGTCCCGGCCCCCGAGCCGGGATCCAGCTTTTTTGAGGCCTGCAGAAAGAGATCGGGACCCCGGATCAAGTCTGGGGTGACGAAGAAGGAACGTCCGCAATTGGGTCGCTAGCGGACCTACCTTATTTCGTCATTCCCGCGAACGCGGGAATCCATCCTGCAACAGTCGTGGCTCCACTCTGGATTCCCGCCGACGCGGGAATGACGAAGTCCTTTTCGCAGAGCCTGAAAATAGGAAAGCCGAGCTACTCCGCTGCCTGCGGCTGTTCCATGATCGCCTGCATGTCGTCGATATGCGTCATCGCCAGCTTGCCGCGCTTGACCGCGAAGGCGAGCTTGCCTTCGACCAGTTCCAGCGCGTCACGCCCGAACACCTCGTAACGCCAGCCTTGCAGCACCGGCAGGTCGCGCACCCCGGCGGCGAGCGCTTCCATCTCCTCGGCGCGGGTCAGCAGGCGGGCGGCGACATCGATCTCGCGCGAGCGGATCTTCAGCAGCAGCTTGAGCAGGTCAGCCACGAGTGCGCCTTCCTTGCCCAGCGGGGCGCCGCGCTTCATCTTTTCGGGGATTTCATCCTTGTCGATCGGCTCGGCTTTCTCCAGCACCTTCATCAGGCGCTTGCCGATGTCATTGTCGCGCCATGCGCTGGACAGGCCCCGCACCTTGGCCAGATCGTCCTGCTTCCGGGGCGGGTGGCTGGCGATATCGGCCAACGTCTCGTCGCGCATGATGCGGCCGCGCGGGATATTCTTGTGCTGCGCTTCGGCTTCGCGCCAGGCGGCAAGCGCCTTGAGCCGGCCGAGCACCTGCGGATTGCGGCCCGGCTGGCGAATCCGGCGCCACGCCTGGTCGGGATCGATCAGGTAATTGGATGTATCGGCGAGCTTTTCCATCTCGGCATCGAGCCAGGCGCCGCGTCCGGTCTTGATCAGCTTGTTCAGGATCTTGGGAAAGATCTTCGACAGATGTGTCACATCGCCGATCGCATATTCGATCTGCCGGTCGGTCAGCGGGCGGCGGCTCCAGTCGGTAAAGCGCGCGCCCTTATCGACAGTAATGCCCAGCCAGCTTTCGACGAGGTTGGCATAGCCGATCTGCTCGCTCTGGCTGACTGCCATCATCGCGATCTGCGTGTCGAAGATCGGGTGCGGCGTCTTGCCGGTCAGGTTGACGATGATCTCGACGTCCTGCCCGCCGGCATGGAACACCTTGAGCACGTCTTCATTCTCGGTCAGCAGCTCAAGCAGCGGCGACAGGTCGATCCCGTCGGCCAGTGGATCGATTGCGGCAGCTTCCTTTTCATTGGCGATCTGCACCAGGCACAATTCCGGCCAATAGGTGTTCTCGCGCATGAATTCGGTGTCGACCGTAATGAATTCGGATTTTGACAAGCGTTCGCAGAGTTCTGCCAGCGCCTGAGTCGTGGTAATCAGATCATGTATTTTCATTTGTCTTTTCTTTGTGTCGGGCGGAGTGCCGCCCTCGGACCTTTCGGCCCAGTTCAGAAGGGGAACCTTGACAAAGTCACCCTCTTCCCCTGTTAGCGCGCGCTGTAACCGCACACGGGTTTGCGCGCTTTTGTTTGGGCGCGCCCTTAGCGCCATACACCCGAAATTGGAAAGATTTTAGATGCACGCCTATCGTACCCACAACTGCGCACAGCTTGGTGAAGCGAATGTCGGGGAAACCGTCCGTCTTTCGGGCTGGATCCACCGCAAGCGCGACCATGGCGGGGTGCTGTTTATCGACCTGCGCGACCATTACGGCATCACCCAAATCGTTGCGGATGAGGATTCGGCGGCCCTGCCGGTGCTGGAGAAGCTGCGGCTCGAATCGGTCGTGACGATCGATGGCAGCGTGAAGGCGCGCACGCCTGAAACCGTGAACAAGGACCTGCCGACCGGCGCGATCGAGGTTTTCGCGCGCGAGGTGACAGTGCAAAGCGCAGCGGAAGAGCTGCCCATGCCGGTAGCGGGCGAGCAGGAGTATCCGGAGGACATTCGCCTCAAGTACCGCTTCCTCGACCTGCGCCGCGAAACGCTGCACAAGAACATCATGACCCGCGTGGCGGTGGTGGCCGACATGCGCGAGCGGATGCGCGCGGCCGGTTTCAACGAATTTTCGACCCCGATCCTCACTGCTTCTTCACCTGAAGGCGCGCGCGACTTCCTGGTGCCGAGCCGGATCCATGCCGGCAAGTTCTACGCGCTGCCGCAGGCGCCGCAGCAGTACAAGCAGCTGCTGATGGTGGCGGGCTTCGATCGCTATTTCCAGATCGCGCCGTGTTTCCGCGACGAAGACCCGCGCGCGGACCGGCTGCCGGGCGAATTCTACCAGCTCGACCTGGAAATGAGCTTCGTCACCCAGGAAGAAGTGTGGGAGACGATGGAGCCGGTGATTCAGGGCACATTCGCAGCTTTTGCGGACGGCAAGCATGTGACGCCGTCGGGCAGTTTCCCGCGCATCCCCTATGCCGAAGCGATCCTGAAGTACGGAACGGACAAGCCCGACCTGCGCAATCCGCTGATCATCACCGATGTAACCAGCCACTTCGAAAAGTCGGGCTTCGGCCTGTTTGAGAAGATCGTTGGTGGCGGCGGCGTTGTCCGTGTGATCCCTGCGCCGAACACGCATGAGAAGAGCCGCAAGTTCTTCGATGACATGAATGACTGGGCCCGCAAGGAGGGCTTTGCCGGCCTCGGCTATGTCACGCGCAAGGGCGGCGAATTCGGCGGGCCGATCGCCAAGAACCACGGCGAAGAGGGCATGAAAGCACTCTACGCCGAGCTGGGGCTGGGCGAGAATGACGGCTGCTTCTTCGCGGCGGGCAAGGAAAGCGACGCGGCCAAGCTGGCCGGCGCGGCGCGCATTCGCGTGGGCGAACAGCTTGAGCTGATCGACAAGGATCGCTTCGAACTCGCCTGGATCGTCGACTTCCCGTTCTACGAATTTGACGAGACCGAGAAGAAGGTCGACTTCAGCCACAACCCCTTCTCGATGCCGCAAGGCGGGCTGGAGGCGCTGGAATCGCAGGATCCGCTGACGATCAATGCTTATCAGTATGACCTCGTTTGCAACGGCTATGAAATCGCGTCGGGCTCGATCCGCAACCACAAGCCCGAAACCATGGTGAAGGCGTTCGAGATCGTCGGCCTGAGCAAGGCCGATGTCGAAGAGCGGTTCGGCGGCATGTACCGTGCGTTCCAGTATGGCGCTCCGCCGCATGGCGGCATGGCTGCGGGGGTCGACCGGATCGTGATGTTGCTGTGCGGTGCGCAGAACCTGCGGGAAATCACGCTGTTCCCGATGAACCAGAAGGCGGAAGACCTGCTGATGGGCGCGCCGAGCGTGCCCGAGGCGAGGCAGCTGCGCGAGCTGCACCTGCGGGTGGTCGAACCGCCGAAGGCGCCGGGGGCCTGATTTCCGCCTGACGCAGCAAAATGTAGCAGTACATTCGCTGGTCTGCCTCGTTCATTGAGCGGCAAGCGCCGCGCTGCATATCCTGCGGTTCCTGAAAAGTTTTAGGGGGTAGGAATGCGTACCGGCTTGCTGGCTGCCTGTGTTGCGGTGTTGGCCATGCCTTCAGTGGCAGGCGCTGAAACGCTGCCGGTGAGCGGCATATTCGGCGCGCAAGCTGACTTGCCTGCGGCGATCGACACGATCGTGGTCGAACGTTTCGATGGTGAAGGGGGCACGGCGCTGGCGCTGGAGATCGGTGACCAGCTCGCTTCCGCCGAGGTCGATGGCGAAGCATGGTTTCGCGTGATTCCGCTGGTCGGTCGCCCGGGCGATGAGATCGTGCTGGTCGAGCCGGTTGCGACCGGCGAACCCGGCCAGTTGTTCTTCGCACCGCGCGAACAGGAACCTGACAGCGAAGCGGTGCTGTTTGGCGCGGCAGACATCCTGGTCGACGATGTCCATTCGAGCTTCAAAACCGTTTCCTCGTGCCGGCGCCGGGTCGACAACAAATGCGTCGAACAACGCGTGATCGAGTACGAATGCCGGCTGATGACGGTGCGGGTGGAGCCCGAAGTGAGGCTGGTGGCTGCGGACGGGCGCCAGATCTATGCCCGCCGCGACGCCAAATCGAACAACAGGCGCTATTGCACCGATGATGCGACCCTGCCGACCGTCGAGGAAGTGGTGCGGCCTGCGCTGTCCGCCTTCGCCCGCGATGTGCGGCTCGACCTTGCGCCGATCCAGCGGGGGGACGATGTGCGGCTGATGGAGCAACGCAAGGGACTGTCCCGGGCAGAGGTCGAACGATTCAAACAGGCCCTGCGGCTGACCAAGAACGATCCCGTGGGCGCCTGCCTGGAATTCGAGGAGCTTGACCGTGCGCGCCCCGATCACGGCTCTGTCCTGTTCAACCTGGGCCTGTGCCGCGAAAGCGAGGGCAATTACGATGACGCCCAGCAGCTGTACGATCGCGCGCTTTCAGCGGGGGCAAACAAGTCCTATCCCAGGTCCGGGCAGCAACGAATCTACTCGCGGATGCGCGGCTGGGACCAGATCGAGGCCCGTCGGGAACAGCAGGGCCGTAGCGGAATGGACGCAACAGTCCCCCCTTCCACGCAATAGCGGTCTTGCGCTGCGCCGCTGCGTTGACTAGGGCGATTGTCGAGTTTCAAACCCCAGGAACAGAGGGATCATTATGAGCGATACTGCCGACCGCGTGCAGAAGATTGTTGTTGAGCACCTTGGTGTGGAAGCCGACAAGGTCACCCAGGAAGCCAGCTTCATTGACGATCTGGGCGCAGACAGCCTCGACATCGTCGAACTGGTGATGGCGTTCGAAGAAGAATTCGGCGTCGAAATCCCCGACGATGCGGCTGAAAAGATCAGCACTGTTGGTGATGCCACCAAGTACATCGAAGAGCACAAGGGCTAAAATCCTTGTGGCCAGGAACCGTCGCCCCGTGCGGCGGTAACGGACAGGTCCGACCCGCCAGCGGGCCGGGCCTGTGTCATTTTGCGGAGAGCAGCGAATGCGTCGTGTTGTCGTAACCGGTCTTGGCCTCGTCACCCCGCTCGGCGGCGATGTGGAAACGACCTGGCAGAACCTGATTGCTGGCAAGAGCGGCGCGGGCCCGATCACGCGCTTCGACGCTTCGGACCAGAAATGCCAGATCGCCTGCGAAGTGAAGCCGGCCGATCACGAATACGGCTTCGATCCAAACAAGCGCGTTGATTTCAAGGTGCAGCGGCAGGTCGACCCCTTCATCGTTTACGGCATCGATGCGGCTGGCCAGGCGCTCGAAGACGCAGGCCTGGTTGACATGGACGAAGATCTGAGGCTGCGCACCGGCTGTTCGATCGGCTCAGGGATTGGCGGGCTGCCGGGGATCGAGCTCGAATCGGTCAACTTGCACGAACGCGGTCCGGGCCGGGTCAGCCCGCACTTCGTCCATGGCCGCCTGATCAACCTCATCAGCGGCCAGGTTTCGATCAAATACGGCCTGATGGGGCCCAACCATGCGGTGGTGACCGCGTGCTCGACCGGGGCGCACTCGATCGGCGATGCCGCGCGCATGATCAAGGACGGCGATGCCGACGTGATGTTGGCGGGCGGTTCGGAATCGACCATCAATCCACTGGGTGTGGCCGGTTTCGCGCAGGCAAAGGCGCTCAACATGAGCATGAACGACCGCCCGACGGAGGCCAGCCGTCCCTATAGCAAGGACCGTGACGGCTTCGTGATGGGTGAAGGCGCAGGCGTGGTGGTGCTCGAGGAATACGAGCATGCCAAGGCGCGCGGCGCGAAGATCTATGCCGAAGTAGTCGGCTACGGCCTGTCGGGCGATGCCTATCACGTCACTGCACCGCACCCGGAAGGCAAGGGGGCGCAGCTGGCGATGGAAATGGCGCTGCGCAAGGCCGGGCTCGGCCGCGGCGACATCGACTATGTCAATGCGCATGGCACCTCGACCATGGCCGACACGATCGAGCTGGCTGCGGTGAAGCGCGTGCTGGGCGACGATCTGTCGGGTGCGTCGATGAGCAGCACCAAGTCCGCGATCGGCCACCTGCTTGGCGGAGCGGGCGCGGTCGAAGCGATCTTCTGCATCCTGGCGATGCGCGACCAGATCGTGCCGCCCACGCTCAACCTGCATAATCCGGACGAAGGCACCGAAGGCGTCGACCTCGTCCCCCTGGTGGCGAAGAAGCGCCAGGTGCGCGCGGTGCTCAACAACAGCTTCGGCTTTGGTGGCACCAATGCCTCGCTGGTGATGAAGCAGGTCGACTAAGCACATGAAACGGCTCGGCCTTTTGCTGGCCAGCCTGCTGGCTTTGGCGCTTGTCGGGGCGATGCTGGCAAGCTCCTTCCTCGGCGAGGCAACTGTCGAGGAAGAGACGGCGTTTGTCATTCCGTCCGGTTCTTCGCTTACCGCTGTGGCGCAAAAGCTGGAGGATGAGGGGCTGATCCGCTCGGCGGACGGCTTCGTGCTGCGGGCCAAGCTGCTCGGCGGCAGTGCACCGATACAGGCCGGTGAATTCGAGCTGAAGCCGGGCATGAGCCAGGCGGACATCCTGCGCGCGTTCCAGCAAGGCGATGTGATCCGCCGCTTCGTGACCATCCCGGAAGGGATGCCCTCGATCATGGTCTTTGAGCGGCTGATGGCCGAGGATCTTCTGACTGGCGAGATCGCGGTGCCGCCAGAGGGATCGGTGCTGCCAGATACCTATGATTTCGAGCGGGGCGAGCCGCGCGCTGCAGTGCTGGCGCGGATGCAGGGCGCGATGACGGAATACCTTGATGAAGCGTGGGAGAAGCGCAGCCCCGATGCCGCGGTGAAGTCAAAGCGCGAAGCTGTGATCCTGGCCTCGATTATCGAGAAGGAAACGCAGGACAAGGAAGAGCTTCCACTCGTGTCAGGCGTGCTTTCAAACCGCATCCGCATCGGCATGATGCTGGGTGCGGATGCGACCACCATCTACCCGATCACCAAGGGCAAGCCGCTTGGCCGGATGATCCGCAAGTCCGAGCTGCGCGATCCCAACCCTTACAACACGCGCGCGATTGCCGGGCTACCCGTGGGGCCGATCTCCAACCCCAGCCGTGCGGCGATTGCGGCGGCGCTCAATCCGGCGAAGACCAGCGCGCTCTATTACGTCGCCGATGGCAGCGGCGGGCATGTGTTCGCCGAGACCCTGGAAGAGCATAACCGCAATGTCGCGGCCTGGCGCCGCTTCCGGGCGGAGAATGGCATCTAGGCGCCCGCTCAGGGCGTGACGATGTCGAAGCTGGCGGGCAGCGGATCGAGCGCATCAAGCATTGCCTGAAGCGCCGCCGGATCGCCATCCACCTGCAAACCCGCCGCCTGCATTTGCGCCAGCGGCAGCTTCAGGAACAGCAATCCCAGCATCAGCTGACGCGGGCCGGTGAGCGTGACGTCTGCAGTGCCAGCGCCATCGCCCATGCGCCCGATCATGACATTGCCATTGGCTTCGATCACGGCGGTTTCAGCGCGATCCGTCAGGTTCAGCCGAGCGTTCATGCGCTCGCGCCCGAGCTTGCCGGGAGAATAGCGTGTCGCGGCGGAATCAAGCAGGAGCTCGGTGGGGATCGCCGCGATCAGATCGGGGCTTTGCGTAGCGTTGGACGGCGCACGGCCGCTGCGCAGCTCATTTGCGGCGACCAGGAACTGGTTGCGCCAGATCGCGCTCTCGGCCTGGTAGCCTTGCTGTTCGTAGCTGTCCGCAAGCAGCAACTTGGCCTCGCTATTGTCGGGAGCAGCGAACACCAGCTGCTGCAAAAGGTCGGATGACCAGCGATAGTCGCCCGTTGCCATCGCATTGCGGGCCAGTGCGATCACGCGCTCAGCGCCGCCCAGCGCCTCGACCGTGCGCTGGGCGCGCGCCACTGGCGGGTGGGCGTGCAGGTTGGCCGGCACTGCGTCATACCAGCCAAGGTAATACTGGTAGATCGCCTTCGAATTGTGGCTGTAGGTTCCGTAATAGCCATGGGTGGACCATTCCTCGCCCAGTTCTGCTGGCTGCGACAGGTCTTCGGCAATTTCCGCCATGGTGGCGCCCTGGTTCATGCGCCGGACCGTCTGATCGTGCAGGAAGCGATAGTTGTCGCGCTGGGCGGTGAGCCATTCGGTTGCCTCGGCATTGCCGAATTGCGGCCAGCAATGGCTGGAAATCACCACGTCGCTCTTGGGCGCGAAATCCTGCACCGCTTCATCAAGGAAGCCCGCCCAGGCGCGCGCATCGCGCACCTTCGCGCCGCGCGGGGTGAGGATATTGTGCAGCGTGCAGGTGGCGATTTCGGCGGTCAGGAAAGTGCGCGCAGGGGCAATATAGACGTTGAGTTCAGAGGGCGCCTCGCTGCCCGAGACGATCTGGAATTCCAGGTCGACGCCGTCGATGGTGCGCGTCTCGCCGGTGTAGGTGATCGTATCGGTCGGGGCGAGCAGGGTAATCTGCCCGCGCGACACCGCCGCGCCGATCCCGCTGCCCATCTGGCCGGAATTGCCGGGCACAAGGCCGGCGCCGAACTGGAAGGCGGCACGGCGCTGCATCGCGCCGCCCGCCATGACGTTCTCCGACGCCGCCTCCTCCATGAAGTGCTCGGGCGCGATGATGCTTATGCGCCCTGCGGCGACGTCGTGCGCGCTCGCGACGCCGCGCACCCCGCCGAAATGGTCGACATGGCTGTGGCTATAGATCACGGCGCTCACTGGCCGCTCGCCCAATGTCTCGTTGACCAGCTCCAACGCTGCCGCGGCGACTTCCTGCGTGGTGAGCGGATCGATCAGGATCCAGCCGGTGTTCCCGCGAATGACCGTCATGTTCGACAGGTCGAACCCGCGCACCTGCCACACATTCTCGGCCACCCGGTATAGCCCGTGTTGCTTCAGGTATTTCATGTGCCGCCACAGGCTGGGGTGGACGGTGGCGGGCGCATCGCCAGTGACAAAGGCATAAGCATCGAGATTCCAAACCGGCTCGCCCCTGGCATTGCGGATGACGGGATCCACGCGGGTTGCGACAAACCCGCGGGTGGCGAAATCGGCATCGCGCGTGCCATCGGCGGGAAGGGTGCTCGCGGCAGCGCGCTGCGCTTCGATGGTGGCATGCGATGCCGGCTTGGCACCTTCCTGCGCGGCCAGCGTTGTCGTCAGCGAAACCCCGGCCAGCAGGCCGGCAAGCAATGCCCTGGTCATGTCCCTCTCCCTTGTTTGCGGGCGAGACTGTCCGATAAGGGGGCTCGACGCAAGCGGCTGGAAGGAGCGCTGCAGATGGACGATGCACCGCTGATCCTGACCGCGCTGCTACCCCCTGAATTGCAGCGCGAATTCACCGCGCTGCGAACGGCGCATTTTCCGCCCGAACGCAATTTCCTCAGCGCGCATGTCACACTGTTTCACGCGCTTCCCCCGCAGTGCGAGGCCGAGCTACAGGCTCTCTGCAAGCGTCTTGCAGCCGAATTTGCGCCAGTGGATGGCGAGGTCGCCGGCCTGATGTCGCTGGGGAGGGGGGGTGGCGATCCGGCTCGCCAGTCCTGCGATGCTGCGTCTGCGCGGCGAGATTGCCGACCGCTTCCATGGCATGCTCACGCGGCAGGACCAGCATGCCCCGCGTCTGCATGTGACGATCCAGAACAAGGTCAGCCCGCAGGAGGCAAAGGCACTGCTGGAAAGCCTTCAGGTCAGCATCGCGCCCGGCGCGTTTCGCTTTCGCGGGCTGGGCCTGTTTCGCTATCGCGGCGGCCCGTGGGAGCCGGTGCGCGAATTTCTGTTTCGCGGAAAGCAAAAGGCGTGACGCAAATGGTTGACCGGGGCACAAGTGCGCCCTAAATGCGCCGCCTGCCGAGCGGGCGTTTGCCCCGGCGGGCCTTTCGGGGCGGAGTAGCTCAGGTGGTTAGAGCAGCGGAATCATAATCCGCGTGTCGGGGGTTCGAGTCCCTCCTCCGCTACCAAAATCACATTGATTTATAACGGTTTTTCGACCGCAATCGTGCCAATTTTGTGCGATCCCTTCCGCATGGCCGACATTCTCGCATAGTTGTGCCTGAAACAACGTCACCAGTTCGCGAGGCATCTATTCGTAGGTAAAACCCGTTGGATAGCCTCGTGCGAGTGCCGAGAAGTTAGGTTCGCCCTTAGAATGAACCGCCAACACGTGTTCAGGACTGAGTGCTTGTTCGATATACAGGTCGAAGATCTTTGGCTCGGCGCTGCAATCAATATGCCGAGCGTAAGTGGCGACCACTGAGTCACCCGCCCGGCTGAAACCGAAGGATGTCACGTCCAACGGCACAAGCACTTCGATGACCCTTGATTGCCCCAGCCCCACAAGCAGGTCTTTCAAGTCAGGGCTGCTCTGCCGGAAGTAGGTTACTTCGCCACCCCAGCTTTCGAGCAGTGGTTGTACGCCGTGGTCTGAAGTTGGCAATGGGTGCGAGACCATCCAAAACTTGTTTAGTCGTCCATCACGTTGATCACCTTGGAATGGGCTCGAAGCATAAAGTTGATCAGCTACTTCGCTGTCGAATGATCCTGCCGCCACCTGCGCATCTAGCCGCGTTCGGAAGCTTTCAAGGTTGGAGAGGATAATTCCCTCTCTCCGCAACACATCGATCTCCTCGTCGGTTAATCGCGTATAGTGCCAAGCGCGAATGGATCGCTGCTTCATGAGGTTTCCAATTTCCTCTCTCGCCTCGATAAATCCTTCCGCATGTGGGTTTTCTGGTTCAGGCCAATCGCCTCCTCCTTGTTCACGCTCGGCCCAGAGTACTTCCTCACGATTGAAATAATCCCTGATGACGCTTGCTCTGCAGTCCAATTCAGCGAGGAGTTCGTCATCAAACGTTTCAATGCTCCAGACATCGATCCAGTCTGTTGCCTCATCCTTGTCCTGCATGACGCGACTTTCTTATTGTGAATACCCGAGATTACATGAGGTTAATCTCACCCTTTACAAGCCGATGCCCTTGCCGTTGGCACGATCTTCGGCCTGAGGGAACTAGTCGTGCCATATCGTGCCAAGGTGGATGTACTAGGATCGTGCCACGTGGCACGATCCAATTTTCGCCAATAAACCATTGAAAAATAAGGGAGTGGTAGTCCCTCCGCTACCATTCCCACGCAATTAAGATCGTCGATTGGCGCGATCCTTGGAAGTACCCCTTAAGGCAAATTGCATTTTTCGCCCGGTGCCAGCTATCCCGATGATCGTTGCTCTGCGGCCATGGTGGGGAGCCTTCGATGAATGCTACGTTACGAGCGGCAGAAGCCGCCACCTCGCCGGCTAGGTATATCGAGGCGCAGGACCTTTCTGGCCTGTTCAATCAACGTTCGTTCCAGTTCGAACACAATCTGGCCGGTAACCCGCTGTTCTCGCTGCCGCGTCTCGAGCGGCTTGCGCAGCGCCTGCTCGAAGACCGTAGCCAGCGCAGCGTGCGCTGGCAGTCCAGCGTTGCACCGGTCGACGCTGGCTGGAATGTGCCGATCAGGCAGGAACTCGACAGCCTGAATGAAGCGATCGCCGATCTCGGCAATTCCGGCTCATGGATCCTGCTTTACAGCGTCCAGCGCGATCCGGAATATCGCCAGCTGCTGGATGATCTGATGACCGAGATCATTGCGCTCACAGGCGTCAAGCCCGAAGACATCACCTGGCAGGATGCCTATGTGTTCATGGCTTCGCCGGGCTCGGTAACCCCCTATCACATCGATCACGAGGCCAGCATCTGGACTGCGAAGGATCCGGCAATCCTGCCGGATACAGAGATCGAACTGTATTACATGGGTGATCACAATCGCGCCAAGTGCAAGGAAGAGTATCGGCATCGGGCTGATGCCTATGACTTGTGGGCCGGCACCGGCGTCCTTCATCCCACCCGTGCGGCGCATGGCTTCAAGAATGGCAGCGACTTTCGATCACGCTTGGCATCCACTTCTGCATGCGTAACATCGACCGCGAAGCAGCGATCTACCAGGTCAATTCATTGCTTCGCATGGGAGGGTTGAGACCGATGCCGCCGGGCCACTCCACATGGCGCGACCGGATCAAAGCGTCGATCGTCAACGCTTTCGCCAGGCGAAATCCGAAATACAGGAACGAGTTGCTTCGGTCGGGTATCCGGCCGCTGGCATGGCCGGGCTATGCGGCCAGGAGCCTAATCGAGCTCGGTAGATAGGGGGCGACAAAAGGAAGGCGTCGAATTCATGATGCACAAGACCGCAAATTTGGCTGCAGCAGTGATCGGATTCCTGGTCGCTTCGCCCGCGCAACTCCAATACGACCAGGGTGAGGAACTGGATCTTTGCCAATATAGCCTGTTCTGGTCGGACGAGTTCGACGACCTCAGTATCGGCGACTGGTTGCTCAACGGAAAGCGCTGGATCGCACATACGCCCTGGGCCGGGGACTTCGGCGATGCCCAATTCACCGATCCGGGTCCGGATGGACCTTTCAGTATTGAAGACGGCAAGCTTGTTATAACCGCGAGGCGCAATCGCGATGGCAAATGGACATCCGGGTTGATCTCTGCGGCCGATCAGGCAGCCGCAGGCGTTGCCATGCAATACGGCTATTTCGAGGCGCGGATGCGGGTTACCCCCGGTCCTGGTACATGGGCCGCGTTCTGGCTGTACAATCGCGCGTCACGCAACGATCCCAGGACAGGCTTCGAAATCGACGCGATCGAATATTACGGTCACGATCCCGCATCCTACTTCGCAACTTGGCACATCAACCCGACCGAGCTTTCCGGCGACAAGAAATCGGGCGGGACCATGCAGATACCGATCGAAGAGGGCACAATGACCCGCAATTTCCACATGATCGGTGTGGACGTTACCCCCGAAATCGTAACCTATTTCTTCGATCGCAAGCCGGTCTGGCGGCATCCGACGCCCAAGGAACACGACGCCCCGCTTTTCCCGCTCGTTAATCTGGCGCTGGGCTCTGGTTATTCGATCGAGAACACGCCCAATCCCTCGCAGCTGGAGGTCGACTATGTTCGGCTTTACGAGCCGTTGCGGCGGGGTGAGGAAACCCAGTGCGGGGCGGGGGAATCGCAAGGGGCCGTTGGCCAATGAAGGTTCTTGTTACCGGCGGTGCCGGATATATCGGCAGCCACACAATCCTAGAGCTGCTGCGGGCGGGCCACGAGGTTTTCGCTTGCGACAATTACTGCAACAGTTCGCCCGAAGCGCTCAGGCGCGTTCGGAGGCTGGCCAACGCTGATTTTGGCGAAGCTGATGTGGATGTTCGTGACGCCAGCCGACTGGGTAAGGTCATGACGGAATTCAGCCCGGATGCCGTGATCCACTTTGCCGGTTTGAAGGCTGTGGCTGCGTCGGAGAAGGTGCCGCTCGAATATTATGACAACAACGTGCTGGGCACTTTGCGCCTGCTTGAAGCCATGGATTCCACACATTGCCAGAGGATCGTCTTCTCGTCCTCCGCCACTGTCTACGGTGAGCCCAAGTACTTGCCATACGACGAAGCGCACCCGCTCAATCCAGCCAACACTTACGGGCGCACAAAGCTGGTGGCCGAACAGGTCATCGCCGATTGGTGCGCTGCCACCGCAGGCGCTTCGGCGGCATTGCTGCGCTATTTCAATCCGGTGGGGGCCCATTCTTCAGGAGAAATCGGCGAGGATCCCAATGGCACCCCCGACAATCTGATGCCTTTCGTCGCGCAGGTCGCTGTGGGTCGACGCCCGCACCTCAACGTGTTCGGGAACGATTACGATACGCGCGATGGCACGGGCGAACGCGACTACATCCATGTCGTGGATCTGGCGCGGGCGCATGTCGCCGCGATCGAGTTGATAAGCGAAAGTACTGGGTGCGAAGCGGTGAACATCGGCACTGGCACGGCGTTCTCGGTCATGGACATGGTCAGGGGCTTCGAGGCAGCATCTTCCAGGCCGATCCCGGTCCAGTTCGTGGAACGCCGCGATGGGGATTTGGCAAGCTATTATGCTGATGCCAGCAAGGCCCGTGAACTGCTGGGGTGGCGAGCCGAGCTTGGCCTGAAGGAAATTTGTGGTTCGACCTGGAACTGGCAATCGCGCAATCCGAATGGGTATGCGTGAACCCCGCGATTTTGCGGCCGCTTCCGCTCAGGCTGACTGGCCGCGCCCAGGGATCTGATCATTGCCTAAATCTTCCGGTTCCGGATGAACATTACCGGGGAATCGTCTGGCTCAGTGGCAAGAACCGCAAACTCTTCAGCTACATGTGCAGCGGCCTGTGAGCTCTCAGCAGACCTGCCATGGCCCGCTGGACCGACCGACTGTGTCAGCCAGTAATCCGTTGCGAAGGCTTCATCCCAATCGAAACCGATAGCTTTCAAGGCATCTCGGGTTGCCTCGGCAGGAGTTGTCGCCTTGCCTTCAAACTCCACCATTCCGTTGCCCAGGGCAGTGCAAGTGATTGTGGTATCCTTGGTGAAATACAGAACAGTCCCAGGCGCTGCACTGAATGCGCCAAACCTTGAGGCATCGTGTGAAGCCTTGATCTGGTCCATGCGTGCCCGCATCTCGGGAGAAATTCCAATGTCATCGTCATCGATCGCGATGGGGGCGGTAGCGGCCAATTCGATCGCCACCCGCAGCCGGTCGGGGTTGATTCTGAAAAACCGGGCATCGCGCGTGTCGCAATGATCCGAGAACAGGTAGTGCAGATTGCGGTCAACCAGGTCGCAGTCGTTCACCTTGGCTGCGAAGTAGAGCCGGAAGGGTATCGGGAGATCGGACCTGTTTATCTTCTTGATCTTGTTCGCGAGGTCATCTTTTGTGGTGAACTCGACCCTTGCAAACCCGGGCATGGCATCGTTCGTCAGGATGAATGCCGTTCCTTCTTGTCCGCTCATTTCAAGATGCCCTCCCACACCGCTGTGCTGGCGCCTGTCAGCAGCTTGCGCTGCGCTCAGAGCAAGCGGTAAAATGCCCCCCGTTCGCCGATAGCAAGCCAAACGGCATTTGACGGTATGTTGCCCGGCCTAATTGGCGCAACAGCTATCTCGGACTAGCTCCATTTCGACCTGGCTGCTGCCCGTGCCGCTTGGTGCGGAACGGCAGCATGCGATGATCGCATATCCTTCGCTGGGGTGCGCAGAGCACAACTTCGAATCCTCCCAAAGGATTAGGTCAAAGTGGCCTTGCTTCGGGCACATTTGGGGCTGAACTGGAAATAGCGAACTACCGACAACTTTATTATTGTCGAAACCTTGCGGATTTGCGAAATTGCGTGTCCAGACGTTGGAAATTACAAGTCGAATAAATATTCATTAAGCATTGCTGAATATCAATGAATATCGAAAGTAAGCAGAAGAGATCGGGTGATTTCTACATGAAGAATATGCAAGGAAACACTGAGACTCGAGCTTTGCTTTTCGAAGAACTTGAGATGTTTGCCGACTTCGGGCCGGCAGGCCATTTCCGCGACTTCAATGACGTTTCCGAAGCCCTGATGGCGGGCTACGCCAAGCTTATGAGACAGGGAATGCCTTGCGAAATGGTCGGTTTCGCCATGCTCGGCGCGACGATAAATCTCTACGACATGTTTGGAATGCGGGCCAGCCTGCCCGAATTGTTGAGGGAAGCGGCCGATCGCATCGAGAGCAAGACTTCTTCCGGGCATCACTAAGGCGGGATCATTGCACTTGCATCTAGATTTTGTGGTTTGACGCTGGAGTTGTCCTGGGCCCAGCGTGGCTCATGACGGCGCTGAAGTTAGGGTTTGCCGGGCTATGCTGCGCCAACTATCGAGGCGCTATGGCGAAATACCGACGAATTTTCTCGCTGTCGTTTTGGGCGGTCGCCTTTGGCGCGGCCGGCATGATCACGCGGTACCTGACACAGTACCAGATCGAAACGCGCTACCTTGTCCTGCTATTTGTCGCCCTTGCGATTGCACTGGAATTCGTGCGGCGACCCTTGCCGGGATTGCGGGTGGACACAGCCCGGCTCGTTGTGAACTGCACTGCGTCCGCTGCAGCGATCATAGCTATGAAGTGGATGCTGGAGGGGCTTCCTGGCCGGATCGGTCGCTTGTTTGCGTGATGGTGAATCTCATGCAGGACAAACTATAGCCAGATATCCAAAACCCAGCGGTTCGCGCGCACAACTGGACTGCATTCTAAAGCAAGCTCAACTGGCGGCTCATGCGACCTGATTCCGAAGCATGGCTAGCCAGAGCAACGCCGACCTCACAGGCAGCAGGCAGGAACGGCATTCATTGCGCGGCTAGAAAGCCAAAACGATCATTTCAACTCTTGTGTTCGCGGTTTGTCAGCCAGGTTGTGACGATTAAGCCACCCAATGAACGGCTTGTCACGAGCGACACGACTGATTGTCTGCGTCACCAGCGCTTCCAGCCCATCGGGCCGACCCGAAAGCCTCCAGACCGCCCAGTGGGCCGTGCAATAGGTGATAGCAGCAAGCGGAATGATCTTGAGTAGATAGACGATGATTTCGAGTTCGCTGTCTCCGCGCTCGAAAATCTGGCGCAGCCAGAAGACGGTCGCAACCATTACCGTAACGCTTACCAAGCCCCTGCCAGCGCAAAGAAGCTGCTCAATGATGCCGATCCCGATAATCTTTCTGGTCAAGTGCAGACACAGCAGCGCAAGGAACAGGTCTGCCACTATAAGTGCCAGGACCGCTCCGAGCCAGCCGAAGTTTACAACACAAGCGATGGTCAGCGGAACCCGAAGCAGAAAATCCCAAAGATTGCGGTTGAAAATATATTTTGGCTTCCCGAGCGCATTGAGCAAGGTCAGCGTCATATGCGAATATAGTCCAGGTATAAGCAGCAGCGAGACCGCTTGAAAAACAATCGTTGCCTCGAGCCATTGAGGCCCCAGTACAAGCTCGATTAATTCCACGGCCAGCAATGCCTGCCCGCATGCAATTGGCAATCCGATCGAGAGCACGGAGGCGATGGCAACGCCATAGACCTGGCGCTGGCGCGTCGGCTGTTGATTGGAACGGGCCAATGCCGACATCATTGGCTTTTGGATTGTTTCCATCATGGTCTTGAACACGATCGTGGCCAGATCCCTGGTGGTGGCGTACAGGCCGACCGTTGCTTGCGCGGCTAGCTTTCCGAGCAGGACCCGATCCGCTTGCCAGTTTAGTGCGCTCATCGTTTGCGCAGCCATGTTCCAGCTCAGGAAACTCCAGAAGAAGGCGAAGTGGCGCAAGGTCAGGCGCGGTCGCATGGGGACCAGGGCATAGGTCGCCAGAACGTAGAATAAGGGGCTGGCGATGGTGGCCGAGGCGATTGCCCAATAGCTGCCTGTCTGAACTGCCAGCATGCCGGCGATTGCCAAGGCGCAGAATTTGCCGAAAACATCGGCCAGGGCATCGGGCCAGAAGCGCAACTGCTTAAACAAAAGGAAGTCCTTTGGGCTCCGCAACCCGCGCAACGCCGGGGCGAGCGAAATGGCGCAGATTAGCGCGAACAATCGTTCGTCCTCGAAGAAATATGCCAGCGGCATGGCCATAGCGCAGAGTATTGCAGCGATGGCGACACCGCGCAGAAGCGCGATCGTGAACGCGGAGTTGAGGTGGCTGCGGCTCACAGTGCGCAGCTGAAGCAGCGCAACGTTGGTTGGCACCTCCATGACTGCCTCGGCAATTTGCATCACTGACAAGGCGATTGCTACCAGGCCGAAATCGGTGGGCGTCAGATATCTTGCCAGGATGATCAGCGTGATGAAATCGAAGCCGCGCGAAAGTGCGCGCGCGCCGCCTAGCAAGGCCGTTCCTTTAGCGACCTGATGGCGCACAACTGACTTCATGCAGATGGTACTTCATTTTCTGTCAAAACGCGTGTTTCCATCCAAACCGGATCGGCATGAGAGTGCGCATTGAGCCCACCAGCCAAATAGCCAGGCCAAACCTTGGCGATGGCAAAGCCCGGCTTTTCGATGGGAAGAGATACGAGCCTGACGCTCGCGCCTCGTCGCTTCGCAACCTGCCCCTTTTCCGCATGCCCCCTGTTGAGCATCGTCAATATCGATCGATGAGCTTCGGAGGGCATCCTAACCGCAAATCCCGCAAAGCCCATCGTTGCACAACCGTTCATCAGACTAAGTGTTTCACTATCCTCTAGGGTTAGGTCCTTTGGTTCTTTCAAGTGGACAGACCCTCCCGAATGGTAATTTCATCAAGCGCTAGCAACGGAAGAATAGAGGCTGGACGATACGATGCCCGACTCAGCGAGAACGGAGGTTGATTGCATTCATGCCTGCCAATGACAGCCGCTCCGCATCTGGATTTCCACATAGGGATCGATCTGGCAACAGCGCTCGATCCAAAGGCGCCGCGTGGAAGAGGTAGAATGTATTGTCGTCGGTGGCGGCGTCATTGGTCTTGCTTGCGCAGCGGCGCTCGCCCGATCAGGGCGTGAAGTAGTTTTGCTAGAGGCAGAACAGGCAATCGGAACCCATTCGAGCAGTCGGAACTCCGAAGTCATCCATGCCGGAATCTACTATGAGCCAGAAAGCCTAAAGGCAAAATTTTGCCGACGTGGAAGGGACATGCTCTACGCCTTTGCCGCTGACCGGGGGATTGCCCATCGCCGGATCGGAAAGGCCATCGTCGCAACATCGAATGAGCAGCTGGAGCAACTTGAAGAAATTCGAACGCGCGCAGTCGCGAACGATGTGCATGATCTGCAGTTTCTGTCGCGTAACGAGATGAAATCGCTTGAACCAGAGGTTCAATGTGTTGGTGCTCTATATTCTCCATCGACGGGAATAATCGACAGTCATGGGCTAATGGTCGCGCTGGAAGGCGAGTTTGAGCATTACGGAGGCATGCTCGTGCTAAAAGCCGAAGTGACCGCTGTCATCCCAGATCCAAGGGGCTTTGTTGTCGAAATCAATAACTTGGAATCCGAGCGCCTACGCACCAGAAATCTTGTGAATTGCGCTGGCCTTCGTGCGGTTGAGATGGCCCAGCGGATATTGGGCGCCAGATCAAATTCCATCCCCGACGCATATTTCGCGATTGGGCATTACTACCGTCTTTCTGGCCGCCCACCTTGCAAACGGTTGGTCTATCCGATTCCAGTCACGGGAGGGTTGGGCGTTCACTTGACCATTGATCTTGGCGGCCAGGCGAGATTTGGGCCCGATGTTAGGTGGATCGAAAAGCCAGACTATCGTTTCGATGATTGTGCTAAGGACGATTTCGTTTCTGCAATCCAATGTTTCCTTCCAAACATTTCTGCGGATCAGCTTCAACCTGACTATACTGGGGTTAGATCGAAAATTTCCGGTCCCGATAGGCCTGCCGCAGACTTTCGCATCGATGGACCCGACGATCACGGCGTGACCGGATTGATCAATCTATTTGGCATTGAGTCGCCCGGCCTCACTTCGAGTTTGGCTATCGCCGATTATGTGGTCAGACGGCTTTAACAGAAGGCAACTCAAAATTATTGCATTAAAAGCAGTACTTTGCAGACGTAGTAATCCGGAAGGCGAATTGCGACAACACCTTCTCTTGCCTAGCATCGTCCTCGAAAAGCGGGGAAAATCCTCCCACTCCTGCGATTGCGAAAGGCTACCCGATGCAACAGACAGGAAAGCCGGAAATCAACTCAGCATCTGCTCTGAAGACCTGTCGCCACTGCCTGCAGCCGCTTGTTTTGCAGTTGGCCGATCTTGGGTTCAGTCCCGTCGCCAATGACTTTATCGGCCTGGCGCAATCCGGTGAGCCGGAAGTGCACTATCCCCTCGAAGTGCGAGTTTGCGACAGTTGTCTGCTTGCACAAGTTGTTCACCAGCTAGGTGCACGTGACCTGTTTCGCGCTGACTACACCTATTACTCCTCCCACTCTTCGACCTGGCTCGAACATGCCAGATCATATGTGGAAACGATGATCGAACGCCTACGGCTGGACAAGAACAGCCGGGTGGTGGAAATCGCGTCGAATGACGGATATCTCCTTCAGTACGTCAAGCAGGCCGGAATAGAATGCCTGGGTATAGAGCCAACGGAAGGCCCAGCTGCTGTGGCAAGGAAGGCTGGCCTGGAAGTACGGACGGAGTTCTTTTCAGAACAGCTGGGCCGCGACCTGGCTAATGAGGGATGGGGCGCGGATCTGCTTGTCGCAAATAACGTGCTGGCTCATGTTCCCGACATCAATGATTTTGTTCGCGGCGCCAAAGCGTTGCTGAATCCTGAGGGTGTTGCGACATACGAGGTCCAGCATTTGCTGCGCCTGATGCAGCAAAACCAGTTTGATACAATCTATCACGAGCACTTCTCGTATCTTTCGTTGCTGGCAGCGGAGCGTATCTTCCATGCCGCTGGGCTTCGCATCTTCGCGGTCGAAAGTTTGACCACGCATGGCGGATCAGTGCGTTTCCATGTCTGTCACGCGGATGCCGCTTGGGACACAGAACCCTCCGTCGATGCGATGCGCGACGAGGAAAGACGATACGGGCTAGAGAGGCGGGCGACCTATACTGAATGGAGCAGTCAAATCCGTAAAACGAAGCTTGCCCTGGTCCAATTGTGCATGGAGCTCAAGAAACAGGGTAAATCGATAGCGGCATATGGCGCGCCAGCCAAGGGCGTGACCCTTCTCAACTATTGCGGCATCGGCAGCGATGTTATTGATTTCGCTGTCGATCGGGCTCCATCGAAGCAGGGTAAGCTAATGCCGGGTGTGCGTGTTCCGATTTATGATCCCGCTCATTTGCAAAAGGCGAAGCCGGACTTCATCCTGATCTTACCTTGGAACCTG
The DNA here is from genome assembly GCF_011047315.1 of Altererythrobacter sp. BO-6. Classification (NCBI taxonomy): domain Bacteria; kingdom Pseudomonadati; phylum Pseudomonadota; class Alphaproteobacteria; order Sphingomonadales; family Erythrobacteraceae; genus Altererythrobacter; species Altererythrobacter sp. BO-6. Next base: position 553,584 of record NZ_CP049259.1, on the reverse strand, counting down.
AAGGAAGAAATAAAAGAGCAAATTGGCAATGCCCGAGAATGGGGTGGGCAATTCATTGTTCCCGTACCCGAAGCGACTATTGAACAATAGGATCCAGCTCGGCGCCATGTCTCGACAGCCACATATTGCAATTATCGGAGCGGGCTTCGCCGGGTTCGGCGCTGCCCATCAGTTAAGAGAAGCGGGCAGCGAAGCCACGATATACGAGAAACGGCGGTTTCACGGTGGCCATACTTCCACCCATTCCTACGCTGATGGCTACTTGTTCGACGAGGGGCCGCACATTTCCTTCACTCAGAACACGCGGCTGCAGGAACTCTTCGCAGACAGCATTGGCGGCTCATATGAAAAACTACGCGCCAGCGTGAATAACTATTGGCAAGGCCACTGGATCAAACATCCGGCACAGGTCAATCTGCATGGTCTTCCCGCAGACTTGATCGTCGATTGCATCAGGGACTTTGCCAAGGCCACGGATCAGCCTGCCAGCACAGGTCGCATATCGAATTATGAAGACTGGCTGCTTGCAAGTTTCGGCGAGACATTCGCTCAGACGTTCCCCGCAGTGTACACGCGCAAATACCACACGACGGAAGCAAGCAATCTTACAACGGACTGGCTCGGGCCTCGACTTTACCGTCCCGAGCTGGAAGAAGTGCTGCGAGGTGCGCTGGTACCGAACACGTCAGACGTACACTACGTGGACCATTTCCGTTATCCCACGGAAGGCGGGTTTGTTTCTTACCTCAATGGCTTCCGCAAGCGCTCGCGGGTCGAGTGCAACAGCGAGATTGTGGCGATAGATCCCGTCGCCAGGACACTTTGTATTTCTGACGGAAGAATCGTTGGTTACGATGCGTTGATTTCTTCCGTGCCTCTTCCTCGCTTGATACCGATGATCAAGGATGCGCCGCCGGATGTGGTAGATGCGGCAGGAAAGCTCGCTTGCACCGAAGTCATTCTGGTCAACATCGGGGTAAGCAAACCGAAGGTCCGCGATGACCACTGGACCTATTTTTACGATGAGGACATTGTCTTTGCCCGGCTGAGCTATCCCTCGAATTTCTCACCCAACGTCGCCCCGAAAGGCTGCGTAGCGCTACAAGCTGAAGTCTATTTCAGCGACAAATGGAAGCCTCGCACCCAACCACCTGAAGCTTACATCGAACCTGTGATTGACGGGCTGCTTAAGGCAGGGCTCATTGATGGACGGGACCAGGTCAATCACACAAGCACCATCGTTGCGCCCTTTGCAAACATCATCTTCGACCATGACCGGCCCGCTGCTCTCAAGCTGATCCATGGCTACCTGGACGAAATCGGCGTGAATTATTGCGGGCGTTTCGGTGACTGGGGCTACATCTGGACCGATCAGGCCTTTGCCAGCGGCGAGAAGGCAGCGCGCCAGGCCCTTGAGAAACTGACGAAAGGCAAGTCAGCAATGCGCGCAGGAACGAAATGATCGCGCCGCGCCAAAACCTCGTCTTCGTTCGCGTCGGATCGAAATCGCTTCATCGTAGATGGTTGGCTGGAAAGGGCGAGCGAAATTGGGATCTGCAACTGAGTCAATACGATGACGATCCCGAGATCGGACAAGGTGGCGACCTGCCGCTGTCCGTCGATAAAGGCACGAAGTGGGACAGTGTCTATCGGTACCTAATCAACAATCCAGAAGTGCTGGACCGCTATCGCTACATAGCTTTCATGGATGATGATCTCCTTTTCACGAAAGAAGACCTCAACCGGTATTTCGACATTTGCGCCGAAAATGATCTCTTTATCGCGCAACCGGCACTGCATTCCGACAGCTTCTTTTGTTATTCTATTCTGCTCCATTGCCCATTGACGCGCCTGCGCTACACCAACTTTGTCGAATGCATGGCTGCGGCCATCAGGACCGACTATCTCAGAGCGTTCATGCCGCACATGTCCAATGTAATCTCGGGTTGGGGCATGGACCGGATCTGGACAGTCACAATGCCCAGTCCAGCTTTCAAATCCGCGATAATTGATGAAATTTCCATGGTTCATACTCGTCCGCATGCAACTGGTGCGGTTTATGATGCCTTTTCCGACAGGGAACTCTCGCCTGCACAGGAGATGAAGGGCCTGATCTCGAGATACTCCGGCGTTCCCGACAAGATGTTGGTTTATGGGGCGATCGGTCGCGACGGCAGGCGCCTCAGCGGCGCTACCACGCGTGCGCTAAATGGCCTGTCACTGCTGGCCAATTGTTGGCGTTACCGCAAACCGGTGTTGGCGCTCAAATCGGGTGCCGCCATGCTTTGGCGCGCCATTTTTCTGGCGCGCTATCGTCCAGAGCCTGCACGGCAGGTTCGAAAGGAAGGGGCTTGAACAATGAGACAAAGCGACAGGAACGCTATTGCCGTCACGGTGGGGTTGAACGCTCCGATCGAAGAGGAAGAGTTGGCGATCTACCGGGGCCAGATTGTATTGCTGCCTCCTACTCCCGCAAGTATCGAGCTTTGCGCACACGCGCGCACAATGGTGGAAGAGGCATTCCATCCGTATGACCCGCGTACCGCACAGCATGTTCTCGACATCGACGACTTCGTTGCGCGTGCAGCGAACGTGAAGCCGCGCTTCATCCATGATCCGCAAACAAGGATCCTGCAAAAGGCGTATCTGGCCGAGCTGGGATTCGATCCTTGGCGAACCTATCTTGATGTCCCGCGAATGCGTGTGGTCAGTAGCGACGGCTATCTGGTTTCGGGAGTAGGGCACAAGCAGCCGCCCCATCGCGATACCTGGTGGTCAGCGCCAATGCAGCAGATCCAGTTTTGGCTCCCGATTTTCCCGATGACACGCGAATGTTCGATGGAGTTCTACCCCCATTATGTAGAAAGTGCGGTGGCGAACTCGTCAAACGACTTCAACATATACAATTGGAATGCGACGGGCCGCAAGAACGCCGCGCAACATCGCATGGGTGAAGACAATCGCGGCATCCCTCAACCCAACGCGGCGCTTGAGCATCCGGGAGCGGTGCAGATGGTTCTGCCGGTTGGCGGCGCGGTGATTTTTTCGGCCAATCAATTGCACGCGACATCCGACAATGTCAGTGGCATGACCAGATTCAGCATAGATTTTCGCATCGTCGATATCGAACATGTCCGCCATGGGATCGGGGCCAGAAACGTCGATAATGCTTCGACTGGCACCGCGCTGCGAGATTTCCGGCGTATCTCGGACGAACAGGAAATCGCGCCAGATATCGTTTCCAGATACGATGAAGGGGAGAAACCTCAAGGCGGTGTTTTACGCTTTGCCCCGGATGAAGTGGTAAAGGTCTGACGCTTGAGGCCTACTGAAGGAACGAGCCATGCAGTTCGTTACACCCGACAAAGCTTCAGCGGCTGCCGCATGGGACGTCGTGATTATCGGATCTGGCTTCGGATCCTTGTTTTTCCTTTACAAATATCTGCAGAACAGACCCCACGACCGCGTTTTGATCCTGGAGAAAGGTGGCTACCACAACCATGAGTGGCAGCTCCAAAACCAGAAGAATTCAGAGATTGACCCGCTTGATACTTTCCGTCGTGGGGGCGAGGTAGAAAAGCCGTGGGACTTCACGATCGGTTTGGGCGGTAGCACGAACTGCTGGTGGGGACTGACGCCTCGTCTTCATCCCACCGACTTCGACCTAAAGACCCGGTTGGGTTTCGGAGCGGACTGGCCGATCCGATACGACGACCTTGTACCTTACTGGCAAGAGGCAGAGCGTATAATGCTAATTGCAGGGTCGCCCGAACTCGAAAGGAGTTATCCGGGCTCGTCGAACTACCCCCAGCCCCCGCACAGAATGACGACTGCGGACGAAATGCTGGTTGCCGCAGGTGACCAGCATCACTTCCCGATGCCAACCGCCAAACTCTCGCGCTCGGTATCATCTCGGGGACGATGCTGTTCCAGTTCAAGCTGCAATCTTTGCCCGGTAAGCGCCAAGTTCACAGGCCTGAACTCAATGTCAGATGTGCTTGACCATCCGTCGGTTTCGATCTGCATAAACAGCGAGGTACATTACATCGAAACAGCCAGTGGCGTCGCGAAATCCGTTCAATTTCAGAGCAGAGGTCGCGACTACACGGTTTCCTGTGACCTTTGTGTCCTGGGCGCAAACGCCATCCACTCCGCTTTCATTATGTTGCGATCCGGAATTTCCGGTCATGGGGTAGGGCGATATCTGGGTGAGAAAATGCTCGCCTCGGTGGAAGTGATGTTCGATGGTCTGAATCACTACGACGGCGGAACTGACAGCACAGCATTCAATATCGGCATCGTGGAGGACGGGCGTTCCAAGGATCATTCCTCTGCTGTTATGGTCGTGCAGAACGGGTTCAAGCAGGGGCTGCGTCTGGAACCTGGGCGTTGGCGCGAAAACATGGGTCTCATTTTCTATGTTGAGGACGTTTTCGATCATGACAACGGCGTCTTCGACGATGGTGGTGACAAGCCGTTAGTCAAGTTCAAGGGATATTCCGATTACGCGATGGCCGGGCTGCAGAATGCACTTGATTGCTTGCCGAAAATACTTGCGCCATTACCGGTCGAAAGCATCCGGTTCCACCGCATTGAGCCGACCATGGGACATGTCCAGGGATCGCTTAGGATGGGCCGATCCATTGAGGAATCGGTTGTTGACCACAATCTGGTAAGCCACGCCATTCGCAACCTGATCGTGGTCGGGACTTCGACATTCCCAACCTGCGGAAGCGCTAATCCTTCACTCACTGCTGCGGCGCTATCGCTTCGCGCAGCAAAGAACATCTTGGCATGAGGTAACCGTGGCCGGACTAACCCGCAGACACTTGCTAATGGCAGGCGGCGCAACGGCGGCGCTGGCCGGTGCGGGAGGAATCTATGCAATCAACGGCAGGCCCGAGGACTTTTTGGCCGGGTTCATCCGGCATGCGTTCTCAAGCGAACCGATTGCGCCAGGCGCCGCACAAAAATTTGCTGCGGATTATCTGTATTTCAACGCTGATGAGGTCTTGGAGGTCAAGGCGCTTATGTCTGTCCAGCGGCTGGTCGGGTTTGACGCCCTCGATGCAATGCTCTCGGATCAGGCACCATATTTTAACTTCAAGCGTCGAGTCACAACTTTATTCATGCTTGGCTCAACGCTTTTCCAGAGGTCATCGCCGGAAAAGAGCATCGAATACATCGGGCTGGCACAGGGCTGCGCCAACCCTTTCGCGCGGTTCTCCTAGCGCCATATTGGGACCTGCGAGGCGCTCAGAACCTTCTCTCAGTTCCAGCATCAAAGCTTGAAGATGCTTATGCTGGCATCGATAATTTCAATTTAGACAGCCTTGAGGATCCGGTCTGCCATCATGGGCTGCCCGGCGCTTGCAGGGGCCCTTTTGTCGGTGTGGTTCGACGAGTGCGAATAGACCAGCCGCCACGGGCAATCAGGACTTGCCCAGACTTCTTCTAGATAGCTCTTGTCTCTTAGAGTATCCATGCACTGCCAGAAGTCCTCATGACGGAAAGCAACTAACTGGCTGAGTTCAACCAGGCGCTCCATCGGCTCGCGTTCCCAAACTGTGGCATCATCTTCAATAAGATCGAAGACCTGGGGTTCACACACATAAAAACCGCCATTTATATATCCGCCATCTCCGATACCCTTTTCGCGGAAACCAGTTACGGAAATTCCTTCTTCGCTTATGCCTAAAGCACCGAAGCGGCCCGGTTGGCGAACTGCAGTAACCGTAGCCCATTTGCCATGCGATGCATGGTATTCGAGCAACTGGTCGATCGGGACGTTCGAGACTCCGTCACCATAGGTCAGGCAGAATGGGTTGTCGCCAATCGCCTGCCGTACTCTCGCAATACGGCCACCTGTCATTGAATCGGCCCCCGTATCGATCAAAGTAACCTTCCAATCTTCTTCGATGGGATTGTTGAAATGGATCTCCCCGTTTCCCAGATCAATCGTGAAATCGCTGGTTATATTACGGTAATTAAGGAAATAATCCTTTATGTACTCTCCCTTATAGCCGCAGCATACGACGAATTCTTTTATTCCAAAATGCGCGTAATGTCGCATCACATGCCAAAGGATTGGCTTGCCGCCAATCTCAACCATTGGCTTTGGCCGAATAGAGGTTTCCTCACTCAAGCGAGTCCCCAGCCCTCCGGCGAGAATGACAGCTTTCATCGGTGCCCCCTTGGCTGCAGCAATCGAATGAATGTAGTGGTAAGAGGCAGTCATATCATTTGCGCATTTGGATTAGCTTGAATGGGGCAAGAGCTTGAATATCGAGAGGGGATAAATGGCGCGTGATTTGGTCGCTGTTACGGGGGCCAGTGGCTTTGTTGGGCATGCCGTGCTGCGCGCGCTGCAATCGCGTGACGTCGACGTGTTGGCAATTGGGACCCAGGCTGGCATCAGCGATCCTTCTGCCGTGCCTTGGCACTCGGTAGACCTTCTCGAGAAAGGCAGTGCCCGTAAGCTGTTTGCCGAATACAGGCCTCGTGCGCTCATTCACGCGGCTTGGGCTCGATCAAAAGGAGCGGGGCTTTGGCATTTGCAGGAAAATCTGGCGTGGCGCGATGCCAGCCTGGCACTATTTCGCGAATATTGGGATGAAACCGGCGGGCACATCGTTGGATGTGGTACATGTGCAGAGTACGATGCGCCGAGCGAAAGCGATTGCATCGAGGACGAAACTCCCATTTCACCGGCCTCTATATACGGACGTGCGAAGGCGGAACTCGCCGAGCAGGCTCATATCCAGGCAGATCGAGCAGGCGGTTCGCTTTCATGGGCGCGACTGTTCTATATGTACGGCCCATACGAGAACCCGGAACGGCTCGTACCCCAACTGCTGGATCGAATGCTTAAGGGGGAGGTGGCCAAAACTGCGAGCGGCAGAGCAATCCGTGATTTCGGATATTCTGGTGACATGGGTGAAGCGTTGGTGGACCTTGCCGTGACTGGGAGCAGTGGTACGTTCAACGTGGCGACCGGCAAGGGTGTCTCAATTGCATCTCTTGCGAAGCGGGCCTCCGAGCTTTGCGGGCGTGAGGACCTGCTTGAAATCGGAGCGCTCGCCGATCGAATGGACGAGCCACCGCGGATTGTCGCTGACGTGACAAAGCTGAAATCAGCCACAGGCTGGTCGCCGGTTCACGATCTCGACTCGGGTCTCAAATCTACGATCGATTGGCGATCTGGCATCGCAAAAGGCTAGGCTGATTCCAGCTAGTGTTGCTGCTGTTTCGTTCGTTTAGCGTGTTGTAAACTCTGGGCCTGCGGGCGCGGTGCGAGTGCAACTGCCGGAAGGCGAATTTGACCGCTGCCCCCCCTAATGGGGTAGGGCAACAACGCTCCCTCGGTGAAAGCTACGATCTGGCTACAGCTTATGAGCAGGTTGAGGTGGCATTTTGCAGAAGATATGATTTCATGAAGATCCCGCATCATAAGCGCATGGCAACTGATTGATCGTCAGCAGGAAAGAAAGTTCGCATATGGAGATTAGCGTTGCTGCCGCAAGCGAGCTTGAGCGCGACAGCTGGGATGTGATCGTGATCGGCTCGGGTTTTGGATCACTCTTTTTCCTGCGGAACTATATAAGGCGCCATCCAACTCAGCGGATTTTGGTGCTTGAATGGGGCAGACATCATTCTCGACAGTGGCAACTCGACCACCAGAAGAACTCAGCGATTGATCATAACTCGACGATTCAGAACCAGGGCGAGAAAGACTGGAATTTTAATATCGGGCTCGGGGGAGGGACGAACTGCTGGCAGGGCATGGCTGCCCGTATGCATCCGAACGACTTCGAATTGAATTCCAGATATGGAATAGGTCTGGATTGGCCAATTTCTTATCAAGACATCGCCGACTATTATCATGCAGCTGAAGTAATCATGAAAGTTGCCGGCGCTGAAGACGTTAGCAAGGTTTTCCCAGGGGCAGGAAATTTCCCGCAAAAGCAACATCATTTCAGCAGCACGGAAAGGCTGATCAAGGCGGATCGCCCCAATACGTTTTTTGCCGCTCCACAAGCTAAACTTACAAGCGGTGAGCGCAATCGCGGAGCTTGCTGCAATAATGGCACCTGCTCGCTATGCCCGACTGGCGCCAGATTTTATGCCATCGATGATATGGTTGACGTCTGGGAGGCGCCCAACCTCACCATCTGCACGGGAGCGAGAGTGCGGCTGCTCGAGACATCAGGATCTACTGCCGAAGCGGTCCTATTTGAGAGCGAGGGTCGGTACTATAGAGTAAGGGGAGATCTGATTGTATTAGGTGCCAACGGGATTCATTCGCCATTTATCTTGCAGCAGTCAGGCATCCTTGGCGGCGGACCGGGTAAATTTCTTGGCGAAAAGATGCTCGCATTTGTAGAGATCATGCTGGATGGCATGGATCATTTTGATGGTGGCACTGCCACGACCGGATTCGAACTCAGTTACATAGATGGCGATTTCCGGTCGGAGCACGGCGCTGTCCAGTATTGGACCAACAACAGCTTCTTGTGGGGAGGCTTGCGGCTTGATCCTCCCAACCGATACCGTCAGGTTGTACCGATCGGCATTACTGTGGAGGACTTACTCTACGAAGAAAACGCCGTCATTGATGATGGCGGGGAAGTCCCCTTCATTAGACACAGCGGCTTCTCCGAATATGCCATCAAAGGCCTGAATTTCGCGATTGGCAAAATCCCGGAAATATTCTCTTCGCTGCCCATCGAAAGCATAGAGCTGCGCAGGATTCTCCCCACCACTGATCATATACAGGGCTCTTTGCGTATGGGGATGGATCCCGCGACTTCTGTAGTTGACGCTAGGCAAGTGCATCATCAGCTGAGGAACCTGGTGGTGGTCGGCACCTCGGTATTCCCGACGACGAGCTGGGCGGTGCCAAGCCTGACATGTGCCGCCATGTCCCTGAAATTGGGTAATGAAATCTGACGTTGGGCGATTTAAAATGGAAATCAAGACACCTTGGACGACGCGACGCAAGCTGATCATTGGATTTGGAGCAAGCGCACTCGCTGGAGCCGCAATCATTGGCGGCAGACTTGGCTATTCGCGAGAAGAAGACTTTGTCATCGCAATGACAAAGCGCGCTTTGCCGGATGCGACTATTCCCTCTGCTGCGCTAGAACATTTCGCTAGGGACTACGTTTCGGAACTTCACGGCAATCGGCTTGATAGCTTGAATAAGCTTGTACTTTTATCTGCTGCTCTGTCGGCACAAGGGGTTGATATGCTTCTTGGCTCGACTGAGAAGTATAAAAACTTTCGGCGTACAACCGTTACTCAATTTCTAATAAAGTCGAATTACTTTGCCACAGATGGTGGGAAGACCGGACCGCTTGAGTATTACGGCAATTTACCGTGTGGACAAAATCCATTTTCCCAATTTGGCTAGTTTTCAGACGTTTACAATTTCGCGCACCGGAAACAGGTCATCGTTAAACGACCCCCGCTCTATCTGCTCTTTCATATGAGCTATGCGCTTGAAACGCGGCCCGTTAAATTGGTCGAACGTCAGACCGTTTGACGTGAAGGCTTCGAAGAGTTGCTCAACCCCTCGCTTGCAGGTCCACTGCGGCTTGAAGTTGTGCAACTTGCGAGCAATGTAGTTGCAGTCCACCCGATAGTTGCGCACGTCGGGACTCGCCTCGTCCGAAAAGCCGATTTTCGAGCCGGGCACAACATCACGCACTATCTCTGCGATCTCGCGGATTTGATAATTCTCAGTTGTCTGGCCGACGTTGAAGACCTCGTTATGGATCTCTGAACGGTCGGCTTCGATTGTAGCGATATATGCTGCAGCGATATCTTCGACGTGTACGATCGGGCGCCACGGCGAACCGTCGCTCATCAAGTGAACCTCTCCCGTTGTGCATGCCCAAGCGGTCAGATTGTTCACCACGAGGTCCATACGAATTAGCGGGGACAGGCCATAAGCTGTCGAGGCCCGGAGAAAAGTTGGACTGAAGGTCTCGTCCGCCAACATTGAAATGCCGATCTCGGCCTCTACCTTCGATCGACCGTAAGCAGTGACAGGGTTTAGCGTACCTTGCTCGGTAATAAAGCCGTCGCCCGATGCGCCATAATTCGAACAGGATGACGCGAACACGAATCTAGTCACCCCGGCTCGTTTGGCGCATCGTGCAAGTTCTATCGATGCTTGCGCATTGATCTCCTGGGTGAGACCTGGCCGATAATCGCCCAGTGGATCGTTTGAAAGAGCGGCCAGGTGGATGACAACATCAATGTCGTGTAGTTGCTCGTTCGCCCTTGCCGGATCCTGCACAAACTCGCGAACATCACCCGCTACCGAAGCGATCTTGGCCCGTTCCGGCAAGAAGTTGCACCCCTCGAAAAGTGCGCTGTCGAGGCCAACAACTTGATGGCCCTGATCAAGTAACTTGGGTGCGAGAACAGACCCGATGTAACCCATATGCCCAGTCAGAAGAACCTTCATTGAGTCCGCCCTTTCCAAGAGATCCAAAGGCGCACCGGTGTCGCACAGGTGCCCGGCCAAACCGCCATGGTGAATCTCTAGTCCTTTGTCTGAGCCCCTTATAGTTTGTTCCACTCCAGCGCGGGAGACGCGCACTGTGCTTAGACCAAACGCGCTGGGTCTTGTTCCCAAAGGGAGTAGCTGTTTGATTGCGTGGTGAGGAACACCGTTGGTACGCCCGATCATGAGCCGGCGGCGGAGGTGCGGCGGCCAAGGGATATCTGACTTCAACCGAGTTTGTTCTCGAACAGCTCCACGAATGCTTCAAGCCACCTTGCGGAAGTCAGGCCGAGTGAACCGGCCTGAGCGTAGCCCGCTTTACTCATTCGTTCGATCGCATCATCATCTTCTGCAAGCGAGGCCATCATGCTGGCCAACTGCTGGGGCTCAGCGATATCGAAGGCCCTTCCGCATCCGATCCGCATGACGTCCTCAGCCAGGTATGCGTGCGATGCCACGATCACGGGCAGGCCGCTCATGGCAGCTTCAAGGATGACCAGCCCGAAAGGCTCAACCACCCTGCTGGGCACGATCAGTGCGCGAGCTTTGCGCGCCAGGCTGGCAATTTCCTGACTACCAAGCCAGCCTGCAAATTTGATGCCTTCGTGCGAGGTGGACTGTTCATCTGCAAGCTCGCCTGTACCCGCCAGAATTAGCTCCTGTCCCGAACGTTCAGCGGCCCCAATGGCCAGATCGGCGCCCTTGTCCCGGCCGATCCGTCCGACAAAAAGGAAGCCTTCGTTGTCTTCTGCTGCAATCCTTGTTTTGCTCCATGGCTCGACCGGGTTGGGTACAGTTGCCAGGTTCTTGGCCGGGAATCCGGCAGCCACGAACCTGCTTCGCATGCGCTCATGCAGGAATGTGAAGGTGGCTGCGCTACTCGCGAAATCTGCCGTGTGATTGAGTTTGACCTGTCGCGCAACGCGCCAGCCCTTTTGTAGGTAACTGCGTCGATCGCAATTGGTGACTAGGCATGGGAGTGACAGCGGGCGTAGATCGCAGGGCGCGGACTTCTGAAAATTCGTGAAGCCTCCATTCGGGCAGACATTGAAGAAATCGTGGCAGGTTACGATCAGTCGATCCTCGACCGGCCGCAGCGCGCGGAACACTGCCGACGACAGGATCTGGGCCCAGCTGTGAAGATGATAGACCGTGTTGGCGGTATCATGGCGGCGGATCCAGTTGGAAATGATCGCTTCGGCAGCAGAGTTGTTGATCCCTTTTCGCATGGCTTCCAGACGGGATAGCTCAAGCAAAGGACCGGAATTGAGGGCAACCGTTGACACCCCAATGCGCTCGAGTTCGGGATTGGCCGCATCGCCGCAGATGTAGGTAACGGGCAGGCCAAGCCGGCGATATTGCCGGGCTGCCTGTAATGCGATTGCCGCCGAGCCGCCGTTCGCGCTGGAGAAATCGTTGATGATAACAACCTGGCCTATCGCTGGCATTGGTCAGCTCCGGACCTGCGCTCTGGACGCCGTCTGCAAGCCATCCTTCCGGTACGCGCAACCATTGATAGGGGGTTGAATGATAATCGCGGGCGTCTTGCTGACCATCTTACGAGCCCGGCAAAGCCACCGAATTTCTTCCGTACGTCCATGACCACTCGTCCGCCGCGAATATCCAAGTGATGGCAACCGTCGATCCCTTCTGCGAAGTCAGGCAAGTGAGTTGCTACTCGCTCCTCTTCGTATTCGGTGAGTGAAAGGCGGGAAATCTTCATGATGTTGAGGCCATAGCCATATCGCCCATGGGAGTTGTCTTGAGAGATACGAAACAGATCGCCACCTATCTCGATTATCCTTCCCCCGTTCCGCGCTTGCCGGGCATTGAAGATTACCGGGTTGCAGGCATGCGGCCGGGGATCGGCCAGGTCAGGCCCATCGACCTGAAAGATGTAAAGCGCTGTGCTTGTATCGAGGAATGCGTCTGTCGCGATGTTACTGAACAGCCACCAGCTATCGCCAATCTTCGATAGTGTTGAGTCTGCTGCCCAGCATCCTTCAAATGCCGTCGCGTAAAGCTCCCACTGGTCAGGGAACGAAACACATTTCCAAACTTCCAGCCGGTTGGCGTTAAAGCTTTCCGGCATCATGAAAAGCGTGCCTTCGTCCTCGAACAGAAAGGGAAACGACAGATGATAATCGCGCTTCAGGACGGGCCGAATTTCGATGAGCTGGTTATTCTCGAACCTGCCCACGCTGATATGCCCGCGGTCTGCGCGATAGTCATATTCCTCGAAGAAGCAGAAGCATTCACCATCCCGTTCCCAGAGGAAAGGGTCGGCATAAAGCGAATTGTTCTCGGAAATGATGGAGTCGGCGGATTTCGGGTTGAATTCAAGCAAGCCTGAGGTTGCCGATATCAGATGGAACATGTTCGGACGGAGCCGAGCGCGTGCGCTCACCTCGTCCAGCAATTTCTTCGCCAACCTGCTGAAAAAGGTCGGAATATACCTCAGTGTTTGCACCAAATCTGGGGCATTCCTGACCTGGAACGCAAGCGATCCGGAATGCCTCGGCTGCCCGACGCGATAGGTCCAACGTAACTCGCGCAGCAATAGCGGGATTGCCATTTCGAGCATGAATTGGCCGGTGCGCGAAGCGGCAAATTTCAGGTTGAGCAGCCCCTCTTCAATGCCGAGCGGTACTTCTTCACCCGAAACCCGGCGGAACAACGCGATGCGGGCGGCTGGCTCTCGCGATACGAGCTCGGCCAAGCCCGCCATGGCCGGATCGTTTACCGGAAATCCCAAGAACCAGACGCCATGGCGGGCCAATTTTCTGTCGCAGGCGAGGCCATATTGATCCGAGAAGTCGAGGATTACGTCGAGGTCCAAAGCCGCCAGGGCATCACTGTCGGTAGCGCCGAACAAGGGCAGCTCTTGGTCGGCCAAAGCGGGAAAGCCGGGACTTGCTGCTTTTGGTCGCGACACTGTCGCTTGTTCGATCGAAAACCATGCCCTTGCCAGCACCCCTCCACCTTTGATCATCGCATTGGCGACTGGCCTGATCAGGGCGCACAATTCCAGTTGTTGTTCGGCAAGGATATTCTTGATCAATCGAATGCCCCAGGCCGGTGGATTGGGGGGGTCTTCGAATATGACTGCGATCCGCAGGGCCCGCCCGCCCGCAGGATGCGCCGAAACATCTGATAAAGCTTGGCTAGACACCGTCAGTATCTTGTCACGTCGGTAAGAACGGAGCCAAGCAGGCAATACCTAACGCGATGATTTGCAGAGGAAAAAATCGTCTCGCTCCCGAGTAAATGGCTACAAGGAAACGATCCGACCGGGATCAACTCGCCCCCTCGTGAGATCAGCGAGTGCGAGGAAATTCCCTGCAAGTCGGCCGCGGCGATCGATATTCGGTTCTGGCCATAGGCTGCGCCCGCAGTTCATCAGGATATTCCGCATCATCAGCGATAAGCCGCGCCATGGGTCGATCGTGCCCTTGCGCAGCAGGTATATGATGTTCGAAACCTGGGAATAACCCAGCCGCAAGCCGGATTGCCGGCCACCGCTGGTGCCGAGATGGATACCGGTCAGCGAAGGTGAACGGATCATCTGGCCTTTGCGCGCAACCTGGTTGCTGAAGTCTACGTCTTCCTGCCAGCCATAAAGCGGCAGCGCCTCGTCGAACTGCAGGCCCTCGGTTGCGCTGGTCCGGAATGCCATGTTGCAGCCATACAACCAGCTGATGGGCTCTTCACGCCCGTATGGCAAAGCCGCGCCGGAATCCAGCATGCGTGCCCCGTCCGCAAAGTCGATCGGGGTCGTATGCGCGCCATCGGCAATCAGAACGCCGGTCAGGCCCACAAGCTGCGAATTGGCCGCGAAATGCCGCTCAAGGTTTTCCAGGTAATGCTCTTCGAGCAGGAAATCGTCGTCGAAAAATACGATGACGTCACACTTTTCGCGCAGGCGGCGGAGCGCTGCATTGCGCTGCTTGCATAGGCCTTTTTCCGAAAGGACGATCTCGACGCCGGGGCAGGCTTCCGCCAGTCCCGCGACGTCCTGCGGATCGCTGCCGACAACCAGCACGCCGTCGGCCGGGCGCGATTGCAGCGGGTAGCGCGCAATGGTCTGGCAGAGCAGATCCGCCCTGCCGACCGACGCGACTACAGCCCAGATCCTCAGTTTCCTGCGTTCGATTGACTTCTCTGGTGTCATTCGCTGCGTTTGCCCGGCAATTTCATCTTGACGAGAGACTAGACCATTCATGCAGGACGCCGAAGGAAGCAAAGGAAGGAACCCGAAAGTGGTAAATCCTTGCCTGTCGCAGATTATGATATGCGTGGACTTTTCCCCTGTTTCTTGAGATTTGCTTCTCGGTTGCCAGGGTCTGCTCTGCTTCGGATCAGGGCTTCCATCGCACGCCGGCAACGTCCTGGTCCGCTGCATTGATCAGGTCAGGCAATCGGCTCCGCATGGCGATGGCAGCCCCGGCCATGATGGAGAACAATGCGCGAGGTACGACATTGGGCGAAGAGACTGCTGCAGGAACAAGGCTTAGAAAAGCCGCAACCGCAAGCGCGCCGCCGATCGACTGGAGTTCGCTTGGTCCGGTTGACCAAGTCGATCTCTTTGAAGCTTGCAACACGGCTTTCAGATAAAGGGCGAAGGACACCGTGCCAATCACTCCGGTCGATCCGAGGATTGCGGTGACTATGCTAGAGGACCGGAAACTTCCGGGGCCGATACCAAGGCCGTAAGATGCAATGAAGCTGTCCCACCCTTGCAGCGCCCAGAACAACCGCTGCTGGCCCGAAAAACTGTCTGACTTCCCGAATGTCATGTCCATGACCAGTTCGTAGACCCCGATGGGCAGTCCTGGAGCAAGCGCGATCAGAACGCTTAGCACAAACAGAATACCGAACATGGCAATGGCAGTGTGAGCGAGTTTGTCGCGCGGTGTGACATGGGGGAAAAGGGCTGCGCGGAACACAAAGAACAAGCCATAGGCAGCCATTGCGACATAGGCGGTTGATGCGGTGCTCAATACCAGCATGAGCGCCATGGCCAAAGCGGTGAGCCCCGTCGCTACAGGACGGATGGATCGATACCAGAATTCGGCGCAGGCAAGAAACAGAGTGAAACCCAGGCCGGCATAGGTGGAAGCTTCAGGGAGGACGCCCCTGATCCGGATGAAGCCGGAAGCGGAATGGTCGAGCATCGAGTAGCCACCATTGCGAAAGGCCGTCAAAATCGCTTCGAAGGCGCTTCCACGGGTGGCGAGGTCAACAAGACCGGATGCAACATGAAACCAGCTTGCGAGCAAAAGCGCCGAAACCAGGGCGCCGGGCCCGGACCGGATGCGGGCAAAGACATAGCCGGATATTGTCAGCAAGAGCGCGCCGAGAAGATAGAAGGCTGCTGTCAGGTTTTGTGCCGTTGGCCGTAAGGGAATTGTGTCGAACGGCCCCAGGGTCTCGCTCGGACGCATAGGGAAAACGTTGACCGCACCGTCAAAAATGCGAGGAGCCAGATAGGCGGAAGCGATACCGTAGACCGCAAATAGAACGAACCATTTGTTGTCGATCACAGAGTTTGGCAGCAACCCGAGATATCCGCCCTTGGGAGCGAGGATTCTCAGCGTTGTGAACATAAGCGCAAATTGGACTGGAGGGATCGAAGAGCCTCCCAATCCAGGAAGTAATATGGCTGCCGAACCTTCGAACAGCGCGCTCGCGACAAGGAAGATCACGGCACTGCGAACGCTGCCGACGAGCACGACATAGGCGCCGATCACGATCTGGATCATACCGATGAAGGTCAGTTCCATCGCCGCCTCCGCTCAGCCTGCGTCCAGCAACTTCATGATTTTCCGGTCGAATTCCTCTGGTGCGAAGCGACGCGCATGTGCAATGGCGGTCTGCGGATCGAATTGATCGAGAAACACCTCGGTTCGCTCCACAGCATCGATCAGCGCATCACTGTTCTGCCTGTCGAAAAAGACCCCGGTTTCCCCTGGCACAACGCTGTCCTTGGCACCCCCGCGCCCGAAAGCGATCACCGGGCGGCCCGAAGCCATCGCTTCGACCGGGGTTATCCCGAAATCCTCCTCCGCGGTCATGATCAGCGCCTTGCTGCGGGCATAGGCCGATTTGAGCGACGCGAAATCCAGCCTTTCGATGAAGGTGATGTTGGGCCTTGCCATGGCTCGCAAGTTCTTGAGCATCCCTCCCGTGCCGACCATGGTCAGCGGTAGGCCGAGCGCATTGAATGCCTCTACAGCCAAGTCGGGCCTTTTGTAGGGCACCATCTGCCCGACCCACAGATAGTTGTCGCTCAGATCGTTTGTGGGTCCGAAAAGACTGGTTTCGACCGGCGGATGGATCACTTCCGATTCACGGCGCCAGACCTTGCGGATCCGCTGCTGGATGAAGTGCGAATTGGCCACGAATTGATCGACGCGCGCGCTGGATGTCACATCCCATTGGCGCAAGCGGTGGTACATCAGCGGCATTGCAAGCTTGGCTGGCAATGAGGCCTCTGTGCGGTATTGGTGGTACTGGTCCCACAGATAGCGCATCGGCGAGTGGCAATAGCACAAATGAAATGCATCAGGCCGGGTGATTACACCTTTGGCGGGGCCGGCTTCGCTGCTGATTACCAAGTCGTATTCGCTCAGGTCCAGCCCTTCGAGCGCGATCGGCATCAGTGGCAGGTAATATTGGTACAGCCGCCGGGCGAAAGGGAGGCGATTGACAAACCCCGCCTTGATCGGTGCTTTCCTGAGGGACGGAGACATGCTGTCCGGGGCATAGACATTGGTAAACAGATCGGCGTTGGGGAACAGATGCAGCAAACGCTCGACTACCCGCTCGCCGCCCCGCATGGCGACGAACCAGTAGTGTACTATTGCGACGCGGCGTTCAGAAAATGGGATGTTGGACACGGAGTTTCCCAGCTCTAGCGCCGACTTAGTCCGGTCTCCTCATAATATTCCTTGTATTGGGCGTAATAGAAATAGGGGTCATGAGGATTGAGGAAGGAGCGGCGGTTCATGTCCACGCCGCTCAAGGCAACACCCAGCACATTGACCTTGTCTGGCGGAAGCCGCCGCAAGGCTGCGCGGATCGCAAACTTTGAGGTCGAGCGCCATTTGGTCGCCAGCACAACCACGTCGGCACGGCTTGCCAGGATTCGAGTGGCGGCAATCGGAAGAACGGGGGGCAAGTCCAGGATGATCCGGTCAAAGTGACCACGCAGCCGTTCCAGCAGGTCGACGAATTCCTGCCCCCGCAACAGGTGCTCCGGTTCCTCGCTGCTCGGCGACAGCGGCAGGACGCAGAAAACATTGTCGCCATCATATTGCTCAAGATCGATGGGTGCCGTGCCCTTCAGCACATCGATCAGGCCCTTCTGGCCAGCCTGCATGTTGAGCAAGCGGCTGATGCCCTGGCGGCGCAAGTCGCAATCGATCAGCATCGTGCGCATCCCGCCTGCGGCCAGAACGCTTGAGAGGCAGCAGGACATCACGGTCTTGCCTTCATTGGGCAGAGCGGAGGTGATGGCTATGACCTGTGCCTGTCCCTGCGTGGCGAGATCGATTGATGCACCAAGCGAACGGAACGATTCGGCAAAGACCGATCTCGGGGCGTCCTGGATAGCGGTTGCCGGATGATCCGCGCCATCGTTCATCGAAGACAGGAGCGGGATAGAGGCAAGGCAGGTCAGACCCAGATCGCGCTCCACTTCGTCGGGCGACGAGATGCCATGGAACATGGCTTCCCTGATGTAGGCCGCCACTATTCCCAGCCCTAACCCGATCACGAGCGCCAGCGCCAGGTTCAACGGGATATTGGGCGAGGCCGGAAGGAGCGGTGGCTCTGCCAGGGTCAGGATCTCTGCGTTCGGCTTTTCGCTTCCTTCCGCTGCGATCAGTTCCTTGAACCGGTTTAGATAGGTTTCGTAGATTTCCTGGGACGCCTGGGCCGTCCGTTCCATTTCACTCAGCCCGACCATCGCATCATTGTTTTGGGAAAGCCGGCCGCGCGCAGAAGCAAGGCTGGATGTCAGTGAAGCAAGCCGTTGCCCCGAGACTTCCTGCCTGGCTCGAAGGTTCGAGATGACCCGGCTGATCTCTGCTTCGATCCTGCGCCTGACTTCGTCGAGCTGGCTTTGCGCCCGAATAAGCTGCGGGTGGTTAGGGCCGTATTTCGCAGAGAGGTCGGCAACGGTCGTTGCTGCCAGTACTTCCTGCGAACGAAGTGACGAGATGACCGGTGAGTCCAACGCTTCCCCAACGTCGTCGCCGGTCGATCCCGACCTGAGCTGGGCGAGAGCGGTTCGCAGCCGTGCCTGGTCTTCTGCAGCTGCCGCACGTGCAGACGTTACTTCCTGATTGTAGGTGGCAATCTCCTGTTCCGTCAGGGAAGCGCCCGAAGTGCTGAGCAGGTTGTTGTTTATCCTGTATTGCTGCAGCGCCTGTGTGTCGGCCTGGGCCTGATCGCGCAGTTCGGAAAGGCGTTGTTCCACGATCTTCTTGGCTTCAAGGTTGCGTTGTTTCTCTGCGTCGACATCCCAGTCCACGAACTGGCGCGCAAACTCGTTAGCGATTTCGGCGGCCGCTCTTGCCTCGCTCGCTTCATAGCCAATGCCCATCGCGTAACTTTCTCCAGCGCGGCTTACGGACACATTCTCCTGGAGCTCATCGATCAAGTCACGCTCGTCCTCGCCCGACAGGCCTTCCGTCATGCCTAAGGATTGGGCCACACGTTTGGCCATCTGCTGGGAAGTTATGATCTCGATCTGGGTGTCGACAACCTCTGCATTGAGGATCGGCTGAGGGGAACTTGCCGCAGTCGACTGTGTCACGATCGCGGCATCATTGGTCAACATCACAGTGGAATCAGCCCGGTAGGTTCGTCCCATCAAAAGAGAGGCCAGCAGGCCCAACGCAAATGCAGCGCAAGTGGTCAAGGCGATAATTTTGAACTGACGTCGAAAGAAGCTAACGCTCTCCGTCAGATCCATGCGGTCCGCCGCCACCAGCGAATTTGCGCTGGCGTTGGCGATGGCGCGACCGACGGAACCGTCAGCCATTACAAGATCAGTCGACCCGTTCATTTCCGATCTCCAAAAGAGCGGACGGGGAGAACAAGCCTGGCCAATCGCCGCATTTCAACCACTCCACCCTCACCACGATGCCCGCAGGCCAATTGAACCAGCGGCACCTTTGTATGACCGGCCGAACTCCCCTCCGTCCTGATTGCGATAGCTCCCGGTCAGGATCAGCCCGATGTTGTCAGCCAGTCTGTAGTTTGTGGACACGGACGCGAAGAAGCGCTTGTCATTGCGCGGCGTAGCCCTGAATTCCTCGTCGAGGTATCCGGCCTCCGCGCCGACCAGCAGGCGATCGCCGATGGCGCGCTGTCCGCCCACCCTGAATTCGGTTGCCACGACGGCCGGGGCTTCGAAGCTCCGGCTCGGATCGATTACGCGGCTGGCACTGGCGGTTAGTCGCCATTGCGGCATCGGGGTCCAACTGGCGGTAAGCCTGTAGTTCAACTCGCCGACCGAACTAAGCGAGGGATTGTCAAAGTTTTGACGGATGTAGCCAACACCAATCTCTACATCGATCAGCGCGGTCACTTCGTGCCTTACCCCGACCAATGCGGCATAGCCGCTCGAAT
This sequence comes from Altererythrobacter sp. BO-6, assembly GCF_011047315.1. Lineage (NCBI taxonomy): Bacteria > Pseudomonadati > Pseudomonadota > Alphaproteobacteria > Sphingomonadales > Erythrobacteraceae > Altererythrobacter > Altererythrobacter sp. BO-6. The sequence continues at coordinate 533,432 of NZ_CP049259.1, read as the reverse complement.
CCCGAGATGGGTTCACGGGCAGCTGATAATCGATCTGGTTTCCGCTAAGCTCGCCGAAAATCCTTGTCTTGGCATTCATGCCCAGATCCGCGCGCAGCCTTGCCGTGCGAATGTTCACGTCACGGGTTGAAAGATCGACAGGTGCCGCGCCGCTTGTCGTATTCGAATATTGCCGTTTCAGAACATTACCGGCGAACACCAGACCCAGCCGGTTGGCTGACCGCTCAATTTCAAATCCGGCCCGTTTCTCATGGAATACGACAGGCTCATCCGTGAAGAATACGTCGCCCGCAGTCCCGCGCTGCTCGATCCCGCGCTGATAGCCGGCAATCGCCCTGACATTGATGCCATAGCCCAATTCCATGAGTGCTCTTGCGTTCAATCGGTACTGCTCGCTGTTCTCGTCCGAGATATCGAAGTAGCGCCGAATATCGGCGTCGGCCTCCAGGCTGACTTCATGGCGGCTGAAGTCGGACCTCAGGGTCAGGGCTGGCCTGAACGAGGCCAGACCATCTTCGGTCTTCTGCTCGTCGTCATTGTAAATGTTGCTGTCATAAGTGAGATCGACTGTTGCCCTGGGATACAGCACGAACCCGGGCGACACCCGCACACCCTCTCCGGGATCCGCATCGAACAGCTCAACCGGCGTGACGACTTCGGGTGCTTCGGCAAGAGCGAGGCGAGGTGCGACCAAGCTCATGCAAACGAAACCTGCCAGTCGCAGGATAAGACCGCGATTCCGCCTTGGCCCTGATGCTGCCCTAAGCGAGATGGCTTTGTAGGCAGAGCCATTGCTACGGCGCCGAGGCAACAGGGCGAGGCAGAAAACAAACGCGAGGTCCTCGACTTCCTGCATCAAGCGGTCAATCGCGCGTAAAATGACGCCCGGCTTGGCGCGGCGCGCGTCCCGGCTTAGTCCTTGAACGTGGTACCCTGTACGGCGCAAAAGGGCCGCCCACGCAATTTGCAGCCTCGCTGCGATGCCAACAATTGCCCTCTGGAAAAAACTAGCCCAAAGGAGTAAGTCGATAACCATTATGGCTAGTGCAATGGGCGTGAAAGACTCTTCCAGAGCAGGCAAGTCACGGCGCGTGCGTGATGGGATCGCCAAGTGCGGCAGCTTTGGGCGCGGCTTCCTGTTCGCTGCGCCAGTCGCCATTGCGCTTTGGTCGCTCGTCTTTTTCTTGGCCTGGTGATCCGGCAAGCTGCGCATCAGCATGATCCCTTTCCCGAAATGACCGCCGGGATAGTCATGAACAGGATCTTCAAATCGAGCCAAAGGCTCCTCGATCTCGCATAAAGTACATCTGCCGCTACCCGGCGGCGGTAGGAAAGATTGTTGCGGCCGGATACTTGCCATATCCCGGTGATGCCCGGCCTGACGCTGATATAGGTTGTTATGTAGCGGCCATATCTGGGCACTTCGGCCCGGATGATCGGACGTGGCCCGACAAGGCTCATCTCGCCGCGGATCACGTTGATCAGCTGCGGCAATTCATCAATGCTGGACAGGCGCAGAAACTGGCCGATCGGGGTTATGCGTGGATCGTGCTTCAGCTTTTGGTTGCAGTCCCACTCGTGTCTTAGTTCGGCATTCCTGTCGAGCAGGGCAGCAAGATGCGTTTCAGCATCGGTGCGCATGGAACGGAACTTGAAGCATCCGAACTCGCGGCCGTAGAGCCCGATACGCTTGTGCTTGAAGAGGATCGGGCCATGGCTGGTCGCTGCGATTGCCGCGGCCACAAGCGCAAGTAAGGGCAGCAAAAAAACAAGCAGCGCGATGGCTAAGGTAACGTCGAGTATCCGGGTGGCAAATCGGTCTGTCACGTGAGCCGGCGCTACAAGATCGGATGCCATCGTGATCAGCTCTCGCTCCGAGAGCGACGAGCCCGCGCTGAAGAACGGGCTTCCTGCGCTTGCCTGAGCATCTGCCATGGCACTGTCATGTTTGGTGGTGTGCATGATTATCGGTTGTTCGATCGCTGATCTGTTAAGGGCCCCGTCGCAGCTCCGGAACTCGCTTGAATCACGGATTTGCAGAACCTTAAGGTCCATCAGAACTGCCCGGTGGACAATCGCGCATCGGTTGTACGTCCAATCCAGCCAAAGGGGCTAACGTGAGCGTCTTAAAAGCCGCAATTCTCCCTCCAAATGGTAATTCAAAGGCAAAGCGGCATGGCTTAACCCCACCGAGAGCCAGTGGTGCGAAGATCACCGCCTGTTTTGTGCAGGATGAGAGGGAAGCGGCATGCGCGAAAATATCTGCGGATCGATGCAACGAGCATTTAAGGTGGCAGCCTTTGCCGCATTGTGCGGACTTGCGACGGCGTGTGCATCTGACAACCTTGCTGTGACCACCGTCTCGCAGGCCAACAGCGAAATCGCCGCCGGCTATCAGATCGACGCCGGTGACAAGCTGAAAATCACCGTGTTCGATGAAGATACGCTCACCGGCGAGTACACCGTAGGGACCGGCGGCGCGATCTCGCTTCCGCTGCTTGAACCAATTCCGGTCAAGAACATGTCCGCCCGTGAGGTGGCCCAGTTGATCGAAGGAAAATTGGCCGCCGGCGGTTATGTCCTGTATCCGCGGGTATCGGTCGATATCCTTGAATATCGACCTTTCTTCATCCTCGGAGAAGTTGCCACGCCTGGCGAATACCCCCATGGCGGAGACCTGACCTTAGAGCAGGCGGTCGCCAAAGCTGGCGGTTATACCCCCCGTGCGCAGAAGAATGCCGTGGTGCTGAAGCGTCAGGACTGGCCGGAAAGCCGCCTGATCAAGCTGGGCGAGGCTCCCCTGAAGATCGCTCCCGGAGATACGATCATTATCCGCGAATCCTTCTTCTAGGTAAGTCAGGTTAGCTGCGGCAAGCGAACTGGCCGCTGATAGCGCACCGCAGCGCAATCGCAGGGCCGCTGCCAGGTTTCTCGCTGTCCCGTTTCGGGATACTTACAACCGTGTTAAAAAAGTTCATTGATTTGTTAGCCGCATTACAGCATCCTCCGACTCAGCCGTTCGGAGTCGCTGCCACGGCAATTATCGATAAAAAATCCTACCGTGGTTAATTGACGAGAGCGGTTTGGGGTCGAAATCGAAGTTGTCGGGGAAATCTTGTAATGTCTAGCGACCTTTGCCTATTGAGCCTGCATGATATCTCTCGCGAAGGGCTGCATCGCATTCTCTCTTCCGACGGTTTCAACATCCTTGTTTCCTGTCGAAACTTCAGCCGAATAGTTGAAGCCACTTTCGACAATGAGTTCTCCGTCGTGATCGATTTGCATGATCGCGAAGGCCAGATGGAAGCGATCAGGGCTATTAGCGCAGCGCACCCCACCGCGAAGATCGCAGTGCTGGTCGATCATTTCGAAATGAGCAGCATGATCGAATGCTTCGATGCGGGCGTTGATGGCTACATCGTCAAGTCAATGAGCTCGCAGCCTTTGACCACCGCTCTTCGCCTTGTAACCCTTGGGCAAAAGGTCCTGCCGTCGGAGCTGGCGGATGTGCTGAGCCGTCATGGTGGCGAGCACCCGGTCCCGACCGGCAATCTTGAGCATGAGATGGAAGGCGCGAACCTTTCGGCGCGGGAACGCGATGTGCTATGCTGCCTGATGGGCGGTTATTCGAACAAGGTGATCGCGCGCGAACTGGACGTTTGCGAGGCGACGGTGAAAGTGCATGTCAAAGCGATCTTGCGCAAGCTGGATGTCAGCAACAGGACGCAGGCGGCGATGTGGGCGAGCACCAGGGGGTTTTCGAACTACAATCTGGCAGGCCATGGCCGGATTCAGCTTGCCGACAACTGACGGCGCGCGACAACTTTAAACTTAGTCAATTCAGTGCCGCTCCCGCAGGAGATTGGCCAGCGCGGACTTGTCGGCAGGTAGGCATTCCTTTGCAGATGGACGGTCAACCTTCTCGCAATCCCATAGCGCAAGCGACATTGCAGAAGCCGCATCGCGGATGAACAGGAAGATCGGGCGACTTCGCTCAGCCGGAGCGCCAGCCTGATTGCGCAGCATCTGTTCCTTTCCTGCATAGCCAAGCACCTGGCAATCGGACTGCCCCTTGCACGCCTTCATCGCCGCCATTGCCCAACGGCCACTCGGTTCACCTTGCTCCACCGTGAGGAAAATTGCGCTAGACTGCGGCGACTTGGGCGGGTTTGCATGCGCTGACAGTTCATAGACCGGCCCTTTGTCGACGGGCATAATGCCAGGCACAACGGTAGCATTTTCCAGCGCAGCGGTCTCCGCAAGACTACGTTCGCGCAGTTCGTCATATATCCCCTCGGTGCCGAGGCGCCTTTGGCCGGACAAGGTCCCTTTTCCTCCCGGCCAGCGATAGAAGATGTGCGGGCCCACCATGCTCAACCGTTCCAGCTTTCCGCTCCACCAGGGGTTCACGTACGCGGCGTGATAATGCGTGGCGGTGCCTACGTTTTTTTCGACGAAGCCAGCCAAGGCTTGCTGCGAAAGTGCCAACGCGCTTTTCCATGCACTCGGGGAAGGTCGCCGACGTTCGAGCGAGCCGTCGCAGGTAAAGGTAAACTGGCACCCTGTCGGCAATTCCGAACCTTCGAATACGACGCCGCAGAATGTGTTGGGGAAGCTCGCATTGTTTACCCGGTTGACGACGGTCTGAATCACTGCGCGTTGCCCGACCGGGTCATTGCCCGCTTCATACCAGGCTGCCGCAGCCAGGCACTCTGCTGCCCTGTTACGATCAATCGCGCCTCTCTTGTCGTGAAAAGGTTGCGCGGCGACCAGGGTCAATCCGTTAAAGGGAGCCTTGGGAGACGACGAGGCGAACAGCGAACTTACGCTGATACTGGAACCCACCAATCCGTCGGATGCGACATGGCCGTTGAACGAGGAGTCCTTGGCGTATTGCGGCCCGGCAGCGAGCGTGAACGCGGCAATGCCGCCGACCACGGCAAGCGAAGCGTTCCTGGGCAGCAGACCTTGCGCGACTCTTCCCAATCGCGTTGCATTCGCAAGCAGCCGCTTTGCGCGGCCGGGGATCAAGGAAGTGCTCATCCGTCTGCCGATGCTGCATTGTTCTGCCGTTGATGAGTGGCGTAGCATCGCTCAGCGACAGGGCGGTATTGCGCATAGGTGTTAGGTCGGATTTGCAGATCCATTGCGCGCTGGGCAGACCGTCGCCCGGCAGAATGTTGGCTGTTCGGTCCGGTTGCTAGCCCTTGGAGGTCGAAACCACCTTCAGCACCGGATCCTCTCCGTTTGCGGATGCCGATGTCCTGAGAATGTCGAAGTCCTTCTTTGCGGCTTTTCTGGTCGCATCGGACACCAATTCCGCTCCGTCAAAGCCGCCGGCTGAGATTTCCGACACGATGTCTTCCGAATGGAGGTCAAGCGTCTCGTCGGCCTGGCCTAGCTCAAGGCACCACTTTGTTCCTGGTACGCTGCGTTGGCGCAATGCAAGCAGGCACTCGTCAAGCTCGTCCTGGTGCTTGTCGATGGTGCTAAGGGCCGCCCGGCGATCCTGTTGCGCTTTCCGGAAGCGTGAGTCTGCGTCGAGGAATGCCTTTTCCGCCTTGAGCAGATCGCTTTCGATCTCAGCCAGGCTACGCGCACCCGTTTGCGTATTTTCATCGTTCATCGCATTCATCCCCTAGGATTTCCCACAGCCTCTCATGCGGCATGGCTTGGCTGGGCCTGCCTTTTGCTTGCGCGTCATCAATGCCGAGTCTGCGACAGCATCGAAGACGTATCATGTTCGAGCTGCAGCTGGATATTACCCAAAAGGGTTGCCGGTACTCCGCACTTTTGCCCGGGCACCAACGCGTATTTGCCAATCGATGAGCCAATTATGGCTTACCGCAACTGGCAGTCCAAAAGTCAAGCGGGGCAATCCTCCGCGCAGTAGGTCAGTTCGTTTTCGATACCATGGCGATAGTCATGCCGTCGGCAGCCTGTCTGAAGCCCACCAGCCGATAACCGCTGGACCCCTTGGTTTGTTCGAACTCCAGTTTCCATTCGGTGAGCTCTTCAAGCGTCGGCTTGATGCCTATGGGCATTTCCTCGACGGTGGATTCGATTTCGCTGTCCCGAACATCGCCAGGGGCTTGCAGCAGGGCCGCGCTGATCGTGTGCTGGGAAACGGGGGTGAGGAATTCACAACCGTATAAATTGCCGTCGTTCCAGACGATCTTTGCGTCGCAACTTCCGATAAAGGGGAGATCGACCGACACGATTTCACCCATTGCGAGATCAACAAGGGTTTCAAACATCAGGCCAGTCTCGGACATATTGGCAATCATGGCCTGCGCCCATTCGCCCGAAGACGAGACCCGGCCTGACAATCTCAGCGTGCGCCGCTGATCGCTGCGGGTTTCCCGCAGTATTTCGCCTTGCAAAGGGCGGACAAACTTACCCATCAGGCAAAGAACCTCAACCTGCGAGATGCAACCCACTCTTGTGGCTTGTCACACATCATCGCTTTCTTTTGCAAATCCGGACGCTGACATTCATCTCTGCTAAGGCACGTGTTGTCAGTCTGCGGCTCAAGTATCAACAGCACATTGGGATTAGGGGACTACACCTAGCGAGTGTCAATCGGGCCCGGCAGAGACACCAAAAGGATGGTCGCTTGAGGCACAGCCTCAATGGGACGCTACGAACGCCGCGCATTTGACAGCGAGGCGCAGCGCGCTGCGATTTGAGGCCGTTCGGTGACATCGTGCAGTGGCGCTTCGTAGCGACGACGCCAGTTGGGGTGCTCGCTAACCGTGCCGGGAAGGTTGGGCTGTTCTTCCTCGCCCAGCAGGTCTTCCAGCGGTACGATCGCCAGGACAGTCGGCGTTCGGGCGATGTGCTCAATCGCGGCATCGACCACCGGGTCCGTGTCGGTGGGTGCCGGGCGGGGACCGCGTTCGCCAATCGTCGACCATAACAACCCGCGGTCCCAGTCGCGGATTTCGTCCGCCTTGGCGCGGCTGACATCAGTCGGCAGGCGGCCGAGCCGTTCGGCCCAGTCGAGGTCGCGACCGCTCCACCATCCGGCGACTGTCACTGTGTCATGTGTGCCGGTCATGCCGACGCTGAGCGGCTCGTAATCCTGCGCACCGATGAAACCGTGATCTTCAGCACGCTCGAACCACAGAACGCGCATGCCGAGCATCTGCCGCTCGGTCACCGCCTGCGTGAAGCCATGCGGCGCCGTTCCCAGATCCTCTGCAATGATCAGCGATTGCGCAAGATGCGCTTCAAGCGTGGCTAGGCGGATCAAATCCTCGAACGGGAAGGTAAGATAGGCGCCATCGCCTGCACCGCCACCCTCTGGAATGACCCAAAGGCGGGAAAGCCCGAAAGCGTGGTCGATACGCAGACCGCCGCCTGCCGCCATTGCATTGCGCAACATGGCAATCCACGGCGCATAGCCACTTTGTTGCAGGCCCTCGGGCGAGAAGCCGGTGATCGACCAGTTCTGTCCCAGGGGTCCAAGCGGATCCGGTGGCGCCCCAATGGTTAGGCCGGTCAGCATCGCATCGCGCATTGCCCAGGCATCGCTGCCCGATGGATCAACACCCACCGCCAGGTCATTGATAAGACCGATCGCCATCCCCGCATCACGCGCGGCTTTCTGAACCTGTGACAGGCTTTCGCGTGCCAGCCATTGAAGAAAGGTGTGGAACTCCACTTCTTCGGCATATTCGGCGGCAAAGTTTGCAGCCGCCTCGCCAGCAGGATCATGATAGGTCGCAGGCCACGCGCGCCAGCCATGCGCGCCTCGCGGGCGAAAGTGCGAGTCCAGCGCGTCAAACAGCGCATGGCGCCGCAATCCTTCTCCATCCCCGGCGCATGTGTGCAGGACTTCTGCGCAACGGGTGGGCTGAAGTTCATCGAAAATGGCGCGCAGAGCCTGCAGGCGGGCGGGCAGGGCGGCTTCCCAATCGATCAACTCCCCGCCATCGCGCTTAGCCAATGGCGGCAGCCCCACCAGCGCCGGATCGCCCATCGCACTGTTGAGGTAAATCCGGCTCGACGGCGAATAAGGGCTGAAACCTTCGCCATGTCCGGGAAACAGCGCGTGCACCGGGTTGATCGCAATGGCATCCGCACCTTTATGGGCGAGCGCGTTGACGGCATGCGACAGTTCGAGAAAATTGCCAAAGTCGCGCGGCTCGCTGCCCCTTAGCGACGGTATCTGGAGCGACACGCCCCATGGTCGCCGATCTTGCAGTTTTGGCAGGGGGCAATGCCGCGGCGCCACCGCCAGTTTAAGCGGCTGGCCGTCGATAACCATGTCGTAATATCCTGGCTCACCGACCGGCGAGAGGTTTTTGCCGGTAATGGTGAGTGGCCTGGTCATGCCGCTTTCATCGACAAGCTCCGCCGTTGTGCCTGTTACTGGCAGGGCGATCGCCTGTCCGGCATCAGCCACCAGCATTGCGGGCAATCGCTGTTCGCGCTGCTTGAGCGCGCCGAGGCTATGGGCAATCTGAGCTTCACTCTCGGATGGATGGCCGAGCGCGCCAAGAATTGCTGTGAGTACTTCGTCGCTGACCTTCTGTTCGCGCCCCTCGACATCGCGCCATTCGCGGGCAAGGCCGCAAGCCTTCGCCAAGGCGTGCAAAGGGTTCGTCATGCCGTCTCCAACCTTTCGAAGGCAGCGCGCGGCCCCGAAGTCTTCTCTGCATCGGTTCCGGCAATCCGCTTTGCAAGCGGGATCGGCCGATTTTGCGCAATGAATACGACTGTATTGCGGATTCGGCGATTGCTGCGTGCCCGACCAACCGCTTACAGTGAGGCTGATTTTGAAATGAGGAGTACCCGCCGCGTGACAATCAATCAGAACGGCAAGGCGATGGAACTGGAAGCCAGGATCATCGATGTGCTGCGTCACCGTGTGGGCAAGAACGAGCTCGCCGCCAAGAAGCACGACTGGTACAATGCCACAGTCCTGGCGCTACGCGACGACATCATCGACCGTTGGTTTGCGTCGACTTCCCGGACCTACGAAACCAAAGGCAAGCGGGTCTATTACCTCAGCCTGGAATTCCTGATCGGTCGGCTGCTTCGCGATGCGCTATCGAACCTGGGTTGCACGCGGGACATGGAACATGCGCTGCGCGAGCATGGGCTCGATCTTGCCGCACTGGAAGAGCTGGAGCCCGATGCAGCGCTCGGCAATGGCGGGCTTGGGCGGCTTGCGGCGTGCTTTATGGAGAGCCTCGCGAGCCTCGACATCCCTGCCTATGGCTATGGCATCCGCTACGTGAACGGCATGTTCCGCCAGCGCATCGATGACGGCTGGCAGGTCGAGCTGCCCGAAACATGGCTGGCGCATGGCAATCCATGGGAATTCGAGCGGCGCGAAAGCGCCTACCGGATCGGCTTCGGCGGCGAAGTGGCGAGCGAGGGCGGGAATATCCGCTGGAAGCCTGCCGAAACGATCGAAGCTACTGCAGTCGATACGCCGGTGGTCGGTTGGCGCGGCAAGCGGGTCAACACGCTGCGGCTGTGGACCGCCAACGCGCTTGACCCGATCCGGCTCGATGCCTTCAACGCGGGCGACCATGCCGGGGCATTGGCTGCCCAGGTTCGCGCGGACAGCCTGGTGCGCGTGCTTTATCCGGCGGACTCCACGCAGGCGGGGCAAGAGCTGCGCTTGCGGCAGGAATTCTTCTTTTCCTCGGCATCAATCCAGGACATCGTGCGGCGCCATGTCCAGTATCACGGTGACGTGCGGACGCTTCCCGACAAGGCAGCGATCCAGCTTAACGACACGCATCCTTCGGTGGCCGTTGCGGAACTCGTCAGGATATTGTGTGATGATCATGGCCTGACCTTTGACGAGGCCTGGGACATTACCCGCAAGACGATTGCTTACACCAATCACACGTTGCTGCCTGAAGCGCTGGAAAGCTGGCCGCTGCCGCTGTTCGAGCGCTTGCTGCCACGCCACATGCAGATCGTCTACGCGATCAATGCCCGTGTGCTGCGCGAAGCGCGCAAGGCCGGGCTTGATGATGCCGCGATCTCCGCCATCTCGCTGATCGACGAGCATGGCGAACGGCGCGTGCGGATGGCCAACCTTGCCTTCGCGGGGGCGCACAGCGTCAACGGCGTGGCCGCGCTGCATACCGAGCTGATGAAAGAGACGGTGTTCGCCGATCTCCACAAGCTCTATCCGGACAAGATCAACAACAAGACCAATGGCGTGACGCCGCGCCGCTGGCTGCAGCAATCGAACCCGCGCCTGACCGGCCTGATCCGGGAGGCGATCGGAGACGGTTTCCTTGACGATGCGGAAAAGCTTTCAGCCCTGGACAAGATGGCGGGCGACGCCGCATTTGGCGAGCGCGTGGACGAGGCCAAGCGGGCGAACAAGGTCGACCTGGCACACCATCTGGGCGAGCTGACCGGGATCAGGCTCGATCCCGACGCGCTGTTCGATGTGCAGATCAAGCGCATCCACGAATACAAGCGCCAGCTGCTGAACCTGATCGAGACGGTCGCGCTTTATGACCAGATCCGCAGCCATCCTGAGAAGGACTGGGTGCCGCGCGTGAAGATCTTTGGGGGTAAGGCGGCGTCGAGCTATCACAACGCCAAGCTGATCATCAAACTGGCCAATGATATCGCGCGGCGGGTCAATTCCGATCCGTCCGTTGGCGAAATGCTCAAGGTCGTGTTCGTGCCCAATTACAACGTGTCGCTGGCAGAACGGATTATCCCAGCGGCTGACCTTTCCGAACAAATCTCCACCGCCGGGATGGAAGCATCGGGCACCGGCAATATGAAGTTCGCGCTTAACGGCGCGCTGACCATCGGCACCCTCGACGGCGCCAATATCGAAATCATGGAGCGCGTGGGCCGCGACAATATCGTGATCTTCGGCCTCACCGCGGAAGAGGTCGCGGCCAAGCGCGCTGACGGCTACAATCCACGCGCCGTGATCGAGGGGTCGCGCGAATTGGCTCAGGCGGTCCACTCGATCGCCAGCGGGGTGTTCAGCCCCGATGATCCGACCCGCTATGCCGGGCTGATGGACGGGCTGCTCCATTCCGACTGGTTCATGGTCGCGGCCGATTTCGATGCCTATGCGGTCGCCCAGCGCGAGGTTGACCGACGCTGGCGTGACCGGGCTGGCTGGCGCAAGGCGGCGATCCACAACATCGCCAATGTCGGTTGGTTTTCGTCTGACCGGACGATCGCCGAATATGCCCGCGACATCTGGGGCGTGCTGTGAAACCATCGGCAGAGGCCATCGCTGCGCTGCTCGACGGGACGCATTCGGACCCGTTCGCGCTGCTCGGCCCGCACGAGGGGCCAGAGGGCACATTTGCCCGTTCAATATTGCCCGGCGCTGAGGATGCGGAGGCTTTCTCGCTCAAGGGCGGCAGGCTCGGCATGATGATGCGGGTCGATGATCGCGGGCTGTTCGAAGGCAAGCTGCGCGGCAAGCCCAAGCCGGTCAAATACCGTTGCCGGGCGCAGGGCAGCGAGTGGTGGGTGACCGATCCCTACAGCTTCGGGCCGGTGCTGGGCCCGCTCGACGATTTCCTCATCGCGGAAGGCACGCATTTCCGCTTGTTCGACAAGCTGGGCGCGCATGTGATCGAGCATCAGGGGTGCGGCGGCGTGCACTTTGCCGTCTGGGCGCCGAATGCCCGCCAGGTGAATCTGGTCGGCGATTTCAACGATTGGGACGGCACGCGCCACATGATGCGGCGGCGGCTCGATATCGGGGTGTGGGAAATCTTCATTCCGGACATCGGCGAAGGGCGCGCTTACAAATACCGGATCACCGGCCCTGATGGCACAGTCCAGCCTTTGAAGGCTGATCCCTTCGCCTTTGCCAGCGAGCTCAGGCCCAAGACCGCTTCCATCGTGGCACGGCCGGGAAAACGCGAATGGGGCGATGCCGCCCACCGCGAACATTGGGCCAGCGTCGATCCCAGGCGCGAGGCGATCTCGATCTACGAGGTCCATCCCGGCTCTTGGCAGAGGAACGAGCACGGCTGGTTCCTCACCTGGGACGAGATGGCCGAACGGCTGATACCCTATGTCACCGAGCTGGGCTTTACCCATATCGAATTCCTGCCGGTTTCCGAGCATCCCTATGATCCGAGCTGGGGTTACCAGACGACGGGCCTGTTCGCGCCATCCGCGCGCTTCGGCGATGTCGAAGGCTTTGCGCGTTTCGTCGATGGCGCGCATCGCGCAGGCGTTGGCGTGCTGGTCGACTGGGTGCCTGCTCATTTCCCGACCGACGAGCATGGACTTAACCGGTTCGACGGCACCGCGCTTTACGAGCACGAAGATCCCAAACTCGGGTTCCATCCCGACTGGAATACCGCGATCTACAATTTCGGGCGGCGCGAAGTGCGCTCCTTCCTCGTCAACAATGCGCTGTTCTGGGCCGAGCAATACCATGTCGATGGCTTGCGCGTGGATGCGGTCGCGTCGATGCTCTACCGCGATTACAGCCGCAAGGACGGCGAATGGATCCCGAACGAGCAAGGCGGGCGCGAGAACTGGGAAGCGGTCGACTTCATGCGCGCCACCAACAAGGCGCTCTATGGCACCCATGCCGGCGTGATCACTATCGCCGAAGAATCGACCGCCTGGCCGGGTGTGTCGCAACCCGCCTTCGACGAAGGGCCGCGCACCAATCTGGGATTCGGGTTCAAGTGGAACATGGGCTTCATGCACGACACGCTGCAATACATGGCCCGCGATCCGATCCATCGCCGCTATCACCATGACGAGATCACCTTCGGTCTCGTCTATGCCTTCAGCGAGAACTTCGTCCTGCCGCTGAGCCATGACGAGGTGGTGCACGGCAAGGGCAGCATCCTCGGCAAGATGAGCGGCGACGACTGGCAGCAATTTGCCAATTTGCGCGCCTATTACGCGATGATGTGGGGCTATCCCGGGAAGAAGCTGCTGTTCATGGGGCAGGAGTTCGCCCAGCGCCGCGAATGGAGCGAGGAACGTGCGCTCGATTGGGAGCTGACTCAGGCTCCTGCGCACGCCGGAGTGAGCGCGCTGATCAAGGATCTGAACACCTTCTATCGCAGTGAACCGGCGCTTCACGCGCGCGATTGCGAGGGCGAAGGGTTCGAATGGCTGATCGCCGACGATGCGCAGAACTCGGTCTTCGCCTGGCTGCGCAAGGCGCCCGGCGCAGCACCGGTTGCGGTCATCTGCAACATGACCCCGGCGATGCACGGCCATTACCGCGTGCCGCTGCCGCATGACGGCGAGTGGGTCGAAGTGCTCAACAGCGATGCGGAATGCTACGGCGGCACTGGCAAGGGCAATCTGGGCAGCGTGCGGGCCGAACACGGCGGCGCGCACATCGTCCTGCCCCCCGTTGGCGACGGTAATGCTGCGGTTTGCAGGATAACATAATGTAACGAGAACAAACGGGATATTGGGAGTGATATAGATGCGAGAATCGAGAAGTGTGCGGCCGCTGGCGCGCGATGCCATGGCCTATGTTCTGGCTGGCGGACGCGGCAGCAGGTTGATGGAACTGACCGACCGGCGCGCCAAGCCTGCGGTCTATTTCGGCGGCAAGACCCGGATCATCGATTTTGCCCTGTCCAACGCGCTCAATTCCGGCATCCGCCGCATCGGCGTGGCGACCCAGTACAAGGCACATTCGCTGATTCGCCACCTGCAGATGGGCTGGAACTTCTTCCGCCCGGAACGCAACGAAAGCTTCGACATCCTGCCGGCCTCGCAGCGCGTTTCCGAAACGCAGTGGTACGAAGGCACCGCCGACGCGGTTTACCAGAACATCGATATCATCGAGGCGCACCGCCCCGAATACATCGTCATCCTGGCCGGCGATCACATCTACAAGATGGATTACGAGTTGATGCTGCAACAGCACGTCAACCAGAATGCCGATGTCACGGTGGGCTGCATGGAAGTGCCGCGGCTGGAAGCCAAGGGCTTCGGTGTTATGGCGGTCGATGACACAGACCGGATCATCGATTTCGTCGAAAAGCCGGAGGATCCCCCGGCAATGCCCGGAAAGCCCGACATCTCGCTCGCCTCGATGGGGATCTACGTCTTCACGACGAAGTTCCTGTTCGAACAGCTGCGCCGCGATGCCGCCGACCCCGAAAGCTCGCGCGATTTCGGCAAGGACATCATCCCCTACCTGGTCAAGAACGGCAAAGCGGTGGCGCACCGCTTTTCGGATAGCTGCGTGCGCGGCAAGGACGAGAGCGTGGCCTATTGGCGTGATGTCGGCACGGTCGATGCCTATTGGGAGGCGAATATCGACCTCACCCAGATCATCCCGCAGCTTGACCTGTATGACCGTGATTGGCCGATCTGGTCGCACGCGGAAATGTACCCGCCGGCCAAATTCGTCCATGACGAAGACGGGCGCCGGGGCGAAGCGATCTCCAGCCTCGTATCCGGTAATTGCATCATCTCCGGCAGCCATGTGAACCGCAGCCTGCTGTTCACCAGCGTGCTGACCCGGTCGTTCTCGCAGGTCGAGGAATCGGTGCTGCTGCCTTGGTCCGACGTCGGACGCGGCGCGCGGTTGAAGAAAGTGGTGCTCGACCGCGGGGTCAAGATTCCCGCAGGCCTCGTGGTGGGCGAAGACCCGGAGCTCGATGCCAAGCGCTTCCGCCGGACCGACAAGGGCGTTTGCCTGATCACCCAGCCGATGATCGAGAAGCTGGAGCTGTAATGGCGCTCAAGGTCCTGTCGGTCGCGTCCGAAGCGGTGCCGCTGGTGAAAACCGGCGGTCTGGCCGATGTGGCGGGCGCGCTGCCCGCCGCGCTCAGCGAACATGGGGTTGCAGTCACCACGCTGGTGCCGGGTTACCCCAAGGTCCTGGCCGCGCTTGGCCGCACCAAGGAAGTCCATGCGTGGGACAAGCTGCTGGGTGAACCCGCGCGGCTGCTGGCTGGAAAGCTGGGTGATCACCCGCTGCTGGTGCTCGATGCGCCGGGCTTTTTCGCGCGTGAAGGGGGACCTTATTCCGATCCCTCAGGCAAGGACTGGCCCGACAACTGGCGGCGCTTTGCCAGTTTTGCGCGCGCAGCTGCCGACATTGCAGGCGGAGCGGTGAAGGGCCGGAAGTTCGACCTCGTCCATGCGCACGATTGGCAGGCGGCGATGGTCCCGGCCTACCTGCGCTTTGCACCGTTCAAGGGCGGGCGCGATGTGCCCAGCGTGATCACCATCCACAACATGGCGTTCCAGGGCTATTATGAGGCCGCGATTTTCCCGAAACTGGGCCTCCCCAAAGCAGCCTGGTCGGTGGACGGGGTGGAGAGCTATGGCGGCGTAGGCTTCCTCAAGGCGGGGATGCAATCGGCCGATGCCATCACCACCGTCAGCCCGACCTATGCCGGCGAGATCCGCTCGGCAGAATTCGGCATGGGGCTGGAAGGGGTCGTGCTGGCCCGTTCGAACCGCGTGCACGGCATCCTCAACGGGATTGACCCTGCCGAATGGAGCCCGGCCAGCGATCCGCATCTCGCTGCGACATATTCTGCGAGCAAGCTCGCGGCCCGCAAACGCAACAAGCGCGCGCTGGAACAGGAATTCGGACTCGACCGCGATGACGGCCCGCTGTTCGTGGTTGTCAGCCGCCTCACCTGGCAAAAGGGCATGGATGTGCTGCTCGAAGTGCTCGATCATCTGGTCGGGATTGGCGGGCGGCTCGCGTTGCTTGGATCGGGTGATGCGGAAATCGAGCAGGGGTTTCACGCTGCCGCCGCTCGCCATTCGGGACGCATCGGCGTGCGAATCGGCTATGACGAGGCGCTATCGCACCGAATGCAGGGCGGGGGCGATGCAATCCTGGTTCCCAGCCGGTTCGAGCCGTGCGGACTGACCCAACTTTATGGCCTTGCCTATGGCTGCGTACCGGTGGTCTCGCGCACCGGGGGCCTTGCCGACACGGTGATCGATGCCAACCCTGCCGCTCTTACAGCGGGCGTGGCTACCGGCATCCAGATGAACGCCGTCAGCTATCAGGCGCTGGCCATGGCGGTGAGCCGGACGGTCGACCTGTTCGGCAAGCCCGCCGAGTGGAAGCGGTTGCAGAAGAACGGAATGAAAGCGGACTTTTCCTGGGACGCCAGCGGGGCAGCCTATGCCGCGCTCTATCGCCAGCTGATCGAGGAACGGGGATGATCACAACAGTCGCGACCACGCCATTCGAAGGGCAAAAACCCGGTACGTCCGGGCTGCGCAAGAAAGTGCGCGTGTTCCAGCAGCCGAACTATGCCGAAAACTTCATCCAGTCGGTGTTCGATGTGGCCGAGCGCCCGGACGCCGCGACCCTGGTGATCGGCGGCGATGGGCGTTTCCATAATCGCACGGTGATCCAGCAGGCGATCCGCATGGCGGCGGCAAACGGCTATGCCCGCGTGCTGGTGGGGCAGGGCGGGATCCTGTCGACCCCGGCGGCGAGCCATGTGATCCGCCAATACGGCGCGAGCGGCGGCCTGATCCTTTCGGCCAGCCACAATCCCGGCGGCCCGGACGAGGATTTCGGGATCAAATACAATATCGCCAATGGTGGCCCCGCTCCCGAGGCTGTGACCGAGGCTATTTTCCAGCGCACGACCACAATTGACCGGTGGATGGCAGTCGAAGCGGCGGATATCGACCTCGACGCGATTGGCGCTGTCGAAGTCGGCGGGATGAAGGTCGAAGTGATCGACTCCGTTGCCGATTATGCCGAATTGATGGAGCAGCTGTTCGATTTCGACGGCATCCGCGCAGCGGTGCAGGGCGGCCTGACGATGGCGTTCGACGCGATGCATGCCGTGACGGGTCCCTATGCGACCGAAATTCTCGAGGGTCGCCTTGGGCTGCCCAAAGGCACTGTTCGCAACGGCACTCCGCTGGAGGATTTCGGGGGGCATCATCCTGATCCCAACCTCGTCCATGCCAAGGCGCTTTATGATACGATGATGGGAGCAGGTGCGCCCGATCTCGGCGCGGCTTCAGATGGCGACGGCGACCGCAACCTGATCATCGGCAAGGGGATTTTTATCACTCCTTCCGACTCGCTCGCGATGCTGGCGGCGCATGCGCATCTGGCACCGGGCTATGCAGGCGGGCTCAAGGGCATTGCCCGCTCGATGCCGACCAGCGCGGCGGCAGACCGCGTGGCCGAGGCGCTGGGAATCCCGGCATGGGAAACCCCGACCGGGTGGAAGTTCTTCGGCACGCTGCTGGATGCGGGAAAAGCGACTATTTGCGGCGAGGAAAGCGCGGGGACCGGCAGCGACCATGTCCGCGAGAAGGATGGCCTTTGGGCGGTCCTGCTGTGGCTCAATATCCTCGCCGCCAGCGGCAAGGGCGTGGCGCAGATCGCGACCGAGCACTGGGCACGGTTCGGGCGCAATTACTACGCGCGCCACGATTACGAGGCAATTGAGACTGCGCGGGCCAATGCGCTGATGGCAGAACTCGAGTCATCACTGGAGACACTACCCGGCATGGCATTTGGCCCGCTCAAGGTCGAAGCGGCGGACAATTTCGCCTACACGGACCCAGTCGACGGCTCGGTGAGCCGCAACCAGGGCATCCGTGTGATGTTCGAAGGCGGTTCGCGCATTGTGTTCCGACTGTCGGGTACAGGCACCGAAGGCGCGACCTTGCGGGTCTATCTCGAGCGCTACGAGCCGGTCAGCGGAAGGCTCAGTGAGGAAACACCGGACATGCTGGCGGAACTTGTTACGGCGGCCGAAGAAGTCGCCGGGATTGCGCGGCATACCGGCCGCACTTCGCCCGATGTGGTGACGTGATCGAACGCTTGGGAGCATGGGTCGAAGGGCGCGCGACGCGCTTCGCGGTCCGCGCTCCGCTCGCCCAAAGTGTCGAGCTGTGTCTGTTTGAAGGGGCCACCGAGACGCGCCATGCGATGGAGCGGCGCGGCGAGGATTGGGTGGCAGAACTGCCCGGCAAACTCGCCGGAGCACATTACGGCTACCGGGCGCATGGCGAATATGCGCCTGAGCGAGGCTTGTGGTTCGATCCGACCAAGCTGCTGGTCGATCCCTATGGGATCGAGCTGGATCGCCGGTTCGAGCAGGCCCCGGCGCTTGCCGAATACGGTGTTGATACGGCAGCAATCGTGCCGCGAGCGATAGTGCCGGGAGACTTGCCCGAAGTGCCGCTCGAGCCGTCCCGGTTCGAGCGCGGCGGGCTGATTTATGAACTGAACGTGCGCGGCTTCACGCTGCTCCACCCCGATGTGCCGGAGTCGGTGCGTGGCACCGTGGCCGGGCTCGCGCACCCGGCGGTGATCGCGCATCTCAGGAAGCTGCATGTGAGTGCAGTCGAACTCATGCCGATTGTGGCATGGATCGACGAGCGGCACTTGCCGCCGCTCGGCCTTGCCAATCATTGGGGCTACAATCCGGCCGCGATGATGGCGCTTGATCCCGGCCTGTGTCCCGGCGGAGTGGCCGAACTGCGCGAAACGGTCGCGGCGCTCCATGCCGCCGGGATCGGCGTGATCCTCGACCTGGTGTTCAACCACACGGGCGAAAGCGATGTGCATGGCGGGACGTATTGCCTGCGAGGGCTCGACCCAGCCGCCTATGCCACCGCGCCTGACGGTTCGCTGATCAACGACACCGGATGCGGCAACACGCTCGACTTCGCCAATCCGCATGTGCGGCAACTCACTGTGGCGAGCTTGCGCCATTTCGTGAAGCATTGCGGGGTTGATGGCTTCCGCTTCGATCTCGCCCCGGTGCTCGCACGTGGTCCCGGATTTGACCCGGACGCACCCATTTTTGCCAAGATCGCCGCCGATCCGTGGCTGGCCGACCGCGTTCTGATTGCGGAGCCGTGGGACATCGGTCCCGGCGGCTACCAGCTGGGCAATTTTCCGCCCAACTGGCTGGAATGGAACGACCGCTATCGCGACGATGTGCGCCGTTTCTGGCGCGGCGATGCGACAGTGGGCGCGCTGGCGACGCGCCTTGCGGGGTCTTCAGACATTTTCGGCAAGGACTGCCGCAGCGTCAATTTCCTCGCCGCGCATGACGGGTTCACGCTTGCCGATACCGTCGCCTACGAGCACCGCCACAATCACGCCAATGGCGAGCACAACCGCGATGGCCACGGCGAGAATTACTCATGGAATTGCGGCGAAGAGGGACCAAGCGACGATCCGGCTGTCCTCGCCCGTCGCGCGGCAGACCTGCGCGCGCTGCTCGGCACGCTGTTCGCCTCCACCGGCACCATCATGCTGACCGCCGGGGATGAATTCGGCCGCAGCCAGCACGGCAACAACAATGCCTATTGCCAGGATATGCCGGTCGACTGGGCTGCACGCGACGCGGCGCTTGAGGATCATGTGGCCGAGCTCTCGGCCCGCCGCGCGGCATCGCTTGAGGCGTTCCGGTCGTTTCCCGAAGGCGGGCAGTGGCGCACGTTGGCTGGTCGCGAAATGACGGTGGCGGACTGGGAAAGCCTCACCACTGATGGAGTCGAATTCTATTGCCCCGATCAGCCCGACACGCCCTTCCTGAGCGTCAGCCGGGGCGAGCGACGCGTTCTGGCCGCTGCCCCTTGCCGTTCCGTTCAGCGCCTGCCACTTGCCACGGAATGATTCCCGATCGCTTCCTTGCCACGACTGCCATTCACAATCTGCGCGACTATGGCGGCTATGCCGCTGCTGGCGGCGGAAAGGTCAGGGTGGGCGTCCTGTTCCGTTCGGGCCATCACGCCGACGCAGCCGACGAAGACCTGGCAACCGTCGCAGCGCTGGATCTGCAGCATGTCATCGACCTGCGGGGCGACAGCGAGCGCGCGCAGAAGACCTGCCGCCGGCCGGAAGGCTTTGCCGCGGAAGCGCTGTTCTTCACGGGCGAAACTGCCGGGCTCGCACCGCATCTGCAGGCAGCTCAGGGCAGCGTCGATGCGGTGAGCGCGCACCGGGCGATGGTCGATCTCTATGGTGCCTTGCCCGACCGGGCTGGCCTCAACGACATATTGCGGCGCTATTTCGCCGCGCTGGCACAGGGGAAGGGCGCCAGCCTCGTCCACTGTGCCGCAGGCAAGGATCGGACCGGCATGGCAGTCGACCTGCTGCACCATGCACTGGGCGTGCATCCGGATGATGCCATGGCGGATTATCTCCTTACCAATGATGC
Organism: Altererythrobacter sp. BO-6; assembly: GCF_011047315.1. Taxonomy (NCBI): domain Bacteria; kingdom Pseudomonadati; phylum Pseudomonadota; class Alphaproteobacteria; order Sphingomonadales; family Erythrobacteraceae; genus Altererythrobacter; species Altererythrobacter sp. BO-6. Next base: position 513,297 of record NZ_CP049259.1, on the reverse strand, counting down.
ACCGAACAATGAAGAGCGGATCGCGCACGGCATGGACCTGCTGGGCGACAAATATGGCAAGATCGACGAGGCAACCGTGCGCGTGCTGATGGGCGTGCATCCCGAATATCTCGAGGCAGCGCGGCGCTCGCTCAAGGAACGGTTCGGGTCTGCCGATGCCTATCTGAAACAGGTGCTGGGCGTCGATGAGGCCAAGCGTGCGGCTTTGATAGCCCAACTTGTGGATGCCTGACGCATTCCATCGCGCGGCGAATTGAAGCGCGGGGAAGGACACCCTAAGTCGGACCCGCAAGACAAACAGGAATTCACCATGGCTACCCATCGCACCAAGATGCTCATCATCGGCTCCGGCCCGGCAGGCTACAGCGCCGCGATCTACGGCGCGCGCGCGATGCTGGAACCGATCGTGGTGCAGGGCATCCAGCCGGGCGGGCAGCTGACGATCACCACCGATGTCGAGAACTATCCCGGCTTCGCCGATGTCATCCAGGGCCCGTGGCTGATGGAGCAGATGCAACGCCAAGCCGAACATGTCGGCACGCGGATGATGTGGGACACGATCGTCGAGGTCGATCTGGCCAATGGCTCGCCTTTTCGTGCCATTGGCGACAGCGGTGACGAATACATCGCGGACAGCCTGGTGATCGCCACCGGCGCGCAGGCCAAATGGCTCGGCGTGCCGGGCGAGATGGAACTGGGCGGCAAGGGCGTGTCCGCCTGCGCCACCTGTGACGGGTTCTTCTTCCGCGGCAAGAAGGTGGCGGTGATCGGCGGCGGCAACACCGCGGTTGAGGAAGCGCTCTACCTTACCAACCATTCCGACGATGTGACCTTGATCCATCGCCGCGACGAGCTGCGTGCCGAGAAGATCCTGCAAGAGCGGCTGTTCAAGAGCCCCAAGATTTCCACGCTGTGGAACAAGGCGGTCAAGCGCTTTGTCGCAGGCGAGAACGGCGCGCTGCACCACCTCGAACTGGAAGACACGCAGACCGGCGAAATCTCGATTCTTGAAGTCGACGGAGCTTTCGTGGCGATCGGCCACGCGCCTGCGACCGAACTTTTCAAGGGCAAGCTGCCGCTAGATGATAGCGGCTATCTGTTGACCGAACCGGGTACCCCAAAAACCGAGATTCCGGGCGTATTCGCTGCGGGTGACGTTACCGACCACACCTATCGCCAGGCAGTGACCGCGGCTGGAATGGGCTGCATGGCGGCGCTCGATGCCGAGCGTTTCCTGGCGACGCTGGAATTTGCCGCGAAGGAAGCTGCCGAAGCCGCCGAGTAAGCGGCCCCGGCAATCCAGATCACATGTGAATGTCGAACACGCTGATTGCAGCGTGCAGGATCAACGCCATCAGCACCAGGCTCGACAAAGCGAACAGCACGAAGCGCACCAGCACAACATTGGCGGTCGCCTGAACCAGTGAATGCGCCACGCGCAGCCCGACATAGATCCATGCCAGCAGTGCGTTCATCCCGTCGCCCTGGCCGATAACGGCCAGCACGATCGCGATGGCATAGAATACTGTCGGCGCTTCGTGCAGGTGGTTGTAATTATGCGCTTTCCACTGCACGGAAGGCGGCAGCTTCTCATCGAGCAGACCAATCTTTTGCGCGTCGTCGGCTGCGATCGAGGCCTTGCTCATTGCCGGGATGCGGGTGGCGTACATCCACACCCACATCACCATGGTCCATGCCGCAAGCGCGACAACCGGTTGCAGGATATCCATTCCGATCATGCGAGAACTCCGGGGTCAGCAAAGAGGGTTGCGGCGAGTGCACGCACTGCCAGCGCGGTGAGGGCGAGGGTTGAAAGGATGAACAGCAGGAAGCGAACAGCCACCACGTTTACCAATGCCTGCCACAGGGAATGCACGATCCGTAAGGCCACATAGGCCCACGCTAGCAGCACGTCGGTGGCCCCGGCGCCCATGATGGCAAGAATGATGACAGTCGGATAGAAAATCGTCGGCTGTTCCATCAAGTGCGCGTAGTTGTGCGACTTCCAGTTGACCTTGTCCGGGATCACGCCTTCCAGATCTTGCCCGCGACCGCCCGGCTTGGCGTTTTTCAGATCCATTCCGGATTTTGCCATCGCAGGAAACCGCGTTCCTGCAGTCCACAGCAGCATAATGATCGACCATAACACCAGCGCTGCGGCGGGCGCTAACATTTGAGCTTGCATGGTTTTTCTCCCCTTGCTGGCGCGAGACTGCGCGGAGTGAATTCAATTGTCAATTGCAACTTAATTCGCGCCACCGATGGTCTGGGCAAAAGCATGCGGATCGACATTGCCGCCGGTGAGCATGATCACCGTATCGAGATCGAGCTTGACCTTGCCTGCCAATGCGGCCGCCAGGGCCGCTGCGCCGCCAGGCTCAACCACAAGGTGGAGGTGCGAGAAGGCATACCGTTGCGCGGCGCGCACTTCGTCATCGGTCACCGCAATACCGGGCGAGCTGCGTCCGATCAGCACATCGAGGTTGATCGGCTTGGTGGCGATAGGCTGCAGCGCGTCGCAGATGGTTTTGGGTGCATCCGATGCGGCACGGACGATCTCACCCGCCGCTAGCGACTGGCCGACCATGTCCCAGCCTTCAGGCTCGACCGGGTAGATTTCGGCATTGGGGCAGGCGAGCGCGAGCCCGGCGGCCAGCCCGCCGCCACCACAACAGGCCAGGATCCGGCTCGGTTCGTGCCCAAGCTGTGCGGCGATCTCGATCCCGGCGCTGCCTTGCCCCTCAATCACCCAGGGATCGCCAAAGGCATGGACCAGCGTGCCGCCACGTTCCGCGATGATGGCCGCCGCCACCGCGTCGCGATCTTCCCCTGGCCGCTGGTAGAGCACAACTTCGGCGCCCAACGCGCGGGTGGCGTCGAGCTTCACCTGCGGCGCATCGTGCGGCATCACGATAATCGCAGGAATACCGAGCCGCTTCGCTGCCCAGGCGACCCCTTGCGCATGGTTGCCGCTGGACACCGCGACGACGCCGGCCGCGCGTCCCGCATCGGACAGAGCGGTCAGCCGGTGCCAGGCCCCGCGGATCTTGAAAGCGCCGATCGGCTGCAGGTTTTCCGCCTTCACCCAGCACGGCGTGCCATTGATTTCCACCGGCAGAAGAGGGGTGGGCGGCAGGATCGCGGCGATCTTTTTGGCAGCTTCGATCACGCCGGCGCGGGTCGGCACTCGTTCATTTGGCATGAGTTGATCCTGAAGTGATGGAACACATGGAACACAGTCCTAGGTCAAAATATTGCCCTGCTTTTGCCAAGTGCCCGATGGCGCTGGCGGAGGGAAGGGCGATGGTACGATCATTGCCGCGATATGCACGCCTGCATGGAAGTAGGAAACTTGCGGGATCGTTTTGCCCTTGGCGCGCATTCGACTAGAGAGCCCCGCAAGATTCGTTTCCGGAGAAACCAAAAATGTCGACAGTCCTCGTAATCGGTGCCGGCGGTGTCAGCTCGGTCTGCGTCCACAAGATGGCGATGAACAAGGAGATTTTCTCCAACATCCACCTCGCCAGCCGCACCAAGCGCAAGTGCGACGCCATTGCCGACAGCGTGAAGGCACGCACCGGGGTGGAGGTGAAGACCTACGAGATCGATGCCGAGGAAGTGCCGGCGATGGTCAACCTCATCCGCCAGGTAAAGCCCAGCCTCGTGGTCAACCTGGCGCTGCCCTATCAGGACCTGCCGATCATGGACGCCTGCCTGGAAGCCGGCGTGAACTATCTCGACACGGCCAATTACGAGCCGAAGGACGAGGCCAAGTTCGAATATAAATGGCAGTGGGCCTATCATGACCGCTTCAAGGACGCCGGACTGATGGCCTTGCTGGGGTCGGGCTTTGACCCTGGCGTGACCAGCGTCTTCACCATGTGGCTCAAGAAGCACAAGCTGAAAACGATCCGCACGCTCGACATCCTCGACTGCAACGGCGGTGACCACGGCCAGCATTTCGCCACCAACTTCAATCCGGAAATCAACATCCGCGAAGTTACCGCCCCCGCGCGGCACTGGGAGAATGGCGAGTTCGTCGAAACGCCGGCGATGGCGAAGAAGGTCGAATTCGACTTCGAAGCCGTAGGCAAGAAGAACATGTACATGATGTATCACGAGGAGCTGGAAAGCCTCGCGAAGTTCGTGCCCGAGATGGAGCGTGCGCGCTTCTGGATGACCTTTGGCGATCAGTACATCACCCACCTCACCGTGTTGCAGAATGTCGGCATGACGTCGATCGAGCCGATCAAGTACAAGGGCGTGGAGATCATCCCGCTGCAATTCCTTGCCGCCGTGCTGCCCAAGCCCGAAACGCTGGGCGAGACGACCAAGGGCAACACCAATATCGGCTGCATCGCTACCGGCGAAGCGCTCGACGGTTCGGGCGAGAAGACGTTCTATATCAAGAACATCTGCAGTCACGAAGCAGCCTATGAGGAAACCGGCAACCAGGCGGTCAGCTATACCACCGGCGTGCCCGCGATGATCGGCAGCGCCATGGTGGTGCAGGGCATCTGGTCAGGCGAGGGCGTGTTCAACATGGAAGAGATGGACCCGGATCCGTTCATGGACATGCTCAACCAGCACGGGTTGCCGTGGACGGTCGAGGAACTGGACGGGCCGGTGGAGTTCTAGTCGTTTTGTTTCGCGCAGAGAACGCAGAGGAGCAAAGAGCGCCGAGTATGAGCCTCACTATCGATGAACTGACGTCCATCGTGATCGAAGAATCGATAGGGATACACAAGGAATTGGGGCCAGGTCTTTTCGAAAACGTTTATGAGACCGTGCTTGCCGGACGTTTGGAGAAGCGGGGAATACAAGTCGAGCGCCAAGTCCCAGTCCCAATCGAGTTCGATGGCCACGCCTTCGGCGGGGCATTCAAGATCGACATTCTCGTCGAGACTCGCCTGATCCTCGAGATCAAGTCGGTCGAGATGCTCAGCAAGGCCCACGCCAAACAACTGCTGACCTATTTGCGACTCTCGAACCAGCCCGTAGGGCTGCTCATGAATTTCTCGGCGGCGACGATGAAGGACGGCATTCGAAGGATGGTCAACAACTATCGGCCGGACTGAATCTCCCCGCGTTCACTGCTCCTTCGCGTTCTCTGCGCGAACCCAATAAGGACGAAACCAGTAATGGAAACCAAAGCCGGTGATCCGGGCGCCTTCGCCCAGTTTGACCTCAACCGCGTCGAAAGCCCCGCGTTTGTCGTTGACGCCGCGAAGTTGCGCGCCAATTGCCAGGTGCTGGCCGATATCCGCGATGCGGCGGACATCAAGGTGCTGGCGGCACTCAAGGCGTTCTCCATGTGGTCGACAGCGCATATCATCGGCGAATATCTCGACGGAGTGTGCACTTCCGGCCTGTGGGAGGCACGGCTCGCCAGCGAGTTCTACGACGGCGAAATCGCGACCTATTGCGCCGCCTACAAGCCGGACGAGCTGGAAGAGATCTGCCGCCTGTCGGACCATGTGATCTTCAATTCGCCCGGCCAGTTCGAACGCGCCGCGCTGATCCTGGAGAATGCGCGCGCGGCGGGGCAGGATTTCGACGTGGGCCTACGCATCAACCCGCAAGTGCCGACGGGTGAAGTCGCGAAATACGATCCCTCAAGCCCCGGTTCGCGGCTGGGCTTCCCGCTCGACCAGCTGACCGAAGAGCATTTGGAGGGGGTCGACGGCATCCACTTCCACAATCTGTGCGAGCAGGACCTCGAGCCTTTGAAACGCACCTGGGATGCGGTGTTCGATGTGATCGAGCCCTATTTCGGCCAGCTTAAGTGGATCAACATGGGCGGCGGGCACCACATCACCCGCGCCGATTACCAGCGCGAGGAACTGGTCGAATTCCTGCGCGAAGTGAAGGAAGACACCGGGGCTGAGCTCTATCTTGAGCCGGGCGAGGCGGTGGCGCTGGATGCGGGCATCCTCGTTGGCACGTTGCTCGATACCGGCTGGAACGGGATGCCTATCGGGATCACGGATATTTCCGCCACCTGTCACATGCCCGATGTGATCGAAGCGCCCTATCGCCCGGCGATGCTGGGCGAACTCACGGATGAGGAGCTGATCCCTATCCGGCTGGGCGGCCCCTCCTGCCTCGCCGGAGACGTGATCGGCGACTACCGGATGCCGGTCGCCGCCGAGCCCGGCGCGCGCTTCGCTTTCCTCGACCAGGCGCATTATTCGATGGTGAAGACCAACACTTTCAACGGTGTAGCATTGCCATCGATCTACCTGTGGGACAGCGAAAGCGACGCGCTCGAGCTGGTGAAGTCGTTCGGTTACGAGGAATTCCGTGACCGGCTGAGCTAGCCTTCGGGCGTGACCAGCGCGACGGCTTCAGGCGTGGTCTCAACCGGCTCCACCGTATCCTCAACAACGACGGCCTCGATCAGCACAGGGTCGGTTCGCACGGGCTCTGCAACCGTCACACCGCGAGAGGCAAAGGCCGCCGCGTCCTCGCGCTTCTTGAGCTTTTCCCAGTCGGCGACTTCATAGCCGTATTCGCTGAGGCAGGCGGACATGTTGCGCTTGAACTTGCGTTCCTTGCCGCCGCGGATCATGCGGGTAATGCCGAAGCCGGCAAATCCGCCAACTACCGTCGCCGCAGCCATCACCGCGCCAGCCGCAGCGCCAGCCGCGCCGAAGCCGCTGTAAGTGCCGCCAGCCCCCAGGGCCGCGACGCCAGCACCCGCGCCGACCGCGCCTGCGCTTATCGCTGTGGTCGTAGCAGCGGTCTTGAAACCACTGCTGTGCCCGGCCTTCACGAGCGAATCGCAGGTGCGATAATCCTGCTCGAACGCGACTCGATCTGGCACCGGCGTGCTCACCGAAGCGGCGAAATTGCGCGGTTTGGTGGAACAGCCGCCCAGCGCGGTTGCCATTGCAGCAGCCATCAAGGCCGCCCTGCCAGTCCTTCCCACTTTCAACATTTCCTGCCTCCCACAAAGGGTTGGTGCGACCCTGGGTCGATCAATGCAGCGCTTGGCAGGATGCGGTCAGATGCAGGGCGATGCGCAGCGCGTTGCGCCCCCGATGCAAACTGTTGCACGGTACAAAAGCTGTATTATGCACATCGCATGGAGCACGTCGCCGACCTGCCGCAGAAGCTCGACATGCTGATGAAGGCGACTTCGCTCAGCCGGGTTGCGCTGGCACAGCAGCTGGCGGTGGACAAATCGCTGGTGGGGCGCTGGCTTTCCGGCGCAGTCCATCCCACCGATCACAATCTGGCGCGACTGAGTTCGCTCATGGGCGATTATCTGCCGGGCTTTCGCCTCGCCGACTGGTTCGAGGAGACGCAAGCGCTCGCCGGGCGGTATGGGATTTCTCTCATTTCTTCCCCGGAGGAAATCACGCGCACCGGCGTGCTCGGTGAGTTCCTGGAGGCGGTCAGCGACGAGAACGCCATGCGCGGCGCCGCCTACGAGGGGTTCTGGCGCACATCGCGGCCCTCGCTCTTGATGCCGGGCGACCTGTTCCACGATTACGGCCTGATCCGGCGCGGCCCCGGCGGGTTGATCGAAGTGCGCATGGGTGGGTCCGGGCTCGAATTCGAAGGCTACCTGATCCCCTTTTCAGGCAATATCGCAGTGTACCTGTTTGACCGGGTGGGGCGATCACCGGTCACAGTCTTGTGCAAGGGTGTGACCCTGCCGCGTGCGATGGTGCTTGACGGGTTGCTGATGCTGGCAGCGCTGGATTCTGCGCGGACGCCGGCAGCATTCCCGATCATCGTCGAGCGGGTGGGGGACATCACCGGGGACCGCGAGGCAGACGACCGGCGCTATGCCGAAATCGTCGAGATCGATGCCTGAGCCGCTTGAGCCGTTGCCACCCGAAGTGCTCAAGGCGCGAATTTATCGTGAAAGCAGCCGGGCGAGTGCAGAGCAGGGCGGCGATGCCTTCCTGTGCGTTTCGCCTGCCAGCACGCTCTCGCGCGGCACGACCGGGCGTGGTCTGCAGGGCTGAAGCCCCTCTGAACGCTAATAAATTCGCTGAGCCGAGCCATCCGCGGGACGCATGACGGAACATCCCGGCCCCCCATCCGCTAAATCGTCATGACACAGGCAAAACACCCCTTTTTTCATTTGCGATTCATCCCGCAGGCCCTATATGCGCCGCTCCGCTGCCCCAAGGGGACTTCCTAACCGCAAGGCAGCTTGTCGTTTCATGGTTCCGAAGAGCCGTTTTGGGGGTCCCTTGAGTTGCACATCTATCCCGACGCCAAGGCTGTAGTCCGCGACCTCGCTCCGGACGAACCCGTCATCCTCAACCGCCCGCACGCAGCGGCGCGCGCCGCCCGCTTCTTCATCGAGAAGTTCCCGGGCAAGCCGCTCTATGCCGTGAAGGCGAACCCCACGCCCGAACTGATCGAGACGCTGTGGGGCGCAGGGATCACGCATTACGATGTCGCCTCGATCGCGGAAGTGCGGCTGGTGCGCGGATTGCTGCCGAAGGCTGTGCTGTGCTTCATGCATCCGGTGAAGACGCCCAGCGCGATCCGCGAAGCCTATTTCGAGCATGGCGTGCGCACTTTCAGCCTCGATTCGGTCGAGGAGCTGGAGAAGATCGTCGATGCCTGCCGCGATCCGCAGACTGGCGAACCGGCCAGGGACCTGCGGCTGGCGGTGCGGCTGCGTGTCTCGAGCGAATTTTCCGAGCTGTCGCTCGCCAGCAAGTTCGGCTGCGACCTGATCGAAGCGCCGCAGCTGTTGCAGCAGACCCGCCAGCATTGCGACTGGCTGGGCGTGTGTTTCCATGTTGGCAGCCAGGCAATGAGCCCGTTTGCCTTCGTCCAGGCGCTCGACCGCACCCGTGCGGCGATTGCCGAGGCATCGGTGGTGATCGACATGATCGACGTGGGCGGGGGCTTCCCCAGCTCCTACCCCGGCCTCGAGCCGCCGCCGCTGGAAGATTATTTCGCGATGATCGCGAAGCACTTCGAAGCGCTTCCGATCGCTTACAACGCAGAGCTGTGGTGCGAGCCGGGCCGCGCGCTGTGCGCCGAATACTCCAGCATGATCGTGAAGGTGGAGAAGCGCCGCGGCGAAGAGCTCTACATCAACGATGGTGCATATGGCGCGCTTTACGATGCCGCGCATGTCGACTGGCGCTTCCCCGTTGCAGCGCTGGAAGACGATTTGCGCGATCCGGAGATGGACTTCGCCTTCTACGGCCCGACCTGCGACGATGCCGACTACATGCAGGGTCCGTTTGCCTTGCCGAGCGACATCCAGGCGGGCGACTATATCGAGATCGGCATGCTCGGCGCCTATGGCGCGGCGATGAAGACCGGCTTCAACGGCTTCGGCAATGCGCAGCAGGTGCTGGTCGCAGATGAGCCGATGATGAGCCTCTATCGCGGCGACCGCGTGCGACCCGAAGTCGATAATGTGGTGAGCCTTCGCTGACGCGCAGGCTCACTTTCCAGTCTGCTGGCCCGCCTTACTGGCCCAACCGCAGCAGAACCTGCAATCCGCCGCCGATGTCGGGGCTGCCATCGGCAAGGCCGGTATAGCCGTAGCCCTGCAGCCGCAGGCTCTCATTGAGCTTGTAAGTGAGCGACCCGGTCAGCTCGCTCCGGTCCGGCGAGCCTTCGACCGCGCCCTCACGCCACTCATAGTCGAGGCCCAGAGTCACATCATCGGCGGCAACATAGACGCCGGCGCCTGCGAGCCAGACATCCTGCAGTTCGTAGAGATCGCTTGAGCCGTTGAAGCGGCGACCGCCGACCAGTGAAAAGCTCACATTGTCCATAACATGGAGCAGTTCGCCCTGCGCGGTGAAATCGGTGCTGCCGGTACCCAGGAACTTGGTTTCGGATGCGGTTGGTAGCTTAACCTTGCCCACTGCGTCAAAGAATGTGCTGCCACCCAGAAACAGGCTGTACCCGGCCTCCAGGTTCACATCAGCAAGGCCGCTACGCGATACGATCTCTGTTGGAGGAGGGGTGCCGCCCCCGCCATTGCCGCGACCCGGGTTGACGCCGCCATCGCCGGGAATGATCCCGGAAGGGCCTTTGACGTCGACCCACGCAGTCGATGCGCGGACATAAAAGTCCCCGGCCTGGTATTTCACGCTGACCGGGACGGCCAACATGTCCGTGTCTTCGGCATCGCCATAATCGCCCGACGAGTAATCCACCCCGGTGCTGAACTGGATATAGCTATCGCCATTGCTGTCCTGCGCTGTTGCGGGTGTTGTGAGCAATGCGGCGCCCGACGCGGCGGCGAACGCGACCAGTCTTGGCATGTATGTCATGTGACGTTCCTTCTTGGCGAGAATCCAAAGTGCCGCAACGGCGTGAAAGCCGAAGCGACACCTGAATTTTTTTGGCCATACAGGCCATTACAGCGATTTAGTTGCGGCCAGGCTTATCTGGGCGTTCCGGCTTTTCCGGTTTCTCGGGACGCTCGGGCTTTTCCGGCTTCTCCGGACGCTCAGGTTTTTCGGGCTTCTCCATGCGTTCTGCAAGCGCCAGCCGTTCGGGCTTGTTGGCGAATTCGTGCGTCACGATCGCCCGGCTGCCGTCTTCCTTGGTGATGGTGTGAACATTGCCCGAAGGCGTTTCAACAGTCTGGACCCATCCGACGGCAACCGTTTCGTAAACGGGCTCACCGTTTTCGTCGGTTACGGCATTGCCTTCGGGATCACGCACGGGCACCGGATCACCGTTCTCGTCAGTGACCGTTTCGAGGAGATCCTCACGTGTAACGATGGCGCCGTTGCCGGTGTCTTCGGCAGTTTCGGTTCCGGTATCGGCGGGGTCGCTGCTGTCCTGTGCTGCAACCGTTGTGGTGCTGCCGAACGCGATGGCGGCTGCCGATGCTGCAATGATCATCCTTCTCATGCGATCCTCCTAGAGTTCCCGATCGATTTTACGCTTTGCGCGCCTTGATCGTGGCAGGAGGCTTAACTTCGGCGGAATGTTCAAGGTTAATCCGATGGGGCGTGGCCAACCTGCGCCGGAATCAGTCGAACCCCACGAAGCGCGCCGCGTCCTCGATAGGGCGGCGGGTGATGTAGACCGAATTGGCCGGGAAGTCGGGATCGGGCCAGCCCAGCGCCACGGCCTTCATGATCACCTGATCATCAGGGATGCCGGCGTGTTCGCGCACCACCGGTGACTGCATGATGCCTTGCGAGTTGATCACACAGCCGAGCCCGCGGCTCCAGGCGGCATTGACCAGCGCGGTGGTGACGGCGCCGCAATCGAAGGCGGTATCGTCACTGTCGGACAATTCCTTGTCATAGGTCACGATCACGCAGACCGGCGCATCGAACTGGCGGAAGCCGCGCAGCACCCAGTCCTGCCGCTTCTCCTTGTCGTCGCGCGCGATCCCCATCGCTTCGAACAGCTGCACCGCGCAGCCGACCTGGCGATCGCGGTGGACGCCCTCGAAGGCGTGCCCGCGCCGGAATTCGCGGCTGTCAGGCACCCCTGCGAGGATGTTCTCGGTGTTGCCCTTGCGGATCCGGTCGAGCGGTTCGCCGGTGATGACGTGGAAGTGCCAGGGCTGGGTGTTCATCGAGGTCGGCGAGCGCATGGCCATCGAAATGACCTCTTCGATCAGCGCACGCGGCACCGGTTTGTCGAGATAGCCGCGGATGCTGCGCCGCCCGCGCACGACTTGTTCATAGGTCTGGTCTGGATGGCCGCTTTCAAAGCTCACGCTGCTCTCTCCCGTTTTGCAGGGCGAGTGCTAGCGCAGCACGGCTCAGGCGCAAAATCCCCTAGTGCTAGGCCGCTTTGCGGAGATCCAGCTCGAGCCGGTCCCAGATTTCGACCAAAGCTGCGGTCAGTTCGTCCATCATCGCTTCGGTGTGCGCCGGGCCGGGGGTAAACCGCAGCCGCTCCGTGCCGCGCGGCACGGTCGGGAAATTGATCGGCTGCACATAGGCGCCATATTCGGCGAGCAGGATGTCGCTGATCTTCTTGGCGCGCACCGGGTCGCCCACCATCAGCGGCACGATATGCGTCACGCTGTCCATCACCGGCAGGCCGGCATCGCGGAACTTGGCCTTGAGCGATGCAGCAGCTGCCTGCTGCGCATCACGCTCTTCGCTCGATTCCTTGAGGTGCTTCACAGCCGCCAGAACGCCCGCGACCAGCACCGGCGAAAGCGATGTGGTGAAGATGAAGCCTGGCGCATAGCTGCGGATGCAATCGATGATCTTGCGGTCGGCCGCGATATAGCCGCCCATCACGCCGAAGGCCTTGCCCAGCGTCCCTTCGATGATGTCGATCCGGTGCGCGGCTTCGTCGCGCTCCGAAATGCCGCCGCCGTGATCGCCATACATGCCGACCGCGTGGACCTCGTCGATATAGGTGAGCGCGTTGTATTTTTCGGCCAGGTCGCAGATCGCGTGGATCGGGGCGACATCGCCGTCCATCGAATAGACGCTTTCGAACGCGATCAGCTTGGGCGTGTCGGCATCTTTGGCCGCCAGCAACTGTTCCAGATGCTCCACGTCATTGTGGCGGAACACGCGCTTGTCGCAGCCCGAATTGCGGATGCCTGCGATCATGCTGGCGTGGTTCAGCTCGTCGGAAAAGATCACACAGCCGGGCAGAAGCTTGCCCAGCGTCGACAGCGTCGCGTCGTTGGAGACATAGCCGCTGGTGAACAGCAGCGCGGCTTCCTTGCCGTGCAAGTCTGCCAACTCGTTCTCGAGTTCGACATGCAAGTGGGTGTTGCCGCCGATATTGCGCGTGCCGCCAGAGCCTGCGCCGACATCATGCAGCGCCTCTTCCATCGCCCCGATGACCTTGGGGTGCTGGCCCATCGCGAGGTAGTCGTTCGAGCACCACACGGTGATCGGCTTCGGCCCGTTGTGGCCATGGAAGCAGCGCGCATTGGGGAAGGCGCCCTTGTTGCGCATGATATCGATGAAGACGCGATAGCGCCCTTCCTCGTGCAAGCGGTCAATCGCCTTGTCGAAGATCTGATCGTAATTCACTGGGCGTTTCCGCTGCGCAGCGCCGCAATCGCGGCCATTTCGGGATCGGGGATTTAGTGCCAATCCCGCCAATTTTCTACCGCGATCTTTGCGAACGACTCGCAGGTCAGAATTGCTCGATCGTTGAAAACCCAAGGGTTTCCAGCCAAGGCAACAGCGCTTGCGCAGATTGCACCTCTCCGGTCACGACGAAGCGGCTTGACTGGGCATCGGGGAAGGGCTGGCCTTGGGTCAAGTGCGCGATCCGCCGCGCGATGCCGGCGGCGCCATCGATGAAGCGTACGCCGGGCCCGAAGGCTTGCGCCAACTCGTCCTCGAGCAGCGGAAAATGGGTGCAGGCGAGCACGACGGTGTCGATCCGGTCGCCGCCTTCCATGCCGCGCAGCGCGCTCGCCGCCGCTTCGATCACCGCCATGTCGACCGACTTGCCGCGCAGCTTGGCCTCGGCCGCTTCGACCAGGCCCGGCGCGGCATGGCGCAGCAGACGCTTTCCATTGGCGAATTCTGCCTCCAGCCGGTCGACATAGGTCTGGCGCACTGTGGCTGCTGTGCCCAGCAGGCCGATCACGCCGGTCTGCGTCATCGCGGCGGCGGGCTTGATCGCGGGCACCGTGCCGACGATCGGGATTTCGAGTACTTCGCGCACCATGCCCAGCGCGATGGTCGAGGCGGTGTTGCAGGCGATGCAGGCAAGACGCGGCTGATAGCGTTCGGCCATCCGGCCCAGCAGACCGGCAACGCGCGCAGCAATCTGCGCCTCGGTCTTGTCGCCATAGGGCAGGCCAGCCAGATCGGCGGCATAGATCACCGGCGCATTGGGCAGCAGCTTACGCAGCTCTGCGAGCACGGTCAGCCCGCCAACACCGGAGTCGAACAGCAGGATGGGATCATGGGACTCAGCCATCGGCGCGAGGCGATGGCCGAGGTTCCGCCCTTGGTCAACTCTCTGGCGACAACCGATTCGCTTGAAGTTTGGCCCAGCCGCCGTATTCGCCAGGCGATATCTTGCCGTCCCCGTTCGCATCGGCCTGTCTGTAAAAGCTGTCGCGCATGGGTTTGGTGGTTATGATGAACTGCTCGCTGGAAAGTTTCGCGTTTCCATCTTCGTCAGGAATGTACGACGGGTTTCCGCTCGCATGGATAAGCGGGGGAGCCTCATCGCCTTCGAGATAGCCAGACTTGTTTTCGTCCAATTGTTCGAAAGTCACCGGCGCCACTAGCAGGAGGTCGCCGGGCTTCAGGTCCAGTTCGGCGGTGCCCGAATAGGAGAGGGCGACAAGGACGACAGATGCAAGCAGGCTCATGGCGATGGCTCCAATCAATACGGGTCTGAATGGCCATGGTTTGTTGATTGGTGGGCTCCGGTCTAGGTCCGGCGAACGGGAGGCGGTCCAATCGTACCCTTCCACCTGGGCAAGCATTTGTGCGGCATCAATGGAGCTTGCCACGTCCAGTTTCAGGCGCGCGGTCTTCAACCGCTTTTCGATGGCGTGATGTGATACGCCTAGATCGAGTGCGATCTGCTTGGCGGTCTGGTGATGCATCCAGCGCCGCAGACAATCCTTCTCCTTTTCGGTCAGGCGGTCGACACGTTCGTGCAGATCGGTGGCTTTTGAGGGGACTTCAGGCTTGTTCATGGCTGGAGAGGATAGGGCATCACCGGCAAATCGCCAGTACGGTTGGACCGTACCCCGGCATCCTGCAGCGTCAAACCCGGCGGAAAACGGTTTTTGCTACCCATTCGCATTCATTTGGGTAATCAAGGGGCTATGGAGAACCTCTACGCTGCATTGCTCGGATATCTGCTCGGCTCGATCCCGTTCGGGCTGCTCCTCACCAAAGCCGCGGGGATGGGCGATGTGCGCCAGATCGGCAGCGGCAATATCGGCGCGACCAATGTCTTGCGCACCGGCAACAAGGGGCTGGCGGCGGCAACTTTGCTGCTTGATGGGCTCAAGGGCTTTGCACCGGTTTGGATCGCAGGGCAGCTGTGGGGAGGGCCGGCGATGGCCTTTGCCGCGGGTGCGGCTGTGATCGGGCATTGCTTCCCGGTGTGGCTGGGCTTCAAGGGAGGCAAGGGCGTGGCCACCAATGCCGGGGTCAGCTTCGGCCTCGCCTGGCCTATCGGCCTTGCCTATGCGCTGGTGTGGCTCAGCATCCTGGCGATCTTCCGCATTTCCTCGCTCGCCGGGATGAGCGCGGTCGTCGCTGCCGCTGCCGCGGCGCCGCTGTTCGGATATCCTGAGTATTTCCCGATTCTGGCTGCTATTGCCGGGCTGATCATCTACCTCCACCGCGAGAATATCGCGCGGCTGATAAAGGGCGAAGAGCCGAAGGTGGGCGGCAAGAAATGATACGATCCGCCAGCTGATGGAGAGCACGGGGTCGCAGCCAGCTCTCCTCTCACAGGAAGAAGCATTCGCCCGCATCCGTCTGTTGCGGAGCCCCAACATCGGGCCGGTCAGCTATCGCCAGCTGCTGGCGCGGTTCGGCCATGCTGTTGCGGCGCTGGAGGCGCTGCCGGATCTCGGCAAGCGGGGTGGGCGGCAATATCGCGCAGCTCCGGTCGAGGCGATCGAGCGCGAAGTGGCCGCCGTGCGCAAGGCGGGCGCGAAGTACCTGTTCCATGACCAGCCGGACTATCCTGTGCTGCTGGCGCAGCTCGACAGCGCCCCGCCGATTGTTACCTATCGCGGCGATAGGGCGCTGGCAGCCAGGCCCTGTGTCGCCATGGTCGGCGCGCGCAATGCCAGTGCCGCGGCGATCAAGCTGGCGCGTGAATTTGCGGCCGCGCTGGCGGGCGAGGGGTTTACCGTTGTCTCTGGGCTGGCGCGCGGGATCGATGGCGCAGCGCATGAAGGTGCTTTCCCCGCTACCGTGGGCGTGATCGCCAGCGGGATCGATGTGGCCTACCCGCCGCAGCATCAGGACTTGCAGGAACGGATCGCGCAGCAAGGCTTGCTTATTGCCGAGCAACCGCCCGGCACAGAGCCGAAGGGCAGCCACTTCCCCAGCCGCAATCGTATCATCGCCGGGATGGCTGCGGGCACGCTGGTGGTGGAGGCCGCGCCCAAGTCCGGCTCGCTGATCACCGCGCGGCTGGCGGGAGAAGCGGGCAGGGAGGTGATGGCGATCCCCGGTTCGCCGCTCGATGCGCGTTCGCAGGGCTGCAACCAGCTGATCCGCGAAGGCGCGGTGCTGGTGCAGTCGCCCGACGAGGTGGTGGAACTGCTCAGCGGGTTCGACGGCACGCCCCGTTCCAGCTTCCGCGTCGCTTCACCAGTGTTCGATTTCGAGCCGGAGGAATGGGCAGAGGCCGAACCGGCCGATCTCGCCAGCCTGCTCACCACAGCGCCGGTGGCGGTCGATGAGCTGATCCGCCAGTCGGGCGCGGGCGCGGCGGCGGTGCAGATGGCGCTGCTGGAGCTGGAGATCGCGGGGCTGCTGGAACGGCATGCAGGTGGCCGCGTTTCATTGACCTCTTGACGAACCTCGAAATCCGCCGCCACCCTCGCGCGTACGTGTACGTGTATGGGCACGTATACGCGTAGGGGCACAGAAACACCGCAATGCAGCTTGTTATCGTCGAATCGCCGGCCAAGGCGAAAACCATCGAGAAATACCTCGGCAAGGACTTCAAGGTTCTCGCCAGCTTCGGGCATGTCCGCGACCTGCCGCCCAAGGATGGCAGCGTGCGCCCGGACGAGGATTTCGCGATGGACTGGGAACTCTATCGCGACAAGCAGAGCCGCTTCAAGGAAATCGCCGACGCTGCCAAGAACGCCTCGCGCCTGGTGCTCGCGACCGACCCTGACCGCGAAGGCGAGGCGATCAGCTGGCACGTGCAGGAGCTGCTGAAGAAGCGCAAGGTCCTCCCCGCCAAGGTCGATCGCGTCACCTTCAATGCGATCACCAAGAATGCGGTAACGGAAGCGATGAAGAGCCCGCGCGAGCTCGACCAGCCTCTGATCGACGCCTATCTGGCGCGGCGCGCGCTCGATTACCTGTTCGGCTTCACCCTCAGCCCCGTGCTGTGGCGCAAGCTGCCGGGCGCCAAAAGCGCGGGGCGCGTGCAATCGGTGGCCCTAAGGCTGATTGTCGACCGCGAGCGCGAGATCGAAGCCTTCCGGGCCGACGAATACTGGTCGGTTGTGGCCAAGCTGGCGCATGACGGCACGGATTTTGACGCGCGCCTGGTGAAATTCGAAGGCCGGAAGCTCGACAAGCTGAGCCTTGGCAATGAAGGCAGCGCGATGGCGGCCAAAGCCGCGGTCGAGGCAGGGCGCTTCACGGTCGAGGAGATCGAGACCAAGCCGCTCAAGCGCAATCCCGCGCCGCCGTTTACCACGTCCACCTTGCAGCAGGAGGCCGCGCGCAAGCTGGGCTTTTCCGCTAGCCACACGATGCGGCTCGCGCAGAACCTCTATGAAGCCGGCGCGATCACCTACATGCGGACCGACGGGGTACAGATGGATGCGGGGGCGATTATGGCTCTGCGCGATGCCATCGGCGAACGTTATGACAGCGCCTACCTGCCTGAAAAACCGCGCTTCTATTCGACCAAGGCGAAAAACGCGCAGGAAGCGCACGAAGCGATCCGGCCGACCGATTTTCGCCGCGAGCATGCCGGTTCGGGCGACGAGGCCAAGCTGTACCAGCTGATCTTCAAGCGCGCGATGGCGAGCCAGATGGCCGCCGCGCAGCTGGAGCGGACCACGGTAACCTTGCGCGATCCCACCGGCGCGCATGAACTGCGCGCGACAGGGCAGGTCGTGAAATTTCCTGGCTTCCTGGCGGTGTACCAGGAAGGCTTCGACGATCCCGAAGATGACGAGGATGGCCTGCTGCCGGTGATGCGCAAGGGCGACAGCCCGGCAAAGCGCGCGGTCGAGGCGAACCAGCACTTCACCCAGCCGCCGCCGCGCTTTTCCGAAGCCTCGCTGGTCAAGCGGCTGGAAGAGCTTGGGATCGGGCGACCGTCGACCTATGCCTCGACCATCCAGACGCTGCGCGATCGCGACTATGTGCGGATGGAGAAAAACCGTTTCTTTGCAGAGGAATCCGGGCGACTTCTCACAGCCTTTCTCGAACGCTTCTTCCCCACCTATGTCGCCTATGACTTCACCGCGGGGATGGAGGACGAGCTCGACACGGTTTCCGACGGGCGCGAGGAATACAAGGAGCTGCTCACCAAGTTCTGGGCCGACTTCAAGCCCAAAGCCGATGAGGTAATGGACAAGCTGCCTTCGGAAGTGACCGAGGCGCTGGACGATTACCTGTCGGACTATCTTTTCCCGCCACGCGAGGATGGTGCCGATCCGCGCGGATGCCCGCTGTGCCGGGATGAAGGGCGCGAGGGCGGTCGGCTGAGCCTGCGCGGTGGCCGCTTCGGCGCCTTTGTCGCCTGCAACAACTATCCCGAATGCAAATATACTCGCCGCTTTGCCCAGCCGGGCGGCAATGGCGAGGAGAATGGCGAGGATGGTGTGCTCGGCACCCATCCCGAAACCGGCCTGCCGATCCATCGCAAGACCGGGCGCTTCGGCCCATATGTCGAAATGGGCGAGGGCAAGGAAGCGAAGCGCGCGTCGATCCCCAAGGATCTCGACGATTTCGATCTCGACTGGGCGGTGAAGCTGCTTGACCTGCCCCGCATCATCGGCGCGCATCCGGATACGGGGCTGGAAATCGAAGCCAATATAGGGCGTTACGGCCCCTATCTTCGCCATGACGGGAAATATGGAAAGCTCTCGAACACCCGTGAAGTGTTCGAAGTGGGCATGAACCGCGCGGTCGATATCCTGGCGCAGGCGGCCAATCGCGGTGGCGGCGGGACGCGGGGCCCAAATGGTTCTCGGGCAGAGCCGATCAAGACGCTTGGCACGCATCCCACCAGCGGGGGCGAGATCAAGGTCATGCCGGGCCGCTACGGCCCCTATGTCACCGATGGCACCACCAATGCGACCATCCCCAAGGATGTGAAGCCCGAGGACGTGACCGAGGCGCAGGCGATCGAGCTGATCGATGCCCGCGCCGCGAAAGGCCCCGCGAAGAAAAAGGGTCGCAAGAAGGCCGCGCCGAAAAAGAAGGCGGCAAAGGCCAAGTAACCATCCCTCGCAACCCTGCGTTGAGGCGGAGTCATTCGTAAATCATCAAGAATTGCGCGTTAGGTGTTGATCCCAGCAACGGTTAGCACGCGTGATCGAAATCGAAGTCCAGAACGAGACCCACCAGACCCAGTCGCGGCTGCGCTTTGCCGCCGTGCCGCGGATCGGCGAGGGGCTGCGACTGCGCGAGCCGGACGGGATCTGGGCCAGCTATGACGTCCTCGACGTGTGGTACCAGAAGGCCGAGTATGGCGATGTCTGGATTCCTTTCCTGCATGTCCGCATGACTGAGGGCGAATTGACCTCCCCTCATCCCAAGCAGGGGCTGGACGTTTACGGGGAGTTCGCACCATTCAGAATCTGATCAAGCGTACCACCGGCCCGATGGCCGGCGCGCGTGGCGAGAGTGCGGAAACCCCGGTGCGGGCGGAGCAACTGCTCGACCATCTCGACAATGAAGCCGAGTTCGTCGCCGATGGCGAAGCTGCGTTCGATACCGATGCAATCGTCCGCGCGGCCAAGGCGATGCGCGATGTCAACGAAACCCGTGCCGCGCGCCAGCGCACCTGCCTGGTCGTCGATGACAGCCGCGTGATCCGCAAGGTCGCCAGCAAGATCGCTGCCAATCTGGGCTATCGCGTGATCGAAGCGGAAAACGGACACGAAGGTTTGGCCTGGTGCAAGCGTGCCATGCCCGACCTGGTGCTGACCGATTGGCAAATGCCCGAGATGGACGGCATCGCTTTCGTGACCGAGCTGCGCGCAATCCCAACCCCGCGTGCGCCGACCGTGGTGTTCTGCACGTCCAAAGGCGATATCAGCGACATCCATGAAGGGATTGCGGCCGGGGCAGACGATTACGTGATCAAGCCGTTTGACGAGGCGGCGCTGTCAGCCAAGCTGGAAAAGCTGGGCGTGCGCTGAGCGCGCGCAGCTATAGCCGCAAATACCCCGCCAGCAGGCTGGCAACGAGCGCAACCATGCTCGCCGCCAGGGCAAGGCTGGCCGGCCGGGCCGCGCCGCGCCCATAGGCCAGGGTCACGCCCAGTTTGACCGCCATATTGGCCAGGATCGTACCAGCGATGGCGAGGGCGGCAAGCGCCGGGCTGATCGTACCCGGTTCCAGCCCGCCCGCGGTCACGATCGAGGCATCGACATCCATCGTGCCCATCAGGAACAGCAATATTGCGATGCCTTGCTCGCCGAAACTGTCCTGCGCCCAGCGGGCGACCACCGCCGCAACCGCCACGAAAGCGACGAAGCCGAAGGCAGGCAGCAAGGCAATCGGGTTGCCGGGCGGGGCAGGGCCGGTCCCGTGCTCCGCCTTGCGATAGAGCCAGTAGCTGACGGCGAAGCCGGCCAGCAGCGCAGGCGCGAGGATAATTACGAATGGGACCAGCAGCGGTGTTGCGATCAGCGCGACGAGGACGATGACGCGCAGGTACATCACCGCGGTGGCGAGCGCGATCCCGGCGTTTTCCGCTGCGCCGCCATGGCCTGCGCCGAGCCGCTGCGAGAAGCTTTGTGTGACCGCGGTGGAGCTATAGGCACCGCCGATGATTGCGGTGGCGATGGTGCCGCGCTTCGCCCCGAACAGCCGGTTGGCGACATAGCCAAGGAACGAAAATCCGGTGACGATCACCACCACCAGCCACAGCGTCTGCGGCTCCCATGCGTCATAAGGGCCAAAGCGCCCCTCTGGCAGGAAGGGGAATACCGCCAGCGCAATGACCGCATAGCGCGCGAAGGCCTTCACATCGGCCTCGTCGAGCGCATCGACCAGTTGATGCAATTCGGCCCGCAAGGCCAGGATCAGGGTGACGACGGCACCGCCTGCCACTGCCAGCGCGGGTTCGCCGCTGCCGCCCAGGAAGCCGAGAGCGAGCGTGACGATAGCGGCCACGGCCGAGGTCGCATCGGGCTTGCCATCCGCCTTGGCGGCTTGCCCATAGCCGATCGCGATCACTGCAGCGGCGCCAACCACGATAGCGCTGGCAACGATCTGGTATCCGGTCGATCCGAGCAGTCCGGCCAGCCCGGCGACTAGGCCCAGCAGGCTGAAGGTGCGAACACCCGCGACGCGCATCCCTTGCTGGGCGCTGCGCAGGTTCCAGCCGCGCTCGACGCCTACCAGCAGCCCGACCGCGAGTGCGGCGCCGATCTGAAGGAGGAGGTCGGTGGAGGGCATGGCGATCGGCCTTACCGCACCCAGTCGAGCCCGATTTCCTCGAAAATCTCCCGATCTTCCGCCCAGTTCTCGCTGACTTTGACATGCAGGAACAGGTGCACCTTCACGCCCAGCATCTCGCTCAGTTCCTTGCGAGCGGCCTCACCGATCGCCTTGATCCGGCTGCCGCCTTTGCCCAGCACTATCGGGCGCTGGGTTTCCCGGCCGACCACGATCTGCTGGTGGATTTCCACGCTGCCATCGGGGCGGTGCTGATAGCTTTCCGGGCGCACCGCGCTGTCATAGGGCAATTCCTCGTGGAGCTGGCGATAGAGCTGCTCGCGGGTGACCTCGGCGGCGAGCAGGCGCTCGCTCGCATCGGACACCTGGTCTTCGGGATAATGCCATGGCCCCTCCGGCATCAGGCCGGCCAGTGCCGTCTTCATTTCCGCCACGCCATCGCCGGTAAGTGCGGAGATGAAAAAGACATCGCTAAATTCGACCTTGCCTGACAGTTCCTGCGCCAGCGCCAGCAGCGGCTCCTTCTTCGCGACATCGACCTTGTTGAGCACCAGGATCTTGCGCTCTGGCCGGTTGGAGAGGGCTTCCAGCAGCGGTTCCAGCTCGTGCCGCCGCTGCTTGACCGGATCGACCAGCAACAGCACGGCATCGGCTGCCTCGGCACCTTCCCAGGCCGCGCTGACCATGGCACGATCGAGCTTGCGCTTCGGCGCGAAGATACCCGGCGTATCGACCAGGATCATCTGCACCGGGCCTTCAAGCGCAATCCCCAGCATCCGCGCGCGCGTGGTTTGCGCCTTGGGGCTGGTGATCGCGACCTTCTGGCCGACGAGCTGGTTTACCAGCGTGCTCTTGCCGGCATTGGGAGCGCCGATCACCGCAACAACGCCGCAGCGGGTGGTCTTGTCCATAGTCATCCAAATTGCTCCATAAAGGCGGCGGCGGCGAGCCGCTCGGCCTCTTGCTTGCTGTTCGCGGTCGCTTCAGCTGCGCCGACATTCTTCACGCTGACCCGCACGGTGAAGCGCGCCGCGTGGTCAGGGCCCTCGCGCGCGATCAGTTCGTATTCGGGCGGTTTGCGCTGGTTGCCTGCGGCCCATTCCTGCAAAGCGCTTTTGGGATGCTTGCGCTGGCCGGCGCCGCCGGAAAATTCTTCGGCCCAGAAGCGCCGGATCAGGTCGCGGGTGGGCGCAAAACCGAAATCGAGGAAATGGGCGCCAAGCATGGCCTCCATCACATCGCCGAGGATGTTGACGCTTTCGCGCGCGCCATCGTCGCGCGCCTGCTTGCCCAGCCGGATATGCTCAGGCAGGCCGATCTGTGCAGCGACCTGTGCGCAGGTCTGGCGGCTGACCAGTGCATTGAGCCGTTGCGACAGCGTACCCTCGGCGGCCTTGCTCGCTTCGAACAGCCAATCCGCCATCGCCAGGCCCAGCACGCGGTCTCCCAGAAACTCCAGCCGCTCGTAGTTCACGTCGGCCGCCATGCTGCCGTGGGTGAGCGCGGCAAGCCAGCGATGCTCGTCACGCGGCACGATCCCGAGCGTGCCCAGCCAGGCCTGCGTTTCGGGCGCAAGCTCGCTCACAGCACGTCCCCGATCCGGCCCCAGCGCGCGGCGGTGAACCAGGTCCATGGCTTGATCCATTCGGCGCTGCCATCGGTGGACCACATGATCACCGTTGCCCGGCCCACCAGCATGTCTTGCGGGACGAGGCCCACCCCGCGGCCCGCACGCGCTTCAAAGCGGCTGTCTTGCGAATTGTCGCGATTGTCGCCCATTACGAAAATCCGGCCTTGGGGCACGATTACTGCGGGGCGATTGTCCGCCTGTGAAGGGCCAAGATCGATCACCGGATAGCTGCGGCCAGTGGGGAGCACTTCGAGCTCCACTCGATAGCTGCAGGCGAGGCCATCATGGCTTTCGACCAGTCGCGCCTGCGGATGGCACGGCGTGTTGGGGGAAGGGCGCACCAGCGCGGGCGGCGCCTCGCGATACTGCAGTTCCTGCCCGTTCAGCACCACATGCCCGTCGCGCAATTCCACGCTGTCGCCCGGTAGGCCGATGACCCGCTTGATGTAGTCTGTGCCGTCGACCGGATGCTTGAAGATCACAATGTCGCCGCGCTCGGGCTGGCTCGCCAATACGCGGCCGGGGATCAGCGGCAATTCGAACGGCAATGAATAGCGCGAAAAGCCATAGGGCCATTTCGCTGCGAGCAGGTAATCCCCGTTCCACAGCCGCGGCAGCATGCTTTCACTGGGAATCGAGAACGGCGCGAACACGAAACTGCGGAATACCAGCACTACCAATGCCAGCTTGAGCACGAAGCCGGCGAAGCTGCCCCAGCTTTCGCCGTCGTTTTCCGCCAAATCGGCGCGTGCATTCGTATCTGCGGGGTTCCCATCCATCGCTCACGCTCCTAATCGCGGAGATGCATGTTGTGAAAGGCTTTTCGATATGTCCGACAAGATCGCCGCCGCCTGGAATTGCCTGGAAGCGCTGCCGCAGCGCAGTTTGCAGGAACTGTTTGAGGCTGACGAGGGGCGCGTTTCGGCTCTCTCCGGTCGGATCGAATGGCCGGGCGAGGGCGGGCCAAATGGCATCCTGTTCGACTGGTCGAAGACGCATCTTGATGGCGATTTGCTTGGCGCTTTCGAAGAACTGGCTGAGGCATGCGATTTCGCCGGGCGGAGAGCCATGCTGCTGGGCGGTGAAGTGATCAATGTCACCGAAGGCCGCGCCGCCACACACAGCGCGATGCGCGGGGTAGGCGATGCGGCGGATGTCGAGGAAGGAGAGGCGCTGCTGGCGCGAATGGGCATGCTGGTCGAGGCGATCCACGGCGGCGCCTTCGGTGAGGTCAAGCACCTGATCCATATCGGCATTGGCGGCAGTGCACTTGGCCCGGCGCTGGCGATCGACGCACTGACCCGCGACCTGGCGCTGGTCGATGTGCACGTCGTCTCGAATATCGACGGCGTTGCACTGGAAGCGGCCTTTGCGGCCTGCGATCCGGCAACCACCATGATCGCGGTGGCATCGAAAACCTTCACCACGATCGAGACCATGACTAATGCGCAATCGGCGCTGAAGTGGCTCGGCGAGAATGGCGTGTCGGACCCCTCTGGCCGCGTGGTGGCGCTCACTGCCTCGCCTGAAAAGGCGGTGGAATGGGGTGTCGACGAGACCCGCGTGCTGCCCTTCCCGGAAAGTGTGGGCGGGCGCTATTCGCTGTGGTCATCGATCGGCTTTCCGGTCGCGCTGGCGGTGGGGATGGACGATTTCACCGCTTTCCTTGCCGGCGCGCGCGCGGTGGACGAGCATTTCCGCGACACTGACGGGCGCGAAAACCTGTGCCTGCGCGCCGCCTTTGCCGACCAGTATTACACCCGCCTGCGCGGCTGCCAGACCCGCGCCTGCTTCGCTTATGACGAGCGGCTGGGCCTGCTGCCCGACTATCTCCAGCAGCTGGAGATGGAATCGAACGGCAAGCGGGTGAAGGCGGACGGTTCGCAGGTCGATGGGCCAACCGCGCCGATCACCTGGGGCGGGGTGGGCACCGATGCCCAGCACGCGGTGTTCCAGCTGCTGCACCAGGGCACGCATCTGGTGCCGGTGGACTTCATCGCCAGCATTGCGCCGGGCGACGCGCTCGATCCGGCGCATCACGCGATCCTGCTGACCAATTGTTTTGCGCAAGGGGCCGCGCTGATGGCAGGCGGCAATATGGCCAAGGACGGGAAAGACCCGGCGCGCGCCTTCCCGGGCGATCGGCCAAGCGCAACCATGCTGTGCGACGATCTTGATGCGGCGACGCTGGGCGCGCTCATCGCGTTCCACGAACACCGCACCTTCGCCAATGCCGTGCTGATGCAGATCAACCCCTTCGACCAGTTCGGGGTCGAGCTGGGCAAGAAGATGGCCAAGGATATCGAGGCCGGCGGCGGTGATTTCGACCC
Organism: Altererythrobacter sp. BO-6; assembly: GCF_011047315.1. Lineage (NCBI taxonomy): Bacteria > Pseudomonadati > Pseudomonadota > Alphaproteobacteria > Sphingomonadales > Erythrobacteraceae > Altererythrobacter > Altererythrobacter sp. BO-6. The sequence goes on along the minus strand of NZ_CP049259.1, from coordinate 488,071 downwards.
GAGCACGCAGGCGCTGCTGAAGGCTGCGGGCCTAGGCTGAGGCTATCGTCGCCCGGCGATAAAGGTGCCACGTCGCATGCCCCAGCAGCGGCAGCACCACCAGCAGCCCCAGCAGCAGCGGTACCATTGCTGCGAACAGCGCGACGGCCACGAACGCCGCCCAGACCAGCATCGTGAACAGGTTTGCGCGCACCACGCGGAAGCTGACGATGATCGCCGAGACGAAGTCCACCTCGCGGTCGACCAGCATCGGCATGCTCACCACGGTCATCGCGAAGAAGGTGAAAGCGAGCACCGCTCCTACGGCGCTACCCACTGCCAGCATTATCAGGCCCTGCTGGCTGGCGAGCACTGACAGCGGGTCTCCGCCGAAGCCCGATGGCCCCATGAATACGCCGAAAATGGTGTGCGCAATGATCACCCAGAAGGCGAAAAACACGAAGGCGAGCACGCCCAGCACCGGCAACTGGTCATCCCCGCGCCCGCGCACTGCGCCCAGCACGGGCCGCCAGCTGAGCGGCTCACCGGTCTCGAGCCGGCGGCTGACCTCATAGAGGCCCGCTGCTGCAAAGGGCGCAAGGATCGGGAAGCCTGCGCTTGTGGGGATCAGCCAGGCGAGGCTCGCCCGGTCTTTCAGCACAAGGAACAGGAACCATCCCGCGCCCAAGAAAATGGCGGAGAAGAACAGGCCATAGGCTGGCTGTGCACGAAAATCGCGCCAGCCCGCCGCCAGCGCTTGCCCAAGATCGGCAATGCTCAGGTCGCGTGCGACCGGCATCGAGGCGACCTGGACATTTTCAGCAGTGGCCATGTTCTTCTCCGCCATCGCCTGCCTCTCACTCTCCATTCGGGACAGGCCTCTCCATAAACCCACATGCGCCGCCACTTCGCCAGAAACCTTGATCTTGCGCAAATCGCGCCCGCGGAGATGCCGTTTGCCAGAGCTCGCATCAGCGCCTAAGCCTGCGCCATGTCCTTCCCGCTCATCTTCGCCATCGCCTGGGCGGTCATCCTTGCAGCGGGAGGTGGGCTGCTGACCACAATCGGGGCGTGGTATTACGAGCTGAAAAAGCCCAGCTGGCAACCGCCAGACTGGCTGTTCGGCCCGGCCTGGACGGTGATCCTGGGGCTGGCGGGTTACGCGTTCTGGCTGAGCTGGGATGCCGCTGAGGCACAAGGGCAGACGGATTTCCTGATCGCGCTCTATGTGATCAACGGCGTGTTCCACTTCGCCTGGTCGCCGATTTTCTTTACCGCGCGTCGGCCTGACTGGGCGCTGGTCGAGGTGCCTTTCCTGTGGGCCTCCGTGCTAGCGCTTACCGTGTTCCTGCGCGACTGGTCCGTGCTCGCGAGCTGGCTGATCGTGCCCTATCTCGTGTGGGTCAGCTTTGCGTCCTGCCTCAACTGGAAGATCGTACAGCTGAACAAGCCGTTCGGCCGCTAGATCAGGACGAAATACGTCACGGCCAACGCCGTCATCACTGTGATGCCGAGGCCATTATGCCATCGGGCCAACTGTGAAGGCCGCGCGTCTTCCGGCATTTCGCACCTTGTCACCACGAGATGATTGAGCAGCGCGATCAGCGGCGCGATTACAAAACTGGCGGAGGTCACGACATCGAGGAATGTGGTGAGGTCGGACAACAGTGTGAAAACCACTGTCAGCGCGATAGCAAGGAACAGCAGAGTAAAACCGGCATATTCGGGGCGGGTGTAGGAAATATCGTCGCGACCGGCGAAGATCGCCCGCGATGCAGCAAATGTGCGGGCATAGGCGTCAATTCCGGCAATCACCGTCGTCAGCATCACGCTGAGCGCAGAAATCGCAGCGAGCGCGGCTGCGCCCGGGCCAAGCGCTTCGCGATAGAGATTGACGACCTGCGCAGCGAAACCGGGTGCATCAGCCAATGGCGTGATACCCTGCGGATGCATCACGCCCGCTCCCATGATGCAGAAACACACCGCCATGAAGGCGGTCAGGACATAGGGCCAGAAGAAGCTCTTGCGGGCCTCAGACAGGGTGGGCCGGACGCCACCGGGCAATTGGCGGTCGGCCTCGACCTTCCACAGCGAGAGCGGCACCGCCACGTCCATCGGGTTGGGCATGAAGCCTGCCAGCGCAACGATAAACAGCAGCGCGGCGGCTTCGCGCGTCCAGCTGAAATCAACCAGTGTTCCCCATTCCACGCGTGGCAGCACCATCGCCGTGGTTAGCAGCGTGGCAATGACGAGAAACGCCAGCAGCACCGCGTTGACCCTGTCGAGCAGGCGATAGCCGCCGATAAGCAGCAGGCAAACGGCTGCCACGAGGATCAGTGCCGCCAGTACCGGCACCGGCGCAACCGGCCCGATCAGCACGGTTACGATGCCGGCAGTTGCTGCGCTGATTGCGGCCCAGATGATCGGCACCAGTGGCGCGACCAGCAACAGGAACAGCACCAGCGCCCAGACACCCAGTTCGCGATAGCCAGTCAGGAGAGATCGCCCGCGCGCATGGGCAAAGTCGATCCCGAAGCGATAAGCCGGATACTTCAGCACATTGGCGAGGACGATCACAATCACGAGCGCCAGGCTAAAGAGCGCGCCGGCACGGGTCGACTGGACCAGATGCGACGTCCCGATCGCAGCCCCGGTAAAGATCAAACCCGGACCTGCCAGTTTGCGCAAAAGGCCTGATTTCATCTGCAGTTTCCCCCTTGCGCCCCCTGGGCAGAGATGCGCTGTGGCGGGCAGAGGAGCAAGTGAAATAATCGTACCCGCAGATGAAATGAATTGACTTTTTGCAATGCAGCATCCACATGCGGCCCATCGAAGCGCGCTAGCCAGCGTGAAGCGGCGGAAACGAGAAAACATCCGCCCCGGCCGCGCCTCGGTTTTTCCCCAAGGACTTCCCTTTTCACGCGGGTCGTTTGAGACACCCGCGCCGCGCCCGGACTCCGTTCCGCGTGCGCGCCGCATATATTGCGAGTATTGTACATGAAATTCGAAAATCTCGGGCTGTCGCAGCCCGTTCTCCAGGCCCTCGACTTGAAGGGCTATGACACGCCAACCCCGATCCAGGCGCAGGCGATCCCGCCTGTGCTCGAAGGGCGCGACCTGCTGGGTATCGCCCAGACCGGCACCGGCAAGACCGCAGCCTTCATGCTGCCTAGCATCGACCGGCTGCGCGAGGCTGACAATCGCATCCCGTTCAAGAGCTGCCGCATGCTGGTGCTCGCGCCGACCCGCGAACTCGCCGGGCAGATTGCCCAGAGCGCTAAGGATTACGGCGCAATGGCCGGCCTCAAGGTGCAATCGATCGTCGGCGGCACTTCGGTGGGCAAGGATCGCAACAAGCTGCACCGCGGCACCGATATCCTGGTTGCCACGCCCGGTCGCTTGCTCGACCTCATTGACCAGAAGGCGTTCAACCTTTCGGGCGTGGAAATCCTCGTACTCGACGAAGCCGACCAGATGCTCGACCTCGGCTTCATCCATGCGCTGCGCCGCATCCACCAGCTCGCCCCGGCCGAGCGGCAGACGCTGTTTTTCAGCGCCACCATGCCCAAGGCGATCAAGGAACTGGTTGGCCAGTATTGCAACAATCCGGTGCAGGTCAGCGTGACCCCGGCGGCGACCACTGCCGAACGGATCGACCAGTACCTGTTCATGGTGCAGCAGGACGAGAAGCAGACGCTGCTGGAGATGATCCTGCAGGAACGCCACCAGGTGCCCGGCAAGTTCGAGCGCGTGCTGATCTTTACCCGCACCAAGCACGGCGCGGATCGTGTGGTAAAGCGGCTGTCGCAGATCGGCATTCCCGCCAATGCGATCCATGGCAACAAGAGCCAGCCGCAGCGTGAGCGGGCACTGGCAGAATTCAAATCGGCCCGCACGCCGATCCTCGTCGCGACCGATGTGGCTGCGCGCGGCATCGACATTCCGGGCGTGAGCCATGTGATCAATTTCGAGCTGCCCAATGTGCCTGAGCAGTATGTCCACCGGATCGGGCGGACCGCACGCGCCGGGGCGGACGGGATCGCGATCGCTTTCTGTGCCGAGGACGAGCGCGACTATCTCAAGGACATTCGCAAGAATACCGATGCGGAGTTCGAGCGCCTGCCGCTGCCCGATAACTTCCGCGCCGTGGTGGAAGGCGTCGGCCCGACCAAGCGCGCCGCGCCGGGCCAGCGCACCCGCGTGAGTCCCAAGCCCAGGGGCGCGCCGCGTCCTCAGGGCGAAGCTGCCAGCCAGCCAAAACCGAAGCAGAAGCACCCGTCGCGCAAGGGCAAGCCCAATCGCCCGGGTGGCTTCCGCGGCAAGCCGGGCGGAGGTAGTCGCCGTGGTTCGGGCGGACGGCGCGGGCCGCGCGCTGCCAGCGCGTAACCTCACAGGCCAGATTTTCGAACAGGCTCTTGCACGGCAGGGCGGTTGGCAAGCACCCAGCTTGTCGCCATATGCCGCCCACGCAGCAGGAGCTTGTTCATGGCCGAATATGATTATGACCTCTTCACCATCGGCGCCGGTTCGGGCGGGGTACGCGCCAGCCGCGTAGCCGCCGCGCATGGCGCGCGGGTGGCGGTGGCCGAGGAATACCGCGTTGGCGGGACCTGCGTGATCCGCGGCTGCGTGCCCAAGAAGATGCTGGTTTACGGATCGATGTTCGCCGAGGAACTGGGCCACGCGGCCAACCTTGGCTGGACGATCGAAGGCAAGAGCTTCGACTGGGCCACCCTGCGCGATTTCGTGAACAAGGACGTCGACCGGCTCGAAGGCCTCTATGGCCAGACGCTGTCGAACCACAAGGTCGAGGTTTTTGTCGAGCGGGCGACGGTCACCGGCCCGCATTCGGTGCGGCTGGCAAGCGGTCGCGAAGTCACCGCGAAATATATCCTGATCGCCACCGGCGCGTGGCCGGCCATGCCCGATTTTCCCGGTGTCGAGCACTGCATCAGCTCCAACGAGGTGTTTCATCTGGAACAGCAGCCGCGCTGCCTGATGGTGGTGGGTGGCGGCTATATCGCGATGGAATTCGCCGGCATCTTCAACGCGCTCGGCAGCGAAGTGACGGTGGTCAACCGCACCGACCGGATCCTGCGCAGTTATGACGAGCAGATCGTGGACCGGATGCTGCACATCGCGATGGGGCGCGGGATCGATTTCCGCATGCACAGCCAGATCCAGCGGGTGGACAAAGACGCAGACGGGTGTCTGCTGGTCGATCTGGGCGGGGCCAATCCGGTCAAGGTTGACCAGGTGCTGATCGCCACGGGCCGCAACCCGAAAAGTGCGGGCCTGGGGCTCGAAAGCGCAGGCGTGGAACTGGCCGAAAACGGCGCGATTCGGGTCGACGAATACAACCGAACCAGCTGCGAGAGCATCTATGCGGTCGGCGATGTGACCGACCGGGTGCAGCTGACGCCGGTCGCGATCCGCGAAGGCCATGCATTTGCCGATACGGTGTTCGGCGGCAATCCGCGCACGATCGATTATTCGTCGATTCCAAGCGCTGTGTTCAGCCAGCCGCCGCTGGCCGGTGTCGGCCTGACCGAAAGCGAGGCGCGCAAGACCTATGGCGATGTGAAGGTCTACACCTCCGATTTCCGGCCGATGAAGAACATCTTCTCAACCCATGCCGAACGCGGGCTGTACAAGATGATCGTCGAAGCGACTTCCGAGAAGATCCTGGGCATTCACATGATCGGCCCGGAAGCGCCCGAAATCCTGCAAGTGGCAGCGGTGGCGGTGAAGGCCGGCCTTACCAAGCAGGCCTTCGACGACACCGTCGCGCTGCACCCTTCGATGGCAGAAGAGCTGGTGCTGCTGCGTTAAGGCAGCCGCGCAGGCGACAGCGCATCGGCTTCGACGCCGACGGCGCGCAATTCCTCCGGCCAGTCGAGCCCGCAGGCCAGCGCTTCGGCGGCCATGGCCATGCCGGGCGAGGTCTGCAGGCCGAAGCCGCCCTGACCCGCCAGCCACAAGAAACCGGGCGCATCCGTGTCGAACCCGGCGACCGGGCGCCGGTCGGGCGCAAAGCTCCTGAGGCCGGCCCATTTGCTGGCGATGCGGCGGATTTCCAGCGTGGTCGATTCCTCGACCCGCCATGCGGCGAGCGCGACATCCTCTTCCTCGGGCTGGGCATCGCAGGGATCGGTTGGATGCTCGTCCATCGCGCAGGCAAGCAGCCGCCCGCGCCCTTCCGGCTCGATGTAGAAACCGGGGCCAACAGTCTTGGTGAAGGGCCAATGGGCCACATCCATGCCATCAGGCAGGTCGAAAGTGATGACCGTGCGCCGCAAGGGGCGGATCCCGATCGGCGCGACGCCTGCCAGCGCGGCGATGTGGTCAACCCAGGCCCCGGCAGCGTTGACCACGACGCGGGCTGTAAAGGAACCTGCGGGCGTATCGATAAGCCAGCGCTCGCCATCGCGGCGGATTGCCTCGACCGGCGCATTCACAGCCAGTTCGCCGCCGTTTTCGCGCAGCGCCTTGCGGTGCCCTTCCAGCATCGCGTGCGCGTCAAGCTTGCGTCCCATGGTGTCGAGCAATGCACCTGCCACGCTGTCGCTCCGCAGGACCGGCACCATTTCGCAGGCTTCCCCGGCGCTCAGCCGTTGCACCTCGGGCGCCCATTGGCGGTAATTGGCTTCGGCCTGGTCGAGTTTGGCAAGTTGGCCGTCGAGCGCCAGGAACAGTGCGGGATGTGCGATCGCGGCCGGTTCGGTGAAATGCGGCATGCTGGCGGCGGTGAGCGCGCGCACCACGGGTTCATCCATGTCGAAATGAGCGAAAGCGGCGCTGCGTCCGGAAGCGTGCACGCCCGGTGCCGCCTCCGCCTCGCACACTACGACTGACCCATGCTGCGCCAGCCGTGGGGCTGCCGACAGGCCGGCAATTCCGGCTCCAATCACCACGAAATCAACTTGCTGCAATTGCCGCTCCACTTTCGTTGCCTATTGCAACCTTTTGCCATATCCCTTGTGGCAAAGGAGAGGCACGAATGCCAAGCACAATACTCGTAACCGGCGGCACCGGCTATATCGGTGGCGAGGTAATCGACCAGCTTCTGGCCAAAGGCTACACCGTCCATACCACCGTGCGTAAAAAGGTGAAGAGTGAGCCAGGCTTGCGAGCGCGCTGGCCCGAGGCGGGCGACCGGCTGAAAGTGTTCCAGGCCGATTTGATGAGCGACGATGGCTGGGCCGAGGCCTGCGCGGGTTGCGATGCAGTGGCGCATGTCGCGTCGCCCATTCCTGCTGCTCCGCCCCGCCACGAAGATGACCTGATCGTGCCAGCCCGCGAAGGTACCTTGCGGGCGCTGCGCTTCGCGCGCGATGCGGGGGCAAAGCGCTTCGTCCAGACGAGTTCGATGGCGGCAATCGCCTATGGCCGCAGCGAAAAGGTCTATACCGTCAGTGAAAGCGACTGGACCAACGCCGATCATCCCGATGTCTATGCCTATGTGAAATCGAAGACGATCGCGGAGCGCGCTGCCCGCGAGTGGATGGCATCCGAAGGCGGCGAGATGGAATTCGTCTCGGTCAATCCCAGCATGGTGCTCGGCCCGGTCTACAATGCGGATTTCTCGGCATCGGTCGAAGCGATCAAGCAATTGCTCGATGGTTCGGCCCCGCTGGCGCCCGACCTTGGCTTTGCGGTGGTCGACATCCGCGACATCGCCGACCTGCATGTGCGCTGCCTCGAAGAATCGGGGCTGGCGGGCGAACGGTTCCTCGCCGCCGGCAAATTCATGAAGTTCATCGAAATCGGCCAGGTCTTGCGCGACAATCTGCCTGCGGCGCACACGCGCAAAGTGCCGACCAGGCAGATGCCGAACTGGATGGTGCACCTGCTGGCGCTGTTCAATCCGGGCATCCGCACGATCAAGAGCGAACTGGGCAAGACGCGCCATGCCAATGCCAGCCATGCGCTGGAGCGGCTGGGCTGGAAAACGCGCGACGAGGAGACGACCATCGTCGAATGCGCGAAGAGCCTGATCGAGCACGGGGTGGTGAAAGTCTGATGGATATCAAAGACAAGTCCGTCCTGTTGACCGGGGGCAGTGCAGGGATCGGGCGCGAACTGGCGCGCCAGCTCAAGGCAAAGGGCGCAACCGTGGTGATTACCGGGCGCAACCGGGACCGGCTCGATTTCATGCGCGCCGAGGGGTTCGAGGCGATCGAAGCAGATCTGTCGAACGCGAAAGGCGTCGATGCGCTTGTTGCGGCATGGGGAAATCGCGCGATCGACATCCTGATCAACAATGCCGGGCAACTGGTCGATCACGATTTCCGCAAGGGTCCACCCGATAGCGATGCGGCCGACGCCTGCATCTATGCCAATCTCAACGCGCCGATCAGGCTGGCCAGCGCATTGATTCCCGCCTTGGCCAAAAGGCCGGAAGCAGCAATCGTCAATGTCACCAGCGGGCTGGCTATCGCGCCTTCCACGCGCACGCCGGTCTATTGCGCGACCAAGGCGGGGCTCCGCAGTTACTCGCTGACGCTGCGCGAGCAGTTGAAAGGCACCGCTATTCGTGTGATCGAGGTGCTTCCGCCGGTGGTCGACACGCAGATGAATGCCGATAATGCGATGTCGAAAATGCCAGCGCCCGAATGCGCCGCGCAGATCGTCGACGCGATCGAAAGCGGCTCGGACGAGGCCAATATCGGCCAGGTCAAGCTGCTGCGCGCGGTCTATTCGATCTCGCCTGCACTCGCACGGCGGATAATGCTGCGCTTTTGATACGTTGACGCTGGCCGTATCGACTGGCTAGGCGCTGTCATGCAATCGTAGTCATCAAAGGGGGCTTGATGTCCGCAAATATCGCCGAAATGGAACGCCGCCGGGCCGCCGCTGCGCTTGGTGGTGGGGAAAAGCGGATTGCCGCGCAGCATGCCAAGGGCAAGCTGACCGCGCGCGAGCGGCTCGAAGTGCTGCTTGATGAAGGCAGCTTCGAAGAGCTCGATCGCTATGTCGAGCATGATTGCGTCGATTTCGGCATGGCCGACCAGCGCATCCCGGGCGATGGCGTGGTCACCGGTTCGGGCACCATCAACGGCCGGCTGGTCTATGTCTTCAGCCAGGACTTCACTGTGTTCGGCGGCTCGCTCAGCAAGCGCCATGCGGAAAAGATCTGCAAGGTGATGGACACTGCGCTCAAGGTCGGCGCGCCGGTGATCGGTTTGAACGATTCGGGCGGCGCGCGGATTCAGGAGGGCGTCGCCAGCCTCGGTGGCTATGCCGAGGTGTTCCAGCGCAACGTGCTCGCGAGCGGCGTGGTGCCGCAAATCAGCCTCATCATGGGGCCGTGCGCGGGCGGGGCGGTTTATTCGCCCGCCATGACCGACTTCATCTTCATGGTGAAGGATTCGAGCTACATGTTCGTCACCGGCCCTGACGTGGTGAAAACCGTCACCAACGAGGTCGTGACACAGGAAGAACTGGGCGGGGCGATCACCCATACTTCCAAGACTTCGGTCGCCGATGTCGCGTTCGAAAACGATATCGAGGCGCTGCTGGCGACGCGCCAGTTCTTTGACTACCTGCCGCTGTCGAATCGCGAAGCCGTGCCCGAGCGGCCGACCAGCGACCCGTGGGACCGGCTGGAGGACAGCCTCGACACGCTGATCCCCGACAACGCCAACCAGCCCTATGACATGCACGAAGTCATCCGCAAGGTGCTGGACGAAGGCGATTTCTTCGAGATCCAGCCGGCCCATGCGGCGAACATCATCTGCGGCTTCGGCCGGGTAGAGGGGCGCACGGTGGGCGTGGTCGCCAACCAGCCGATGGTGCTAGCGGGCGTGCTCGACATCAACTCGTCCAAGAAGGCCGCGCGCTTCGTACGTTTCTGCGATGCGTTCGAAATCCCGATCCTGACCTTCGTCGATGTGCCCGGCTTCCTGCCCGGCACCGCGCAGGAGCTGGGCGGCATCATCAAGCACGGCGCAAAACTGCTGTTTGCCTATGCCGAGGCGACCGTGCCCAAGATCACCGTGATCACCCGCAAGGCCTATGGCGGGGCCTATGACGTGATGGCGTCAAAGCACCTGCGCGGAGACTTGAACTACGCCTGGCCGACCGCAGAGATTGCGGTAATGGGCGCGAAGGGCGCGGTGGAGATCATCTTCCGCAGCGAGAAGGACGATCCGGCCAAAATCGCCGAGCGCACCAACGAATATGAAGACCGTTTCGCCAACCCCTTCGTGGCGGCGCAACGCGGCTATATCGACGAGGTGATCTACCCGCATTCGACACGGCGGCGGATCGCGCTGGGGCTTCGCAAGCTGCGCGGCAAGAGCCTAGAGAACCCGTGGAAGAAGCATGACAATATTCCGCTTTAGGAGCGTGGCATGAAACTCGGACGGCTCAATCACATTGGCGTTGTCGTGCCGGACATGGACGCGGCGGTTGCTTATTGGCGCGACGTCATGGGCGCGACGAGCTTCCATGAGGCTGACGTGCCGCAGGATGGGCTGAAGATCATCTTCGTCGATACTCCGACACATTCAGGCATGGATGGGACTCAGATCGAGCTGATCCAGCCGCTCAATGACGAGACCGCCGTTAGCGGTTTCCTCGCGAAAAACCCCTCTGGCGGGCAGCACCATCTCTGCTTCGAAGTGCCCGATATCGAAGCGGCGCGCGCCGAGTTCGAGGCGATGGGCAAGCGCATCCTCGGCCCGACGCGGATCGGCGCTCACGGCACGCCTATCTTTTTCGTCCATCCCAAGGACATGCAGGGCGTGCTTACGGAAATTCTCGAAACGCCGAAAAGCAATGCCCACTGATTTTTTCTTCGTCATTCCCGCGAAAGCGGGAATCCAACCTGCCGCCTTTCTGGCTTTGGAATGGATCCCCGCTTTCGCGGGGATGACGAAAATAGGGAGTGAATGATGTCCTATGAAACCATCCAGGTCGAGCGCGACGGACCGCTGCTGACCATCACGCTCAACCGGCCTGACCGGCTCAACGCCATGCCGCCCGCGATGGCGGACGAGATCGGCGCGGCGCTGTATGATCTGGGCGATGCGCGGGCGGTGCTGATTACCGGTGCGGGCAAGGGCTTCTGCTCGGGTGCGGACCTTTCGGCGCGGGGTGAAGCGAGCGCACTGGCACTGAAGGGCGGCAGCCACCGCGCGCTGCAGAACCACTATAACCCGATGGTCAGTCATGTCCTTCGCTTGCCGGTGCCGGTGATCTGCGCGGTGAACGGCCCGGCGGCGGGCGTCGGGTGCAGCCTCGCGCTGGCGGGCGATTTCACCATCGCGGGCAAGAGCGCCTATTTCCTGCAAGCCTTCGTCAATATCGGCCTCGTGCCCGATGGCGGCTCGACCTGGCTGCTGGCCCGGGCGATCGGCCGCGCCAATGCCACGCGCATGATGATGCTGGGCGAGAAGATCGGCGCGGAACAGGCCGAGGCGTGGGGCCTGATCTACAAGGCCTGCGATGACGATGCGCTGATGGACGAGGCGCGCGCATTGTCGCTCAAGCTCGCCAATGGTCCGACACTGGCCTATGCGACGATGAAGAAGAATATCGCGCTGGCGCTCGACGGCGCGCTGCCGGAAGTGCTGGTGGCGGAAGCCGAAGGGCAACGGATCGCAGGCGCAAGCGAAGACGCGATGGAAGGCGGGATGGCTTTCCTCCAGAAGCGCAAGGCGGAATTCAAGGGCAAGTAAGATGGCCGATATCGAAGACTGGAAGGCGCTCGCCGACAAGGAAGTGCGCGGCAAGGATTTGACCTGGCCGACGCCTGAAGGCTTCGACATCAAGCCGCTCTACACGGCTGAAGACGTGGCGGCCGATCCCGGCCTGCCCGGTTTCGCGCCGTTCACCCGCGGGGTGAAGGCATCGATGTATGCCGGGCGCCCGTGGACGATCCGGCAATATGCGGGTTTTTCGACCGCCGAGGAATCGAACGCATTCTATCGCCGCAATCTGGCGATGGGGCAAAAGGGCCTTTCGGTCGCCTTCGACCTTGCGACGCACCGTGGCTACGATTCCGATCACCCGCGCGTGGTGGGCGATGTCGGCAAGGCGGGCGTCGCGATCGACACCGTGCGCGACATGGAAATCCTGTTCGACCAGATTCCGCTCGATCAGATGTCCGTCAGCATGACTATGAACGGCGCCGTGATCCCGGTGCTGGCGTTCTTCATCGTCGCGGCGGAGCGGCAGGGCGTGAGCCAGGACAAGCTCGACGGGACCATCCAGAACGATATCCTCAAGGAGTTCATGGTCCGCAACACCTATATCTATCCGCCTGAGCCGAGCATGCGGATCGTTTCGGACATCATCGCATATACCTCGCGCAACATGCCGAAATTCAACTCTATTTCGATCTCGGGCTATCACATGCACGAGGCCGGCGCGACGGCGGTGCAGGAGCTTGCCTTCACCATTGCTGACGGCAAGGAATACGCCCAGCGCGCGATGGCGGCGGGACTCGATATCGACGCCTTTGCGGGTCGCCTGAGCTTCTTCTTCGGCATCGGCATGAACTTCTTCATGGAGGTGGCGAAGCTGCGCGCCGCGCGCACGCTGTGGTACCGGGTGATGGACGGGCTGGGCGCGAAGCAGGAACGCAGCAAGATGCTGCGCACCCACTGCCAGACCAGCGGCGTCAGCTTGCAGGAGCAGGACCCTTACAACAACGTCATCCGCACCACGATCGAGGCGATGGCGGCGACTTTGGGCGGCACGCAGTCGCTCCACACCAATGCGCTCGACGAAGCGATCGCGCTGCCGACCGATTTCAGCGCCCGCATCGCACGCAACACCCAGCTGGTGCTGCAGGAGGAAAGCGGCATCTGCAACGTCGTCGATCCGCTTGGCGGCTCGTACTACATCGAGGCGCTGACGCAGACGCTGGTGGACGAGGCCGAGGCGCTGATGGCCGAGGTCGATGCAGCAGGCGGGATGACCGACTATGTCGGCACCGGCAAGCCCAAGGCGGCGATCGAGGAAGCTGCGGCGCAGAAGCAGACCGCGATCGACAAGGGCGATACGGTGATCGTCGGCGTCAACAAGTACCGCAAGGACAAGGAAGACCCGATCGAAACGCTCGATATCGACAACCATGCGGTACGCGAGGCGCAGATCGCGCGGATCAGGGCGGTGAAGGACGCGCGCGACGAAGCCGCCTGCCAGGCGGCGCTCAAGGCGCTGACCGAAGCGGCCGAGGCCGACCCGAGCATCAGCAACGAAGCGCTGCGTACCGGGCGCGACGAGCGCGGCATCCCGCTGCCTCCCTCGGTACTGGCAGAGATGGAAAAGAAAGGCGATGTGAACCTGCTCGCCCGCGCGGTCGAAGCGGCGCGCCACGATGCGACGCTGGGCGAAATCTCGGCCGCGATGGAAGCGGCCTTCGGACGCTACAACACCATGCCGCAACCGGTGAAGGGCGTGTATTCGCAAGCCTATGCCGAGGATGCGCGCTATCGCCAGGTGACCGAAGGCGTCGCCGCGGTCGAACAGCGGCTGGGCCGCAAGCCGCGGATCCTGGTCGCGAAAATGGGGCAGGATGGGCACGATCGCGGCGCCAATGTGATCGCCAGCGCCTTTGCCGACATGGGCTTTGACGTAATCTCTGGCCCGCTGTTCCAGACGCCCAAGGAAACCGCCGCGCTGGCGCTGCAGAAACAGGTCGATGTGGTGGGCGCCAGCTCGCTCGCGGCCGGGCACAAGACGCTGATCCCCGAACTGATCCAGCTGCTGCGCGAGGCCGGGCGGCCCGATATCAAGGTGACGGCGGGAGGTGTTATTCCGCCACAAGACTATGATTTCCTGCGTGAAAAGGGCGTGCAGGGGATTTACGGCCCCGGTTCCAACGTAGTCGAATGCGCGGCGGATATCCTGACGCTCCTCGGTCACAATATGCCGCCTTTGGATGAGGTTGCGGAGTAGCTAATGTTCAAAAAGATCCTCATTGCCAACCGTGGCGAGATTGCCTGCCGCGTCATCAAGACCGCGCGCCGCATGGGTATCCAGACCGTCGCGGTCTATTCCGATGCCGATGCGCGCGCGCCTTTCGTGAAGATGGCGGACGAGGCGGTGCACATCGGCCCTTCGCCTGCCGCCGAAAGCTATCTGATCGCGGACAAGATCATCGCGGCGTGCAAGCAGACCGGCGCCGAAGCGGTGCATCCGGGCTATGGCTTCCTGTCCGAACGCACCAGCTTTGCCGAGGCGCTTGCGGCCGAAGGGATCGAATTCATCGGCCCGCCGGTGAACGCGATCGCCGCGATGGGCGACAAGATCGAGTCCAAGAAGCTCGCCAAGGAAGCGGGGGTCAACGTCGTTCCGGGCTTCGTCGGCGAGATCGAGGATACCGAGCATGCGGTACGGATCTCGAACGAGATCGGCTATCCGGTGATGATGAAGGCCAGCGCCGGCGGCGGGGGCAAGGGCATGCGCCTCGCGTACAACGAAAAGGACGTGCGCGAAGGCTTCGAAAGCGTGAAGCGCGAGGGGCTGAACAGCTTCGGCGATGACCGCGTCTTCATCGAGAAATTCATCCTCAACCCGCGGCATATCGAAATCCAGATCCTGGGCGATAAGCATGGCAACATTCTCTACCTCAACGAGCGCGAATGCAGCATCCAGCGCCGCCACCAGAAGGTGGTGGAGGAAGCGCCATCGCCCTTCGTCACCCCCAAGATGCGCAAGGCGATGGGCGAACAGTGCGTCGCGCTGGCGCGCGCGGTGGGCTATTACAGCGCAGGCACGGTCGAGCTGATTGTCAGCGGGGCGGACCCGACGGGGGAAAGCTTCTACTTCCTCGAAATGAACACCCGCCTGCAGGTGGAGCACCCGGTCACCGAGGCGATCACCGGGATCGATCTGGTCGAGCAGATGATCCGCGTCGCGGCGGGCGAGAAGCTCAGCCTGACGCAGGACGATATCGGCATCGATGGCTGGGCGATCGAGAACCGCGTCTATGCCGAAGACCCCTATCGCGGCTTCCTGCCTTCGACCGGGCGTCTGGTTGAGTATTCTCCGCCTCCGGCCAAGTTTCACCAAGGTCCGTTCGTGTCGAGCGCAGTCGAGACACATGACGCCAGCATCTCGACTTCGCTCGATGCGAACGGAAACGGATATGTCAGGCTGGACGACGGTGTCTACGAAGGCGGCGAAGTCAGCATGTTTTATGACCCGATGATCGCCAAGCTGATCACCTGGGGCAAGACGCGCGACGAGGCGGCGGACCTTCAGATTCATGCGCTTGACGCGTTCCGCATCAAGGGGCTGGGGCACAATGTCGATTTCCTCAGCGCGATCATGCAGCATCCGCGCTTCCGCAGTGGCGCGCTGACCACGGGCTTCATCGCCGAGGAATATCCCGAGGGCTTCCACGGCGCGGCGACCAGCGAGGAGCTGCTTCGCCTTCTGGCTGCCGTGTGCGCGGGCAACGAATTCACGCTCCAGAGCCGCGCGCGGCGCATCTCTGGCCAGTTGGACGGCGACGATGGGCGCGAGGGCGTGGTGCGGGTCACCACCGAATGGCTGGTGAAGCTCGGTGACAGGCGCTTCGAGGTCATTCTTGGGGAGGGCCATGCCGTGGTCGACGGGATGCGCATCGCCGGTACCTGTGATTGGCGCCCGGGCATGGTGCAGGCCACTGCCACCGATGGAGAGGGCCTGAAGCTCGGCCTGATTGTCGAGCGGATCGGCAACCAGTGGAGAGTGACCACCCGCGGCGCTGCGCACACCGCGCTGGTGCTGCCGCTGCGGCTTGCGCGGCATGAGAGCCTGATGCTCGAAAAGGAGCCGCCCGATCTTTCCAAGCTGCTGATCTGCCCGATGCCCGGCCTGCTGGTGAAGCTGCATGTTGCCGAAGGCGATGAGGTCCAGCCGGGCCAGCCGCTCGCCACAGTCGAAGCGATGAAGATGGAAAACATCCTGCGCGCGGAGAAGCAGGCGGTCGTCGCCAAGGTCAATGCAGCCGAGGGCGAAAGCCTTGCGGTCGATGCGATCATCCTGGAGCTGGAATAGCGCTCAGCCGTTCAGCTCCAGGTGATAGCACTGGTTGTGCGGGCCGTTGGCGTAATCCGCGAAGGCTTCGCCCGGCCGGAAACCGTTTTTGAGGTAAAGCCTGATTGCTGGCGTGAAGTCGGCGCTCGTGCCGGTTTCGAGGCTTACGCGGCTGATCGCTTCGCTGCGTGCGGTTTCGAGGATCAAATTCAGCACCGCCTGCGCCGCACCCTTGCCAAGATGGTCAGCATGGGTGCGCATCGACTTGACCTCCGCAAGCTCGGGCGACAGCCGCTTGAGCGCACCCACCGCGATCAGCACATCTCCGTCCCACGCGCCAAACAGCGAAATCTGCGGCCCTGATAGCCCGGCCAGATCGAGCGCGAAGGACGTGCCCGGCGGCGAAATTTCATACATGTTCCGCTGATGCGCTTCGAGCAAATCGCAGACCTGTTGGTCCTCCAGCGATGCCCTGCCGACCCGCACGATCAGCCTTCCAGGATCGCCACAGCACGGATCCAGCCGGCGCTGGCACGTTCGATCTTCACCGGGAAGCAGCTGAACATGAAGCCGTGGCTGGGCAGCGCGGCGAGGTTGGTGAGCTTCTCGATCTGGTAATAGGGGCGGATGCGGCCCGCCTTGTGGCCTTCCCAGATGATCGACGGGTCCTTGGTTTCTGCCCAGCGCTTTGCGGTATGGCTGAAGGGCGCGTCCCAGCTCCAGGCATCGGTGCCGACCACTTCCACGCCGCGTTCGGTCAGCCACAGCGTCGCTTCTGCGCCGAGGCCCACGCCCTGGTCCGTGAAATTGTCGGTACCATAGACCGCGCCCGACTGGATCAGCACGATGTCGAGCGGCTGAAGGTCATAACCGATCCTGGCGAAGGCTTCTTCCAGCTCCGCCGCGCTCACCACATGGCCATGCGGCAAATGCGAGAAGTCCAATTTCACACCGGGGCGGAAGAAACGGTCCAGCGGGGCCTCGTCGATGCTGGGGGCAGGGGAGGCCCCGCTATCCGTGGTCGAGTGGTAATGCCACGGCGCATCCATATGCGTGCCATTGTGCGTGCTGAGCTCGAGGAATTCGACGGCCCAGCCTTCGCCATCGGGCAGGTCGTCTTTCGCGAGCCCCGGAAAGAACATGGCAATCTGCTGCCACGTGTTCTCGTGGGTCATGTAGGTGACCTTGGGCCGCATCACCTCAGGATCGGAAATCACGTCATTGGTGATCGGGATCGAGAGGTCGATGAAGCGGGTCATGCCAGCGCCACGTCCTCCGAATGCGCCGGATGCATCAGGCGCGGCGCGAGCAGCAGCTTGAACAGCAGGAAAACTACACCTGCTGTGGCGGCAAAGCCCATGTGGATCAGCCAGAACTGCGTTACCGGCATGGTCTCGAACCAGCCGCCAACATAGCCGACCAGCGAATTGCCCGCGAAGAAAGCGAGATAGTAAAGGCCGATCACCGTGGCGTTGATCTGTTTGGGCGCGAGCCGGGCGAACAGCGCCAGGCTGACCGGCAGCATGTGCGCAAAGCCGATCGAGTTCACGATGTGGAACATCACCGGCCAGAACAGGCCGATTTTCTCGCCCGGCGGCGTGGTGGCTGCCGCCATGTAGAGGCACGCCATCCCGCCGATCGAGAACAGCGAGCCGATGATGATCTTGGTCAGCTCGTCCGGCTCGGTCCATCTGGTTTTCCACCAGCGATAGAAGCCCGCGACACCGGCCAGGAAGCTGACCGAAACCACCGCGTCGAGTGAGACCAGCCAGCTGGTCGGCAGTTTTTCATCGCCCCAATAGAGCGCGAATTGCTGGTCGCCCCAGACGAGATAGGCGTTGAAGATCTGGTTGTTGGGCACGATCGCGATGGCCATGACCGGGATCAGGAGGAGCAGCGCTAGCGTGGCGAGCCAGTCTTGCCGCGTCATCGGCGGCTGCACGGGCTTGGCTGCCTTTTGCGCCGCTGCGCCCGGAACATCGAAATGCTCCTTGGGCAAATATTTCTGGCCCGCGATATAGATTGCGAGCCCGATCAGCATGCCCACGCCTGCCGCGCCGAAGCCATAGTGCCAGCCGACCTTTTCGCCGAGTGTGCCGACGATGAAGGGGCTGGCAATCACCCCTGCGTTGATGCCGAGGTAGAATATCTGGAAGGCATCGGCGCGGCGCAGGTCGTCGGGCTTGTAAAGGCTGCCCACCTGGCTCGCGATATTGCCCTTGAACATGCCCGATCCGATGATCAGGCACAGCAATGCGAGCAGGAAGGTGACGTTGAACGCCATCAGGAAATGGCCGAGCGCCATGGTCACCGCGCCTAGCAATACAGTGCGGCGCTTGCCCAGCACCTTGTCGGCCAGCCAGCCGCCCAGGATTGGCGTGAGGTAAACGCTGGCGGCATAGGTGCCGAAGATCGCGCTGGCAAAGGCCTGCCCGTCGATCCCGCCATAGATCGCGCGCAGCTGTTCGATCCCGGCCACGCTGCTGACCTCTTCGGGTTTGAGCAGGAAATTGACCATGTAGAGCACCAGCAGCGTCTGCATGCCGTAATAGCTGAACCGCTCCCACGCTTCAGTGAAGGCGAGGTAGCCCAGGCCCTTGGGATGGCCCAGGAAGCTCTTGTCTTCCCAGTGGAAATCGAGATCGGGTGTTGCTTCGGCAACGGTCATGCAGAACTTCCCTCCTGTCTGCGTTTGGCGTGATTTAGCTGCGCTGAAGCTCTTCGTCGAGGAAGCTCGCGACGTCATCCAGAGCTACGTCTTTCGCCAGAAATGCTGCACCGATGCTGCGCAGCAAAAGGAAGGGCAGGGTGCCTGCATCCATCTTCTTGTCATGCAGCATGTGATCGGCGAGTTTGCGCCCGTCGCAGTCCAGGCCAAGCTGCGCAATCTCGGACGGCAGGCCGACCGCTGCGATAGCTTGCGTAACGAGTTCCGCATCCTCCAAGCTGATCAGGCCGCGCCGCGCCGAATAGCGCGCGGCCAGCACCATGCCCAGCGCCACCCCTTCGCCGTGCAGCAGCCGGTCCGAAAAGCCGGTCTCCGCCTCCAGCGCGTGGCCAAAGGTGTGACCGAGGTTCAGCAGCGCGCGCGTGCCGCTGGTCTCGCGCTCGTCCTCGGCGACGATCCGCGCCTTGGCGGCAACGCTGGTGGCAACTGCGTATTCCAGCGCTTCAGGATCGCGCGCGAGCACCTTGGTGCCATTGTCCGCCAGCCAATCGAAAAACGCGCGGTCGCCCAGGATCCCGTATTTGATGACCTCGGCATATCCCGCGCGCATTTCGCGATCAGGCAAGGTGTCGAGCGCGGTCAGGTCTGCCAGCACCAGCGAGGGCTGGTGGAATGCCCCGATGAGGTTTTTGCCCGCGGCGGTGTTGATCGCGGTCTTGCCGCCCACGCTGGAATCGACCTGCGCCAGCAGTGTGGTGGGAATCTGCACGAAACCGCAGCCGCGCTTGACGATAGAGCAGGCAAATCCGGTCAGGTCGCCCACCACACCGCCGCCCAGCGCGAACACATGGTCGCCGCGTTCGACGCCCTGTTCCAGCAGCCAGTCGGTGAGCGCTTGCAGGCCCTGCCAGCTTTTCGAGCCTTCGCCAGATGGCACCTCGAACCATGCGACCTCGCGCCCGCCAGCCGCCAGCGCAGCCCCCAGCCGTGCGCCGTGATGCGCGCGGGCATTGGCATCGGCGACCACTGCAACCCTGGCCTTGCGCATGAACGCAGCAGCATGGCGCGCGGCATCGTCGAGCAGGTCGCGCCCGACCAGCACTTCATAGCTTCGGCCTGCCAGTTCGACCGGGATCACAGCCATGTATCGAGCGCCTCCAGTATCTTCGCCACCGTGGTTTCATGCGGGCCGGCGTCGCTCATGACATGGATCGGCGCCTCGGCATAGCAGGGCCTGCGCTCTTCATAGAGGCGGGTCAGGATTTCGCGCGGGTTGCCGGTTTTGAGGAGCGGGCGGTTGTTCTTGCGCGAGGTGCGTTCGACCAGCGTGTCGATCGCGCAATCGATCCACACCGCGATCGCCCGGTCGAGGATCAATGCGCGCGTTTCGGCATTGACGAAGGCCCCGCCGCCGGTCGCGATCACGCCGCTGTGCTCTTCGATCAGGCGGGCGATCACGCGGCGCTCGCCGTCGCGGAAATAAGGCTCGCCGAATTGCTCGAAAATTTCCGGAATGCTGCGCTGCGCCGCATTTTCGATTTCCTCGTCCGCATCGACGAAGTCGCGCCCGAGGATCGCCGCAAGCCGCCGCCCGACAGTCGATTTGCCGACACCCATCAGCCCCACCAGCACCAGCGGCCGATCAAGGCGCGATGCCAGCCGGGCAATCCGTTCCGGGCTGAGGGCAGGTCGATCTTCGGTCATTGCCCAGCGGCCTATAGATCGGCTAGTGGCCATGCAATATGGCAAGGAAGCGCAGCGCAATTCTTTCGATGGATGCCGGGCCGCCGTTGATGGGGCGGCGGGGGTCACGCAGGGCCAGCCGCATCTGGCTGTGGGGCGGGGCAATCGCCGTGCTTCTCGCGCTCGCCTGGTTTGACGGCGGGGAAGAACCGATCCGCGCCATTTCGCAGGAAATTCCCGTGCCGGAGGCGCGCTGATGGCACAATGGAAATGGCTGGCGGGCGCGGGCATCGCACTGACCGCGACGCTCACTTTTGCGCAGGATGCCCCCAGATCGCTGCTGCCACCGGGGTTTGACGACCCCGCACCCGCACCCGCGCAGCGCCCCGCACCTGCCCAGCCTGCGCCCGGAGCGGCTCCGGCGCCAGGTACGCCCGTGGTCCAGCCGCTGCCCGGGCAGTTGCCGGCGATGCCTGACCTGTCGGGTGTGGATCTCAGCTCGATTCCGTCGATAGAACAGCTTGAGGCAATGTCGCCCGAGGAACTCGACGAGTTGCTGGGGCTAAGGTCGAATTACGATATCCCGCCCGCCGCCCGCCGCGCGATGACCCGCGTCGGCGTGATTTCGGCCGAGGAAAACGGCCTGCCGTCAAGGTCGCTGGCGCGCCAACCGGCCGGGCTGGTCAAGGCCGTGCTGGAAGGGCTCGACGGGCCGGTGGTGTCGCGATGGGGGCACATCCTGCTCCGCCGCGCGCTGGCTAGTCGGTTGGCGACCCCGGAGGGGATGGACCCGGCGGAATTCGCCGGGCTGCGGGCGCGCGCGCTCAACCGCATGGGCGAATACGGCATTGCCCGGGCGCTAGTGCAGGATGTCGATGCGAACAACTGGAACGACGGGCTGCTCAATGCCGGGCTGGAAGCCTATCTCGCCACCACCGACGTGATCGGCACCTGTCCGGTCGTGCGACTGCGCGGACCTGACCGCGACGATGTGCAGTGGCAGATGCTGCGCGCGATCTGCAATTCCTATGCCGGGGAAGGCGTGCTCGGCGGCTCGCAGCTTGACCGGTTGTTGCGCACTGAAGCCGCTCCGGCGATCGATGTCCTGCTGGCCCAGCGCTTGGCCGGAGCCGCGGGGCGCGGGCGCCGTGCGGTCGATGTCGAATGGGACGAGGTTGAAGAACTCAGCCCCTGGCGATTTGCGCTGGCCAATGCGGTTGGCGAGGAAATTCCGGAAAACCTGCGCGAGCAAGTCACCCCTTATTATGAGCGGATCTGGGCCTTCACGCCTTCGGTGCCGCTTTCGTTGAGGGCGCAAGGCGCAGATCGCGCGGCCCGTGAAGGGATCTTCTCGTCTCGCGCGATGGTCGACCTCTACGGCCAGATTTTCGCTATGGAAGGCATGACTGGCGACCCGACCGACGTCGCGACCCAGCTGCGCGAAGCCTATGTCGGGTCCGATCCGCAGGCGCGGCTTGGGGCGATGCGTGCGATCTGGGGTGGCGACACCGCGGGTGATTACGGGCGCTATGTTCTCACCGCCTATGCGGCAGCCCGTATGCCGGCCTCGGCAGACTACGCCGACGCTGCCCCTGCGCTGCTGGCCTCCATGCTGACCGCTGGGCTCGACCGAGACGCCAACGCGTGGGCCAGCGTGGTCGAACCGGGCAGCGATGGCTGGGCGCTGGTCGCTCTAGCCCGGGCAGGGGGCGCACGGCCCGTGCCGCGCGATGCAGTGGATGCTTTCATCGATGACGACGGCAGCAGCGACTATCGCCGTTCGAAACTGCTGCTGGCCGGGCTGGCAGGTCTCGGGCGGATCGCACCCGACGATCTCGGCGATTTTGCCGGTCGGGTGGAGCTCGATCTCAACCGCGAAACGCGCTGGTCACGCACCATTTCACGCGCCGCTGCGGTGGAAAACCGCGCGCTCGTTGCGCTCCTCGCCGGTCTCGGCATGCAGGGTGAGGGCTGGCAGCGGATGACCCCGCGTCATCTCTACCACATCGTCTCGGCGCTGCGCCGGGTCGGGCTGGAGGCCGAAGCGCGCATGATCGCGGCGGAGGCGATCGCGCGCGGCTGATGGGCGCGGCGACACAGGCTTTTCTCGAAATGCTGGCGGCAGAGCGCGGCGCGGCGTCTAACACGCTGGCGGCTTATCGCCGTGACCTTGAGGGCGCAGAAGAGCTGATCGGCGACCTGGCAGAGGCGAGCCGCGAAGATGTCGCACGCCTTGCCGCCGCATGGGCAGATCTTGCGCCAGCTACGGTGGCGCGAAAGGGCTCTGCGCTGCGGCAGTTCTTCGGCTTTGCGGTCGACGAAGGCTGGCGGCGCGACGATCCATCGCGCGCCTTGCCGAGCCCGCGCACGCGGCGCCCTTTGCCCAAGATCCTGTCGCATGCGGATGTCGAGCGGTTGTTCGGTCGGGCGGAACTGGAGGCCCAAAGCGGGAAACCCGCTGCGATTCGCCAGCTGGCCCTGCTCGAACTGCTCTATGGTTCGGGCCTGCGCGCCAGCGAGCTCGTGTCGTTGCCTTTGTCTGCCGTGCCGCGTGACGCGCCGCTGCTGACCGTGATTGGCAAGGGCGGGCAGGCGCGGATGGTGCCGGTGAGCGAGCGGGCGCGCGAGGCGCTGGCGCGGTGGCTGGCCGTACGCAGCGACGCGGGCGATGCGAAGTCGCGCTACCTCTTTCCCTCGCGCAACAAGCACCTGACGCGGGTTCGGCTGTTCCAGCTGCTGAAAGAGCTCGCCTTGCGCGCCGGGCTCGATCCGGCCGGGATCAGCCCGCATGTGCTGCGCCATGCCTTTGCCACGCACCTGCTGGAGGGCGGGGCAGACCTGCGGGTGCTGCAAACCTTGCTGGGCCACGCCGACATTTCCACCACGCAGATCTACACCCACGTCGATGCCGCGCGGCTCGTCGCGCTGGTCAATGCACGGCATCCCCTTGCCCGCGGCGCCAGTTGAGACTAGCGGGGCTGGATGATTTCCTATCTCGATTTCGAGAAGCCTGTCGCCAAGCTGGAAGAGCGGATCGCGGAATTGCGTGCCGCGGCCGAGGGTGACGAGGTCGATATCGCCGCCGAGCTCAAGCGGCTCGAGCAGAAAAGCCGCGACTTGCTGGCCAGCACCTATGCCTCGCTGACGCCGTGGCAAAAGACCCAGGTGGCCCGCCACCCGCAGCGCCCGCATTTCCGGGACTATGTGGCGCACGCCTTTGACGAATTCGTGCCGCTGGGCGGAGATCGCTATTACGGTGAGGACGAAGCGATCCTGGGCGGCTTTGCGCGGCTCAAGGGCCGCCGGGTCGTTCTGATCGGGCATGAGAAGGGCCATGACACCGAAAGCCGCCTGCGGCACAATTTCGGCATGGGCAAGCCGGAGGGCTATCGCAAGGCGATCCGCCTGATGGAACTAGCCGGTCGCTTTGGCCTGCCGGTAGTCACGCTGGTCGATACATCGGGCGCGTTTCCCGGCGTCGAGGCCGAAGAGCGCGGGCAGGCAGAAGCCATCGCCCGTTCGACCGAGGCGTGCCTCGCGCTGCCGGTACCGATGGTCGCCACGATCGTGGGTGAAGGCGGATCGGGCGGCGCGGTGGCGCTGGCCAGCGCAGAGCGCGTGCTGATGCTGGAACATGCGGTCTATTCGGTGATCTCCCCCGAAGGCTGCGCCTCGATCCTGTGGCGCACAGCGGAAAAAGCACCCGACGCGGCAGAAGCGATGAAGGTTACCGCGCAGCATTTGAAGCGGCTCAAGGTGATCGACCGGATCGTGAAGGAGCCGGTCGGCGGGGCGCACCGCGCGCCAGAAGCCACGGCCCGCAGCCTGGGCAATGCCATCGCCGAAGAGCTTGAGAAGCTGGTCAAGCTACCCGTCGACGATCTGCGCAGGATGCGCGAAGACCGTTTCCTGCAGATCGGCGCATCCTGACCGCAATTTCCCGGTATTTGTGAACCCCTTGCAGCATCGCCGCTGATCGGCGATGCTATGGCTTACGGCGCGGGTGGGGCGTCTCGACACGAAACCGGAGAGACATCATGGCTTTTTCGAGCAGATCGCTGGCACTTGCAACCGCCGCACCCCTGGCGCTTGCGTTGACCGGGTGCATGGGAGGCGGTGCTATCCCCAGCGCATCAACCCCGATTACCCAGTCGGAAGCACAGCAGGGGGCAGAGCTGCACCCGCAATTACTGGCCGAATTCGGCGGCGCGATGAGCGGCGCTCAGGCCGCCTATGTCGAACAAGTCGGCAAGAATATTGCCGTGCAGTCGGGCCTTGGCAATGCGCGCGACAGTTTCACGGTTTCGCTGCTGAACAGCTCGGTCAACAATGCTTTCGCGATCCCCGGTGGCTATGTCTACACCACGCGCCAGCTGGTTGGCCTGATGAACAACGAGGCGGAACTGGCCGCAGTGATGGGCCATGAAGTGGCGCATGTGGCTGCACGCCATTCGCAGCGGCGGCAGCAGAAAGCGACGCAGAATTCGCTGCTCGGCGGACTCGGTGCGATCCTGTCCGGCGTGCTGCTTGGTAATAGCGAGATCGGCAATGTGCTGAGCCGCGGTTTCCTGCAAGGTTCGCAGCTGCTGACGCTGAAATTTTCGCGCAGCCAGGAATTGCAGGCGGACGATCTGGGCATCCAGTACCTGACCAAGGCGGGATACGATCCGCGCGCGATGGGCACGGTGCTGTCGAGCCTGGCTTCGCAAAATGCGCTGGACGCGCGATTGCTGGGGGCAGGCGATGCCCGCCCGCCGGTGTGGGCCTCAACGCACCCCGATCCGGCCAGCCGCGTGCAGACCGCGCTGACCAAGGCGCAGGGGTTGCCGGGCACCGTGCTCAACCGCGACACCTTCCTGACCCGGATCGACGGGCTGGTCTATGGAGACGACCCGTCACAGGGTATCGTTGAGGGGCGCGAGTTCATTCATCCCGAATTGCGCCTCAGTTTCACCGCGCCGCAGGGCTTTTACATGATGAACGGCTCGCGCGCGGTCAGCATCAACGGCCAGTCGGGCAAAGGGCAACTGACGCTGGCGCCCTATAATGGCGACTTGCAGGCCTATGTGCGCCAGCAATTCGCGGCGCTGGGCGGCCAGCAGCAACAGCTTGCGCCGCAAACGCTCGAGCGGACGACCGTGAACGGGATTCCGGCCGCCTACGGCACGGCGCGGGTCAACAATGGCAGCAGCCAGGTGGATGTGGTTGTGTTCGCGTATGAATTCGCGAAGGATCGGGCCTATCATTTCGTTACGGTCACACCGGCTGGAGGGGCCAGGACGTTCGATTCGATGTTCCGGTCGATGCGGCGAATCAGCGCGAGCGAGGCGGCGGCCGTCATTCCGCGGCGAATCGATGTGGTAACGGTCCAGCGCGGCGAAAGCGTTGCGTCGCTCGCACGGCGGATGGCGTTTACCGATGCGCAGGAAGAACGGTTCCGGGTGCTCAACGGGCTTGGCGCAAGCGAGCAAGTCCAGGCCGGGCAAAAGGTAAAGCTGGTGGTGCGGGCGCGCTAGAATGCCTTGAGGCATCAGCGCGGCGAAATTTTTGCGTTGGGCAAAAGAAAAGCGGCGGGGAAATCCCCGCCGCTCTCTTTGCCGTAATCGCTAGACGATTAAGGAGCCGGAGCCGGAGCCGGAGCCGGAGCCGGAGCGGCACCGCCGCCTGCGCCAGCCATTTCGTCCGACACGCGAGTGAACGTGCCCGAGAGGTTGCCGCCGAGGCTCTGCAGAGCGCCGATAGCAGCAACTGCAATCAGAGCAGCGATCAGGCCGTATTCGATGGCGGTGGCGCCCTGCTCGTCACGGAGCAGCTTGTTGATGAACTTCATGTGTAGTCTCCTGGTTTCAGTCTTCGGTACCCGTGCCCGCCAGCCAAAGACCGAACGGACGATTTGCAGTGATAAGGGCAAGCTGTTGAAAAATTCCTAATTCGGGACCTTTCAAAATGGTTACGGCGTTCCCCCCATCACACCCGTGATCTTGTTTGATACTTTCGCATAAAGACCGTCGTTTTCGTCCGCTACTGCGCCGAAAGCGCCGATCGATGCGATAACAATCAAGCTCGCGATCAGGCCGTATTCGATTGCGGTTGCCCCGGAATTGTCGGTTCCGATACGCTTAAGGATATCCGGCAATTTCATGGACAAATTCCGTCTGTTGCGTCCTGATACGATCAATTTGCGCGCGCACGGGTTAAGAAAAGGTTGAAGGGAGCGAATAGGTTGGAAAGAAATCCGACATGGATGCTGGTGGTGGCCGCTGCACTGACGGATGGCTTCGGCCGGTGGCTGATGCACCGGCGCCCCTTCGCCAAGCAGCATGGCGGGTTGTGGGAGTTTCCGGGCGGGAAGGTGGAAGTATCGGAAAAACCGACAGAATCACTGGTTCGCGAACTTCAGGAAGAACTCGGCATCATAGTGAATGGTAGCGAACTGGCGCCGCTGATCTTTGCGCAGAGCGAGGCGGAAACGAGCCAGAATTCGATTGTCATACTGCTTTACAGAATCGAGGCATGGCAGGGGGAGCCGCAGGCGCTGGAAGGCGAGGGGATTGGCTGGTTCACCCCGGACGAGGTTATGGAACTGGACAAGCCGCCGCTTGATGTCGAACTCGCTGCCCGCCTGTTTGCAAAAGAGGCCGGATTGGGGATTGCCAAGCCGGGCAAGGCCCCCTAAATGGCGCCCCCTAGCGCGCACCCGTAGCTCAGCTGGATAGAGCACCAGACTACGAATCTGGGGGTCGGACGTTCGAATCGTTCCGGGTGCGCCATCAAAAGGCCATCTCTCGTAAAGAGGGGTGGTCTTTTGTGTTGCTAGTCTTCCGCGCTGTCCTCGATCATGTGCATGTCGTCGTCGGAAAAACCGAAGTGATGGCCCGCCTCATGCACCACCACATGGTGCACCAGCTCGGCCAGGCCCACCCCGGTTTCATACATTTCGGCCAGCAGTGGCTGGCGAAACAGGCTGATCATCGGCGGCATCTCGCCCGATTGCCAGATCGACGAATCGGGCAAGGGGTGGCCCTCATACAGCCCGCTCAGCTCCCAGCGGCTGGCAATCCCGACCGAATCGAGCTGCTCGCGGCTGGCAAATTCCTCGATTCGCAGGACGACATTGGCCAGCGGCTCGCGGAACTGCTGCGGCATGGTCGCCAGCGCCTGGCGGGCAAGCCGTTCGAATTCCTGCGGCGAAGGTCCGATGTGCTCACGCATTCGGAAGATATGGGGGCAGGGCCGAACAGAGCAAGTGTTGCGCCGCGTGGAACGGATTGGCGCAATCGCAGTTATGAAAGCGGGATTAACCCAGATCGCAAGCCGCGCTTGCAACTCGAACCGGCGAATTGGCGCGGCATGGGGCGGCGCAGACGGCCGGTTCTCAAGCGAAAGCCATAGCCATGAACTATATGAACGTGCATGATCATGACGAGTTCGATCCGGAGAATCCCTTGAACAAACCCGATGTGCCCGAAGATGTGCAGGATGCGATCCGCACGCTGATCCGCTGGTCGGGCGATGACCCGGAACGCGAAGGCCTGCGCGACACGCCCAAGCGCGTGGGGCGCGCGTGGCTTGAATACTGCCAGGGCTATCAGGAGGATCCGGCGATCCACCTCAGCCGCGTGTTCGAGGAAGTGGGCGGCTATGACGAGATCGTCCTGCTCAAGGATATTCCGTTCCAGAGCCATTGCGAACACCACATGGCGCCGATCACCGGCAAGGCGGCGATCGCCTATCTGCCCGACAAGCACGTTGTCGGCATTTCCAAGCTCGCCCGCGTGCTGCACGGCTATGCCCGCCGGTTGCAGATCCAGGAGCGGCTGACCGCCGAGGTTGCGCAGTGCATCTGGGACAATCTCGAGCCCAAGGGCGTCGCGGTGGTGATCGAGGCGCAGCATGGCTGCATGACCGGCCGCGGCGTGCGCACGCCCGGCGTGGGCATGATCACGTCACGCCTGCACGGCTGCTTCCTTGACGATCATCGCAGCCGTGAGGAAGTGCTCAAGCTGATGGGTTACTGAGCGGCGGCTTTGCCGTGGGTCAGGCGGTTGGCCAGCATTGCGCAGCCCAGCCAGATCGCGGCCCCGCCAACCAGGTCGATCACGTAATGCCCGCCGATCGGGATGGTCGAGAAGATCGTCGCGCCCGTGAGGGCTACCGCCAGCCAGCGTAGCGGCGTCAGCCACAGCGCCTGGGCGATCAGCAGCGCCAGCACGGTGTGGAACGAGGGGAAGGTGACCACGCCGTTCATGCTGTCGAGGGTGAACAGCGGGTCGGTTCCCTCATAAAGCGCACGGAATGTCTCGCTGTGATAGATGCCTGCGCCCGCGGGCAGTCCGTTGCCTTGAAGCCCGTACAAGCCGAAATGCTTCATCGCGCCCCAGGCCGGCATCAGGATCGAAACGAAAGCGACGATCTGCATGGAGAAGGCGACCGTCGCCACCAGTTCCCAGACCTTGGCGAAATGGCTGCGGATGATGAACCACAGGATCAATGCAGCCAGGATCAGGTGCGAGGCATTGTAGATTACGCCCAGCGCATCGATCAGCCAGGGCATGCCGACGCTCCATTGGACGATGGCGTCAACGTGAATGCCGAAGCTGGCGTCGATCGCGGCCAGCATCGGATCGCTGAGCGGCATTCGCAAGCGCAGGCCGCCGTTTGACAGGACGCCGCAGGCCAGCAGCGCCAGCGTGGCGACGCCCACAACCGCAGCGGCGTGCGCCAGCCGCTTGTCGTCATAGCGCTTGTAGCAGAAGGCGGAGAGGCCCAGCATCGCCACGGCGAGCACGATGAACGGCTGGAAGTCGCCCCACGCGAGCTGAAGGCCGGTTTGCGCGAAGACCACAGCGCTGGCGAGGGCGGACAGGGCAAGGAAGGCCAGCAACGCTACTGCCAGCGCAACCGGGCGCGGGCGGACTTGCGGCGTTCCAGCTCCGCCGTCTTGCAGGATGAAGTCACGCAGGGAGAGCGGAGCGGTGTTCATTTTCAACGCTCTAGCTGCGATTGGTTAATAGGCCTTTTCCATCGATGCGAAGTATTGGGCGGCGGTTTGGGCCCGGAAAACATGCAAAAAGTCCCGAGCGAAAAATTCGAGTTTGCATGATTTGCCTTCCTGCTTTTTGCGCCCAATATGATGTTGATGAGATCTGCAGCGCATTCCTCGAACCCTTCGCTTTCAGCCGAGTCGTTCGAGCCAGTCGAGCGCGTCACCAACCGGCTCGTCGGGGCGGCGTTTTCGCCGCATCGCCACGATACCTACACCGTCGCTGTGACCATGGCCGGGGTGCAGACATTCAACTATCGCGGGGAGATGCGGTATTCATTGCCGGGCCAGGTGCTGATTCTTCACCCCGACGAATTGCATGATGGGCACTGCCATGACGAGATCCGGCTTCAGCTATTGGGCGGCCTATATTCCGCCAACACATGTCCAGGCAGTGCTTGAGGGCGTGGAACTGCCGTTTATCGCCAATGGAGTCTCGACGGATCCTTCCTTGATCGCGGCAGCCTGCACCATGGTTATCGACTGTGCGGGCGTCGAGGATCCCGGAGCTTATGAAGACGCGCTCTACGATCTGGCGCAAGCCATGAACGACGTGGCTGGCAGGGAGGCAAAGGTAAGGATCGCCAACCGAACAGCGGTGATGAGGGCGCAGGATTATCTCGAAACCGCTGTCGTTGTAGGCGCGCGACTGGAGGACCTTGAACAGGTTTCCGGTTGTGACCGGTGGCAGCTTTCGCGCGATTTCCGGACACTGTTAGGCACCAGTCCCTATCGCTATTTACAGCACCGCCGGGTCGATCTCGCCAAACGCCTCATGCGTGAGGGCGCAACGTTGGCCGATGCCGCTCATGGCGCCGGTTTTGCGGATCAGAGCCATTTCGGGCGCACATTCCGCAAGGCTGTTGGTCTCACGCCGAAGGAGTGGCTTCGTTCGGACTTGTTCCGCACGATCGTTCTATAGCTGTCTTCGGCGGGCGGTTAGCTCGCAACGCATGAAACAGATGATCTTTTCCGACGAGCCGGCCAGAGGCTGGATTGCGCCGAGTATCGCCGCCCCCTTTATCTGCATCTTGCTTGTTGCAATCAGCCTCCTGCCGACCGATTTCCTGCTCGAAGGTCTCGGCTTTACCGACGCGAATGGTTCGCCGAAGGGGACCATGGGGCTGTTCCTCATCCTGGCATCGTTCATCGCCATGGGGATGGCGATATTTGCCTGGGTGCGCTGGGTCGAAAAGCGAAGTCTCGAAAGCATCGGCCTTCGCGGGGAACAAGGGTTCAAGAAATTCCTGGTCGGGCTCGCAGTGGGCATTGGCTTCATGGGCGCGATCGTGGCTGCGATAGCCCTTTCCGGCGGGTATCGAGTCGGTGACCTGTTCCCTGCCTTCGCCAGCCCGGCTGCGCTCGGCTGGATCATCCTGTTGCTCGCCGGCTTCACCCTGCAAGCGAGCATCGAGGAAATCGCCTTTCGCGGCTGGTTGTTTTCGACCATCATGCGGCGCTGGAATGTGCCCGCCGCCTACATATTGACGGGGGCTGCTTTCACTTTTCTTCACTTCTCGCCCGGAAAGCCGCTGTTGCCGCTGGCGATGACATTCGTCTTTTCGATTTTCGCCTGCGCCTGGGTGCAGCGTTCGAATTCGGTCTGGGGGGTGATGGGCTGGCACACCGGCTGGAACTGGTTCGGCGCGACCGGCTTCGATGTGCCGATTACGGGTCTGGATAGCGGTCTGCCTGCGCTGTTGGTGAAAATGGTGCCTGTCGGGCCTGCCTGGCTTACGGGTGCGGGCGAGGGGCCGGAAGGGAGCGTGTTTACCGTTGCCTTGTTGACGGTTGCTGGCCTGGTCCTTCTTTGGCTTGCAAGGTCGCGCGAACAGGACGGGATCGACCCGTCTCCTTCCGGGCAACAACCGTAGTCGCGTCGCACCTTAGAAACAGACATCGCCGCGCTTTCCTACATCGCCGAAACCTGCTCCATCCTGCCAGATGGCGAAGCGTACGAAACGCACATCCCCGCATAAACTCCGCCGCCGTCCGCCGTTCTTCCATCCGGCGCCCTCGCGCGCGCGGCGTGACGGGTGGAGCGAGGCGCGGCAATGCCACTTCCTCACGCAGCTCTATCTCACCGGTTCGGTCGGCGCGGCGGCGCGCGCTGTGGGCATGTCGCGGGCGAGCGCCTATCGCCTGCGCGAGCGGGCGGGGGGAGAGGATTTCGCCTTCGCCTGGGATAGCGTGCTGACACCGCCCGGCACGGGCCGGATCGCGCGCCCAAGGCGCGATTGGCGGAAGGTGACAAATCTGGAGCTGGTGCGGCGGATCAAGAGCGGGCTGGTCCAGCCGGTGATCTATCGCGGGCGGATGACGGCAATCCGCCGAAAGCCTTGCAATTCCGTGCTTTTCCGGCTGTTGCGGCGCACCGGTGCTGTGCCAAAAAGCAACGGGGCGAGCCTGTGAGGCCCGCCCCGCCAATGTTTTGCAAAATACCCCTTTCGGCGTTCCACCGCGGGGCTTTTCCAGGCTTAAAGCTGGCCGAGCATGTGCTCCGCGCTCGAGACCGAGAAATCGCCCGGTGCCTCGACGTTGAGTTCCTTCACCACGCCGTCTTCGACCACCATCGAGAAGCGCTGGCCGCGCTTGCCCATGCCAAAGCCCGAACCGTCCATGGTCAGGCCCACGGCTTCGGCGAAGTCGCCATTGCCGTCAGCCAGCATGGTGATGTCATCGCTGCCGGCGGCCTTGTTCCAGGCGCCCATGACGAACGCGTCATTTACGGCGGTGGCGACGATTTCGTCCACGCCCTTGGCCTTCAGCTCTGCCGCCTTGTCGACATAACCGGGCAGGTGGCGGGCCGAACAGGTCGGGGTAAAGGCCCCCGGGACCGAAAAAAGCGCCACTTTCTTGCCAGCGAAATATTCCGCCGAGCTGACCGGCTGCGGGCCTTCGGCCGTTGCCTTGACCAGCTTGACGTCAGGAAGCTTGTCACCCACCGAAATTGCCATTTTGTAATATCCTTTCGTGATCCCGTCCGAGTGCGCCCGATATAGAGCTTGTGCGCCGCTCCGCAACAACTCAGCATATAAAGATTCTTTTATATTTGCTTCGCGCGGGTCGCTTCGCTAGAGGCTCGGCCACGCTTTTACCCCGCGCATCGCTGGCCGGTGCGCCTTGCATTCTCAGGAGTTTGTCCGTGGCTGAAGCTGCCCAGGATTACATCATCAAGGATATTGCGCTGGCCGAATTTGGCCGCGACGAGATCGAGATCGCCGAAACCGAAATGCCGGGCCTCATGGCTTTGCGCGAGGAATATGGCGCGGCGCAGCCGCTCAAGGGCGCGCGGATCACTGGCTCGCTCCACATGACGATCCAGACCGCGGTGCTGATCGAAACGCTGGTGGCGCTGGGTGCGGAAGTGCGCTGGGCGACCTGCAACATCTTCTCGACGCAGGATCACGCGGCGGCGGCGATCGCGGCGCAGGGCATTCCGGTGTTCGCGATCAAGGGCGAAAGCCTGGCGGATTACTGGGACTATGTCGGCCGCATCTTCGACTGGGCGACCGATTCCGACCCTGACCTGACCGCCAACATGATCCTCGACGATGGCGGCGATGCCACCATGTTCGCGCTGTGGGGCGCGCGCATCGAAGCGGGCGAGTCCATGCCCGATCCGGGCAATGCCGAGGAAATCGAATTCCAGCGCGCGCTGAAGGCCTTCGTGAAGGCGCGGCCGGGCTATCTCACCCGTACCGTGAAGAACATCAAGGGCGTGTCGGAGGAGACCACCACCGGCGTGATGCGGCTGTACCAGATCGCCAAGCAGGGCAAGCTGCCGTTCCCCGCGATCAATGTGAACGACAGCGTGACCAAGTCGAAGTTCGATAACCTCTACGGCTGCAAGGAATCGCTGGTCGACGCGATCCGCCGCGCAACCGACGTGATGCTGGCGGGCAAGGTCGCCTGTGTCGCGGGCTATGGCGACGTGGGCAAGGGCTCGGCCGCATCGCTGCGTGACGGCGGGGCGCGCGTGATGGTGACGGAGATCGACCCGATCTGCGCGCTTCAGGCGGCGATGGACGGCTTTGAAGTCGTCTCGATGGAGGAAGCGGCCAAGCGCGCCGATATCTTCGTGACCGCGACCGGCAATGAAGACGTGATCACCGGCGAGCACATGAAGGCGATGAAGAACATGGCCATAGTCTGCAACATCGGCCACTTCGACAGCGAGATCCAGATCAGCGCGCTCGACAATTACGAGTGGAAGCAGATCAAGGAAGGCACCGACAAGGTCACTTTCCCCGATGGCAAGTCGATCCTGGTGCTGGCCAAGGGCCGGCTGGTGAACCTGGGCTGTGCCACCGGCCACCCCAGCTTCGTGATGTCGAGCAGCTTTACCAACCAGACGCTGGCGCAGATCGAACTGTTCACCAAGTCGGACGAGTATGACAACCAGGTCTATGTCCTGCCCAAGCATCTCGACGAGAAGGTGGCCGCGCTGCACCTCGAAAAGCTGGGCGTGCAGCTGACCAGGCTGAGCCAGAAGCAGGCCGAATACATCGGCGTATCGGTGGAAGGGCCGTTCAAGCCGGACCATTACCGCTACTGAGCGGTCGGCTCATCCCGATTATCCGGAAAGCCCCCGCTTTCAGGGGGCTTTTCTTTTGTCGGGCGTTGCATCCGGCCCGTGCCGCGCATAGCTGGGGACGATGGATTTCTCGCCGACATCGCTGGCGCTGATTGGCCTGGTGCTTGCCGCCTGGACGGTAGCGGCTGCCTTGCTGATGGTGCGGTCGGCGCGCCGGTCGCAGCGGCATGAAGCGATGCGGCGTTCGCTGGCCCGTGTGAACGGCATGCTTGATGAAGCGCCGGCCATTCCCATGCTGGTGCGCGCCGACGGGCGGATTGAGGTGCATGACCGGCTGGCAGGCTGGCTGGGCTTGGCGAGCCCGCCGCAATTCCTGAGCGAGCTTGCCGGGGGTGACGGCTCCGGCATCACGCAGGGTCAGCTGGCGCAGCTTTCCGAAGCGGTGCGGCGCACGCAGAAAACCGCTGCGCCATTCCGCATTTCGATCAGCGTGCCTGAGAGCGGGCGCAGCTTCGCCTTTCGCGGCACGCTGGCCGATGCGCGGATCGCCCCGGGCGGGGCGGCGCTGGTGTGGATCTTCGATTTCAGCGAAAGCGAAGGCGAACTCGCGCGCCTGCGGGAGGAAGCTGCCCAGGCGAGGGGTGATTTCAGTGCGCTGGTCGGCCTGATCGAAGCTGCACCGATCCCGATGTGGTTCCGCGGGCGCGATGCGCGGCTGCGGCTTGTAAATCGTGCCTATGTTGCCGCCGTCGATGCCGATAGCGCCGACGACGTGGTGGCGAAGCAGATCGAGCTGCTCGAACCTGAAAAAGGGCAATCTGCGGGTGACATCGCCATGCTGGCTGCCGAACGCGGCGAAGTGATGGAACGCACCGTGCCGACGACGATCGACGGATCGCGCCGCCAGATGAAGGTCAGCGACCTGCCGATCGGCGACGAAGGAATCGCGGGCTACGCGATCGACATCGAGGAAATGGAGCAGCAGGCGCGCGAATTCCGTGCCTTTCGCCAGGCCCAGCGCGCGATGCTGGACCAGCTTTCCGTGGGTGTGGCGCAGTTCGAAGCCAATCAGAAGCTTGTCTTTGCCAATCGTCCGTTCCTGCGCCTGTTCGACTTGCCCTTCGGTATCGTCGGTGATGCAATCCCGTTCGAACGCTTCCTCAGCGATGCGCGGGAAAAGCGCCGCACGCCCGAAGTGCGCGATTTCCCGCTTTGGCGGCGCGAGCATATCGCCTGGTTCAGCGCCAGCGAAGCGCAGGAGGAGGCATGGCCACTGCCCGGCGGCACGCATCTGCGGATTGTGGCCCAGCCGATGCCCGATGGCGGGCTGGTGTTGTTTGCGGAAGACCAGACCGAGCAGCTGGCGCTTTCGGCAACGCGCGACACCTTGCTGCGCACCCGCACAGCCATGCTCGACAGCCTGTTCGAAGCGCTGGCGGTGTTCGCGCCCGATGGATCGCTGCAATTGTGGAACCGCAGCTTTGCCGGAACCTGGGGTCTCGAACCCGAACTGCTCGACAACCATCCACCCGCTGACGGTTTGCTGGCTGCGATCGCGCCCAATCTCGCAGAACCCAATCAGGCAGGTGCGATTGGCGAGATCATTCGCGCCGCCACGCTTGACCGGCGCGAAAAAGGCGGGCGGGTCGAACTGGCCGATGGGCGAACGCTGGAATTTGCCGGCATCCCGCTGCCCGATGGCAATGGCCTGCTGACGGTGCTGGACATCACGGACTCGCAAATGGCCGAGGCCGCGCTGCGCGAACGCAACATTGCACTGGAAGAGGCGGACGCGGTGAAGGCCCGCTTCCTGGCCAATATGTCCTATGAATTCCGCACGCCGCTGACCTCGATTGGCGGGTTTGCCGAGCTGATCCAAAGCGGTGCCGCAGGGCCGGTAAGCGACCAGATGAAGGAATATGTCGACGCGATCCTGGCCTCGGTCGGCCGGCTGACCGAGCAGGTGGAGAACGTGCTCGACCTGTCGCAAAGCGAGGCAGGGCTGCTGCCGATTTCCAAACAGCGGCTGGAGATGCTGTCCTTCGTCACGGAGATCGTGCGCGAGCGCGAAGAAGCGATCAAGCAAGCAGGCCTCACGCTGGACCTGCGCGGTAACCCCGGCGGGGCGATCGATGCCGACAAACGCCAGCTGGGGCGGGCGATCGGCCAACTGCTCGACAACGCGATTGCGGCCACCGGCAAGGGCGGCAAAATCCTGGTCGATATCGCGCGCACCCGCGAAGGCGCTCGCATCGTCGTGTCGGACAACGGCCCCGGCATGAGCAAGCAGGACTTGCTTCGCGTGCAGGAAGGGGTGCGGATCCAGCCCGGAGCCAAGGTCGAGCCGCGCCAGGGGCTCGGCATTCCGCTGGCGCGGCAGCTGGTCGAGGCGCACGGCGGCACGCTGACGCTGGAAAGCCGCAAGGGCGTGGGAACGACCGCGTTGATCCTGCTGCCGTGATCGTCGATCTGCCCGATCTTGCTGCCATGGGCGCATTTGGCGCGCGCATCGCTGCGCAGCTGCGGGCGGGCGATGTGGTCGCACTTTCAGGCGATCTGGGTGCGGGCAAGACCACCTTGTCACGTGCTATCCTCAAAGCGCTCGGCCATGTCGGCGAGGTGCCGTCACCCACCTTTACCATTATCGAGACCTACACCGCGCCGCCGCTGCGGATCCCGGTTGTCCATGCCGATTTTTATCGGCTCGATGATCCGGCCGAGCTGCGCGAATTGGGCCTGGACGATTATCGCGAAGGCGCAGCGTTGCTCGCCGAATGGCCCGACAAGGCCGGGGGCTTTAAGCATGAACCGGCCTGCCTTGCGGTAACGCTGGAATCTGTGGGGCAGGGCCGAAGGGCGATTGTCGAGGGCGGGGCCGATTGGCTAGGGCGCATGCCATGAGCGAACTTCCTGCTGGACTGGTTGAATTTCTCGAAAGCGCGGGCTGGGGCGGGGCGGCGATCGACCCGATCCCGGGCGATGCATCGTTCCGGCGCTATTTCCGTGTCCGTCACGGTGCGAGGCAAGCCATGCTGATGCATGCGCCGCCACCGCATGAGGACCCGGCGCCGTTCCTGCTCGTTGCCCAGTGGCTCACCAATAACGGCATGCGCGCGCCTGAAATCTACGCCCAGAACCCGCGCGAGGGCTGGGTCCTGACCGAGGATTTCGGCAATGACCGGATGCGCGACTGGCTCGATGACAATCCCGATGCCGAAGTGAGCGCCTATGCGGGCGCAATCGATGCTCTGGTCGCGCTGCATCGGCTCGATCCGGGGCCATTCTCGCCTTACGATCTGGCCGCGTACCAGCGCGAGGCGGCGCTGCTGACCGAATGGTATTGCCCCGCGGTGGGGCTGTCGGTGGACGAAGAGGGATATCGCGCCGCTTGGGACGAGGTGCTTTCGCCCATGCTTGCCCGCCAGCAGCCGGGCGTGACAGTGCTCCGCGACTACCACGCCGAAAACATCATGCTGTTGGGCGATCCACGCGAGGGTGCGCCTCAGGGATTGATCGATTTCCAGGATGCACTGGTGGGCCACGCCGCTTATGACCTCGTCTCCTTGCTGCAGGATGCGCGGCGCGACGTAGCGCCCGAACTGGAGCGGGCAATGCTTGACCGGTACATTGCCGCTTGCGCACCGGGCCCGGAATTCGAGGCGGATTACGCGCGGCTTGGCGCGCAGCGCAATGCCAAGATCGTCGGTATCTTCACCCGGCTTTACAAGCGCGACGGCAAACCACGCTATCTCGAGCTGATCCCGCGCGTATGGGCGCTGATGGAGCGCGACCTGGCGCATCCGGCGCTGGCACCGGTGGCGCGCTGGTTCGACGCGAACATTCCCGATGAATTGCGAGCGAGCGGCGGAGGCACGATCGCATGAGCGATCTCGCGAGCGATACCGCAATGGTGCTCGCGGCGGGCCTCGGCAAGCGGATGCGCCCGCTCACCGCTAGCCAGCCCAAGCCGATGGTGCGGGTGGGGGGGAAGCCGCTGATCGATCACGCGCTCGACCGGCTTGTCGCGGCGGGTGTGGCCCGCGCGGTGGTCAACGTGCATTACCTGGCGGGCGCGCTGGAAGCGCATCTGCGCGAGCGCAAGGCCCCTGCGATCACGATATCGGACGAACGCGCGCAGCTGCTCGAAACGGGTGGCGGGATGGTGAAGGCTCTGCCGCACCTGCCCGATCCGTTTTTCTCGCTCAATGCCGACAACATCTGGCTCGACGGGCCGCGCAACGCCTTCCATGACCTGTCGCTGATGTGGGATGCGGAGCGGATGGATGCGCTGCTATTGTTGGTGCCGCATGCGCGGGCGATGAACTTCAGCGGGCCCGGCGATTTCCATATGGATGCGCTGGGGCGGCTGAGCCGCCGCAAGCCGGGGCGGATTGCACCCTTTATCTACACCGGCATCCAGCTGGTCTCGCACCGCCTGATGCGCGATGCGCCGGAAGGCCCCTTCTCGACCAATGTCCTGTGGAACCGCGCGATCGAGGAAGGC
Source organism: Altererythrobacter sp. BO-6 (assembly GCF_011047315.1). Taxonomy (NCBI): domain Bacteria; kingdom Pseudomonadati; phylum Pseudomonadota; class Alphaproteobacteria; order Sphingomonadales; family Erythrobacteraceae; genus Altererythrobacter; species Altererythrobacter sp. BO-6. The sequence continues at coordinate 449,679 of NZ_CP049259.1, read as the reverse complement.
CGGCTGTTCGGCACATCCTTTACCGGGCAATGGTTCGAAGTCGGCACTCCGGAAGCGATCGCGCCGACCGAAGAAGCGCTGCGGCGTGGGTGAACGGGGCAAGCCCGAGATCTATTCCATCGCCGCGCATCGCGGGTTTGCCGATGCGCTGGTGGCGGGCCTGGTGCCGCGCTACGCCGATGCGGAGTTCGGCCTTGCCAAGCTGACGCTGCTGCTCCCATCGAGCCGTGCGGCGCGCAGCGTGAGCGAGGCCTTTATCCGCCACGCGGGGGAAACGGGTACTCCCGGGCTGCTGATGCCGCGCATGGTGACGGTGGGCGATGTCGATCTCGACGAAAGCCTTGGCAGCGTGCTCGATCCGCTCGGTGCCAATGACATTCCGCCTGCGGCCGACCCGACCCGCCGCTGGCTGGAACTCGCGGCTATCGTGCAAGATGCGCTGACGGTAGAAGGGAAGCCGGCGCCGGCCAAACCGGCATTGCTGCGGATGGCCCGCGAGCTGGGCAGCACGATGGACCGGCTGCTGGCCGAACAGGTTGAATTCGCGGATCTGCTGAGCGACCGGGTCACCGGCGCCAATGCCGACCTCGCCAAGCATTGGCAGGACAGCACCCGGCTGTTCGCGATCGTATTGGCGCAGTGGCAAGCGCGCCTTGCCGAGCGGGGCGAAGTCGATCTTGCGACCCGCCGCAATCTGCTGTTCGAGCACGCGGTGAAACGCTGGCGGGAGGATTCACCTGTAACGCCGATTGTCGCGGCCGGGGTGACCAGTGCCGCGCCCGCGCTCGCGCGCTTGCTGCGCGTCATTTCCGAATTGCCGCAAGGGGCAGTGATCCTGCCCGATCTCGACCTGACGATGGACGATGCGACCTGGCAGGAACTGGGCCGCGCCGGCCAGCCGCCAGAGCCGGGCGCGCCGGCTTTCACCCGGAGCGAAGCCGCCACCCATCCACAATACCATCTCAAGCTGCTGCTTAACCGCATGGGCGTGGCGCGCGGCGAGGTTCGCCCGTGGCACCGCAAGGGGATGAGCGCGGCGCCGCCCGAGCGCAGCCATGCGATCTCCTCGCTGTTCCTGCCGCCAGAAGCGAGCAAGGTGTGGGCTTCGCTCGATGCATCAAAGCGACGGCTGTCCGATGTTTGCATGTTGACTGCGGCGACGAGCGAGGAAGAGGCACAAGCGATCGCCGTGCTGATTCGCCAGGCGATCGAAGTGCCTGAGCGGCGCGTCGCGCTGGTTACGCCCGATCGCGCGCTGGCGCGGCGCGTGGTGCAGCATCTCGGGCGCTGGCACATCGTGGCTGACGATACGGCGGGGCGCCCGCTGTCGCTGACGGCGGCGGGGCGGTTGCTGCTGGAGCTGGCGGAACTGGCGAGCGAAGGGCTGGCGCCGGTGCAACTTGTCGCCGCGCTTGGCCACCCGCTCGTGCGGCGCGGCGAGGAGCGGCGAGCATGGCTCGAAGCGCTGCGGGCATTCGAGCGCGAGCTGCGCGGCCCGCGCCCGGCGCCTGGGCAGGGGGCGCTCCGTACCATCGCCCGCAAGGCTGGGGTTGAGCCGTGGTGGCTGGGCGTTGAAGCACTACTTGCGCCGCTATTGGAGTTGCCGGACGCTGAGGTGCCGCTCGCCGACGCGATCTATGCGCTGGCAACGTTGGGTGAGGCGCTCGCGGGCGAAGGCCTATGGGCGCAGGAAGACGGGCGCGCGCTGGCGCGGCTGGTCGAGGATTTGCGCCTGCATGCGCGCGCCACCGAAACGCGCATCGAACTCGCGGACCTACATCCGATCCTGCGCGACGCGATGGAGCAGGTGGCGGTGCGGCCGCCTTATGGCGGGCATCCGCGCGTGGCGATCTACGGCCTGCTCGAGATCCCGCATGACCCGCGCGGACCTGGTGATCTGCGGCGGGCTGAACGAAGGGACCTGGCCACAGGTGCTGGCGGCAGAACCGCTGCTGGCTCCGGCGATCCTGCGCGCGCTGGGCATGCCGGGGCCGGAATTCCGCATCGGCCTTGCCGCGCATGACCTGGCGAGCGCGCTGGGCGCGCCCGAAGTAGTGCTGACCCGCGCGATCCGCGACATGGACGGGCCGACCATCCCCTCGCGCTTCCTGCTGCGAGTGCAAGCGCTGCTGGGCGAGAATGCGAAGGACCATGAGGAGCGCGAGGCACCGCAGCTCGCGGCGCAACTTGACCGGCAGGCTGAACAGGGCGAGGCCTATCCGCGCCCCGAACCCTGCCCCGATGCCAGCCTGCGCGATGTGCCGATCAAGGTGACCGGGCTCGACCGGTTGCTGGGTGATCCCTACCAGTTCTACGCGCAGGAAATCCTCAGGCTGCGCAAGCTTGACCCGCTCGCTGCCGATCCGGACAAGGATTTTGCCTGGAAGGGCACGCAGGTGCATGCAATCCTGCAGCGCTGGCACGAGGCGCAGCTGCAAGGTGAAGATCCGGACATTCGGGCCGTCGCCGAGGCGTTCCTGCGCGAAGCCAATATCCACCCGCTGATGTGGGGCCTGTGGCGCCCGCGCATCCTTGAGGGGCTGGCGTGGGTGGCAGAAGAGATTGCACAGAGGCCGGACCGACGGTTGATCGCGGTCGAGCGAAAGGGCGAGATGACGTTCGACGGGGTCAAGGTCTATGGCCGGGCAGACCGGATCGACCGGATGCCGGACGGAACGCTGGCGATTGTCGATTACAAGACGAATGATCCACCCTCCGCCAAAAAAGTGGAAAAGGGCTTTGCGCTGCAGATGGGAACGATGGGCCTGATCGCGCGCGACGGTAAGTTCGGTGACATATCCGGCGAGACTACAAAGTACGAATACTGGTCGCTCGCCAAAGCTGATGGAGATTTTGGTTACATCGCGACGCCGTGGAAGGACGGAGGCAAGAGAACTGGAATCGATCCCGAAGATTTCCTGCCGGAGCATGAGCGCTTCCTGCAAAAGGCAATCGGCAAGTTCATCAAGGGCACCGATCCCTTCACCGCCAAGCTCAACCCCGCCTATCCCGGCTACACCGATTATGACCAGCTGATGCGGCTCGACGAGTGGCAGATCCAGCTGGCCGATACCGACGGGGAGGGCGAAGCGTGAGCAGCGGCGAAGTCTATCCGCTGGTCGGCAACCAGCAGGGCGCAGCCGACCCTGAGGAAAGCGTGTGGCTGTCTGCATCGGCGGGCACGGGCAAGACGCAGGTGATCTCCGCGCGAGTGCTGCGCTTGCTGCTGCGCCCCGATGTCCAGCCCGAACAGATCCTGTGCCTGACCTTTACCAAGGCGGGCGCGGCGGAAATGGCGGTGCGCATCAATGCTGTGCTGGCGCGCTGGGTGCGGATCGATGAGGGGCGTCTCGGAAAGGAGCTGATCCACCTCGGCGCATCCAACGATCACGAAACCCGGGCTCGCGCGCGCACCCTGTTCGCCAGCGTGCTCGATTGCTCGGGCGGGGGCCTCAGGATCGATACGATCCACGCGTTTTCGCAGTGGCTGCTGGCCAATTTCCCCGAGGAAGCGGGCCTGATGCCGGGCATGCGGCCGATGGAGGATCGCGAACGGCATTTGCTTTCGCGGCAGGTGCTTGGTGACATGCTGGTCGAGGCCGAACAGGCGGGCGACCGGGCCACGCTCGAAGCGGTCGAGCGCTTCACCATCGCCAAGGGTGCGGACGCGCTGCAGGCATGGCTGATGCGCTGCGCCAAGGCGCGCGAGCTGTGGTTTGGAAGGCGGGGATGGCAGCCGCCGATGGCGCCGCAGGTGAAGCAGTTGCTGGGTATTCCAAGCGATGCCAGCGAAGCCCACCTCGCCGAGATGTGCGACAATTACACCTTCGATACGGCGAGCCTGCTGCGCTGCCAGCAAACCTTGTCGGCGTGGGACACAGCAACGGGTCGCGAAGGAAGTGCCGCAATCGAGGTATGGTTGGCGCGCGATCCGCTGGAACGTGCACGCACGATTGATGAGCTATATGACGGGCTATTCACCAAGACGACCGATGCGCCGAAGCAGCTTAAAAACATCCTCAAGCGCGATCCCGAATACGGGATCTATATTGACAAGGTTCAGGAAAACATTCGCCTCATCCGCGACTTCCGGACGCTCCTCGAACTCGCTGACTTCCTCACCCCGGCGCTGGAGCTGGGCCGCGCCTTCGCGCTGCGATGGGACGAAGCCAAGGCGCGCGAAGGCCTGCTCGACTTCGACGATCTGATCGAACGCGCCGCCAGCCTGCTCAAGGAACAGGTCGCGGGCGACTGGATCCGCTTCAAGCTCGATCGCCAGTTCGATCATATCCTGGTCGACGAGGCGCAGGACACGAACGAAGCGCAATGGCGCATTATCGACGCGCTGATCGACGATTTCTTCGCCGGCGAAGGGGCGGCCGGCGACAAGGTCCGCACGATCTTCACCGTTGGCGACACCAAGCAGGCGATCTTCGGCTTCCAAGGCACGAGCCCGGAAAACTTCCAAAGGGCGAAGGAGCGGGTGGCGGCGGCGATGGACGCAGCGAACGCCAATGCTGCTGCCGCTCGGATCAATCGCCGCCAGCGCGAGTTGCGAGACCTCGACCTCGGCCAGTCGTTCCGCACCGCCATTCCCGTGCTGGAATTCGTCGACCGCGCGATTGCAGCGATCGGTCCGGGGGACATGGGGCTGACCGACGGGCACCACCCGCATGTAGGGCAGGACCGGCCTGGCCTCGTCACGCTGTGGAACCCGGTGCATGACGAGCGCGGGCAGGAAGGCGATGACCCGGAAGAAGAGGGGCAGGAAAACTGGCTCGCCCGGCATGACCGCAAACTGGCGGAGAAAATCGCCACGCAGGTCGCGCGCTGGACCAAGGGGGCAGAACCATTCGCCTTGCAGAAAGGCACGCATCGCAACGCCCGTCCGGGTGACATCATGGTGCTGGTGCGCAGCCGCAAGGAGCTGGCCGGGCTGATCGTTGCACGGCTTCATGCCAAGGGCGTGCCCGTCGCGGGGGTCGACCGGCTGCGGCTGGGAGAGCCGCTGGCGGTGAAGGACCTGATGTCGGCACTGCGCTTTGCAGTGCAGCCGCTTGACGATCTGGAACTGGCGAACCTGCTGTCCTCGCCGCTGGTAGGGTGGTCGCAAGATGATCTGCTGGCACATGTCCCGCGCGCGAAGGGCAAGCGGCTGTGGCATCATCTGCGCGAGCACGCCGATCCCTTCGTGCAGGCGACGGTCGCCCGGCTGCGCGAGTTGTTGGCGCTGGCCGATTTCGAAACGCCGCAGGCTTTGCTGCAATGGCTGCTGGTGGGGCCATGGCAGGGTCGGGCGAAGCTGGTCGCGCGCCTGGGGCGCGAGGCCAACGATCCGATCGACGAATTGCTCAATGCTGCGTTCGGCTATGAAGCGAGCCATACCGCCAGCCTCGCCGGCTTCATACAGTGGTTCGACGCGGGCGAGGGCGAGCTTAAGCGCGACCCGGATGACGCGCCTGACCTGGTGCGGGTGATGACCGTGCACGGCTCCAAGGGCCTGCAGGCGCCGATCGTGATCCTGGCCGATGCCACCAGCGCACCGGGCAAGGTGCGCGATGTCGAGCTGGCGGAACAAGCCGCCGGGCAAGACTTGGACGATGCGCGCAAGGTGCCGATGCCGTCGCTGGGCAAGGAGATGCAGATCGGGCGCGTGGCCGATGCTTACGAAGCGGCCAAGGAAGCCGAATTGCAGGAGCATTGGCGGCTGCTCTATGTCGCGATGACCCGCGCGGAAGAGGCACTGTTCATCGGGGGTTCGCTCGGCCCCAAGGCCAGGAACGGCCCGCATGAAGACAGCTGGTACGCGCGGCTTGCCCCGCTGTTTGGCGAGAATGCGCTGGGAGACGATCTATGGCGCGCGCGGCGCGAATGGGGTGAACGGGCACCGCCGGTTGCGGCTCAAACGGAAGCCATAACGCCTGAAAAACTGGCAGAGCCCGCCTGGCTGCGCCGCCCGATCGGGCCGGAGCCTCGCCCACCGCGGCCGCTTGCGCCATCGTCTGCGGGTGAAGAGCAGGGCAGCGATCCGCCGTTGCCGCCGGAGGTGGCACGCGAAGCCGCGCGGCGCGGCGTACTGATCCATGCCCTGCTGGAACGCTTGCCCGATCTTGCGCCTTCAGATCGCCCAGCGGCCGCAGCGCGCTGGCTTGAGCGGCAGGCGCGCGAGCTTGACGAAGCAGCGCGGCAGGAAATTGCGGCACGGGCGCTCGAGGTGCTGGCGCAGCCCGATCTGGCCGAGGTGTTCAGCCATGCCTCGCTGGCCGAGGTCCCGCTCGCAGCGACGGTTGACGGCGTCGTCATCGCCGGAATCGCTGACCGGTTGCTTGTCACCCCTGAGCAGGTGACCGTGGTCGATTACAAGACTGCGCGGCGCCCGCCCGCCCGGCTGGAAGACATCCCCGAATCCACGCTGCGGCAGATGGCGGCCTATGTCGCCGCGCTGGAAGTGATATATCCCGGGCGCACGGTGCGCGCCGCAATCGTCTACACCCAGACGCCGCAGATTTTCGAATTGCCGCAGGAACTTGTCGGGTTACACAAAAACGCCTTCCAATCCGCGCAGCAAAGCTATGCGACATCACCCGTTGAGTGACGCGCAAAACACCCTAACTAGGACCCAACGAACAATCAGGAGATTGCCCATGGCAACCGTCAATGTCACCGATGCCAGCTTCCAGAGCGATGTGATCGAAGCCGACAAGCCCGTGCTGGTCGACTTCTGGGCCGACTGGTGCGGCCCCTGCAAGATGATCGCGCCCGCGCTGGAGGAAATCAGCGACGAGCTGGCCGGCCAGGTCACCATCGCCAAGATGGACATCATGGAAAACCCCGATGTGCCGGGCCAGCTGGGGGTACAGGGCATTCCCTTCCTCGTGCTCTACAAGGACGGCAAGCCGGCTGCGAGCCTGACCGGTGCGCGGCCCAAGAGCGCGCTCAAGGCCTGGCTCGAAGGCGAACTCTAAGCGATCAATCGCCGAGCGCGCGCTCGGCGAACTCATCCCACAAGGCCGGGCTTGATGCACCGATCAGGCCCGGCTTGTCGTGCTCATCGACGCGATAGGCGCTGCCGTCGAGCCGCGCGGCCTTTCCGCCGGATTCGTTGAGCCACAGCACCCCGGCGGCATGGTCCCACGCCAGCGTGCGTTTGAAGCTGGAGATATCGTTCTCGCCCAGCGCCAGCCGCGGATACTGCTCCGCCGCGCAGCGCGGAATATCGACCAGGCGATAGAACGGCGCGAGCCTGGCATCGACCAGTGCGCGCTGCTCTTCGGTGAGGAAAATCCGCGAGATCGCTGCAACCGGCGGATTTTCGCCGGTGGTGCGCGCGGCAATGCGCTCGCCGTTCACAAACGCGCCTTTTCCACGATGCGCGTGGCAGAAACGGCCTGACAGGCAATCGTAGATCCAGCCGGACTGGCACTCGCCCCCGCTCGCCTGCGCGATGATGATGCCGAAGGGCGGCTTGCCATGCGCGAAATTGTGCGTGCCATCGAGCGGATCGACGATCCAGCAATCATGCGAGAGCTGGTCGAGCACGCCATTGTTCGCATGCGCGGCCTCTTCGCCGACAATCGCCAGCGAGGGATCGATCGCCGCAAGTCCCGCTTCGAGCATTTCCTCCGCTTCGTGATCGGCCACGGTGACGAAGTCGTCTGCCGCCTTCTCGTCGATTTCGTGCTGCGCAAGGTTCTGGAAACGCGGCAGGATCACGCGTTCACCTACGTCGCGCATCAGGCGCAGCACTGCGGCATCAAGCTGGTTCAAGAGCGATAATCCGCGTTGATCGAGATATAGCCGTGGGTGAGATCGCAGGTCCATACGGTTGCGCGGCCTTCACCCAGGCCAAGGTCCACGGCGATATCGATTTCCTGTCCCTTCAGATGCGCCGCAACCGGCGCTTCGTCATAATTTTCGACCGGCAAGCCGTTCCTAGCCGTCCAGATGCCGCCGAATGCAATCGACAGTCTGTCACGATCGGCCGGTTCGCCGGCCTTGCCCACAGCCATGACGACGCGGCCCCAATTGGCGTCTTCGCCCGCGATGGCGGTCTTGACCAGCGGCGAATTGGCGATGGCCATGCCGATCCGGTGGGCGCTTTCGTCACTAGCGGCGCCTGATACTCGGATCGCGATGAACTTGCTCGCGCCTTCGCCATCGCGCACCACTAGCTGGGCGAGTTGGCGGCACAGATCGGTCAACGCGGCGGCAAAGGCATCTGCACCAGGATCGTCGAACGAAGCCAAGGGCGCATTGCCAGCCTTGCCGGTCGCGAAGGCCATCACTGTGTCGCTGGTCGAGGTATCGCCATCGACCGTGATGCAGGAGAAGGTCTGGCGATTGGCCTGCGTCAGCAGTTGCTGGAGAAACGCTGGCTCGACTGCGGCGTCGGTGAAGATATAGCCCAGCATGGTCGCCATGTCGGGCGCGATCATCCCGCTGCCCTTGATGATCCCCGCCAGTTCCACCCGCGTGCCACCGATCATCGCACTGGCGTTTGCCCCCTTGGCGAAGGTGTCCGTGGTGGAGATGGCGAGCGCGGCGTCTTCCCAGCTGCATGGCCCGGCCTCAAGCGCGGCGGCTACCCCGGCGAGCGCCTTGTCCTTGGGCAGCGGCACACCGATCACACCGGTTGAAGACACGAAAACCTCGCCCGGCGCGCAGCCGAGATGCGCAGCCACCTGGTCCACGATCTGTTTTACCGCCTCGCGCCCGCGATAGCCGGTGAAAGCGTTGGAATTGCCCGCGTTGACGATCAGCGCGCGGGCGATGCCTTGCTTCACCTGCTCGCGACCCATTTCGACTTCGCTCGACGCACAGGCGCTGGTAGTGAACACGCCGGCTACGTGCGTACCCTCGCACAGCTCGGCATAGGTCAGGTCAACACGGTCCCAATTCTTGTAGCGCGCGCGTGCAACACGCAGCGTAACCCCCGCGATATCGGGCATGTCATCGGGGAACGGGTGAGCAAGGGGCGAAACGGCGTTTTCCATCATTCCGCGCTAGCTTGCCGGGGCCGCACAGTAAATCCGCCTTGGGTAGTGGACGAATTGAAGAAGAGCGCGTATCTAGGCGCCATGTTGGGACGCTTTCTGACCTGCATTGCGCTGTTAACGGGGCTCGCCGCATTCGGCGCACCTGCGAACGCGTCGGTTCTGGAAGCGCTCAATTGCGAGATTGGCGTAGCGGCCGATACGGCTGAAGATCACGCCGATGACCGTCGCCCTTGCCGCGACGATGAAGCCAGCAGCCGCCCTGATGAGGCTGACAAGGCTGACAAGCCGGCCAAGCGCGTCAAGCGCGTGCTGCGGCCGCCGGTGCTGTTCGGCATCGACCGCGCTTACGAATAGCGCCCTAACCTCATTTTCCGTCGAAATTCCGGCAGCCTGCGCCTTATGCGCGCGGCTGCAATTCCTACACATCATGTCCCGACAGGACCCTTTCCATGTTTCAAACAATCGCCAAATCGCTGTTCGGTTCTTCCAATGACCGTTACGTCAAGTCACTCGGCAAGATCGTCAACCAGATCAATGCGTTGGAGCCGCAGATGCAGGCTCTTTCGGATGACGAGCTGAAGGCCCAGACTGCCAAGTTCCGTGGCCAGCTCGAAGCTGGCGCCACGCTTGACGATATCCTGCCTGAAGCCTTCGCCACCGTGCGCGAAGCATCGGTCCGCGTGCTCGGCATGCGCCATTTCGATGTCCAGATGATCGGCGGGATCGTGCTTCACCGCGGCGAAATTTCCGAGATGCGCACGGGTGAGGGCAAGACGTTGGTGGCGACGCTTGCCACCTATCTCAACGCGATCGAAGGCAAGGGCGTTCACGTCGTTACCGTCAACGATTACCTGGCCCGCCGCGACGCAGAATGGATGGGGCAACTGCACAACTGGCTGGGCCTGAGCGTGGGTGTGATCGTGCCCAACCTCAACGAATACCAGCGCCGCGAAGCCTACAATTCCGACATCACCTATGCCACGAACAACGAACTCGGCTTTGACTACCTGCGCGACAACATGAAGCACTCGCGCGACCAGATGGTGCAGCGCCCGTTCAATTACGCGATCGTTGACGAGGTCGATTCGATCCTGATCGACGAAGCACGTACCCCGCTGATCATTTCCGGCCCGACCGAGGACAAGAGCGAGCTCTACGTCGCGCTCGACGAGGTGGTGAAAGGCATTCCCGAAGACTGGTATGAAAAGGACGAGAAGACCCGCAACATCCAGCTGACCGAGGAAGGCACGGACGAGATCGAGAAGATCCTTATCGAGCGCGGCCTGCTCGCCACCGAAAATCTCTACGATGTCGAGAATACGCAGGTGGTCCACCACCTGGACCAGGCGCTGAAGGCGAACATCATGTTCAAGCGCGACACCGACTACATCGTGAAGGACAACAAGGTCGTCATCATCGACGAATTCACCGGCCGCATGATGGACGGGCGCCGCTGGTCGAACGGCCTGCACCAGGCGGTCGAAGCCAAGGAAGGCGTGAAGATCGAGCCCGAGAACCAGACCATGGCCTCGATCACCTTCCAGAACTATTTCCGCATGTATCCCAAGCTGTCGGGCATGACCGGCACGGCCGCCACCGAGGCCGCGGAATTCTGGGACATCTACAAGATGAATGTGGTCGAGATCCCGACCAATGTCCCGGTCCAGCGGATCGACGAGGAGGACGAGTTCTACAAGAACACGCTCGACAAGTTTGCTGCCATTGCCAAGGCGATCAAGGAGAAGAACGAGATCGGCCAGCCGGTGCTGGTCGGTACGGTCTCGATCGAGAAGTCCGAGCTTTTGAGCCAGTTCCTTGACAAGGAAGGCGTCAAGCACGCGGTGCTCAATGCCCGTTTCCACGAGCAGGAAGCGCATATTGTGGCGCAGGCGGGGCGGCTTGGCGCAGTGACCATCGCCACCAACATGGCCGGCCGCGGCACCGACATCCAGCTGGGCGGCAATGTCGAATTCCGCATCCAGGACGAATTGGGCGATATGGCCGAAGACGATCCCAAGCGGCAGCTTGAGATTGACCGGATCAAGGCCGAAGTCGCGGCGGAAAAGAAGAAAGTGCTGGAGGCGGGCGGTCTGTTCGTGCTCGGCACCGAGCGTCACGAAAGCCGCCGCATCGATAACCAGCTGCGCGGCCGCTCGGGCCGTCAGGGCGACCCCGGCCTCAGCCGCTTTTACCTTTGCCTTGAGGACGATCTGCTGCGCATCTTCGGGCCGGACACACTGTTCGCCAAGATGATGAATTCGAACCTTGCCGATGGCGAGGCGATCGGTTCGAAATGGCTCTCCAAGGCGATCGAGACCGCGCAGAAGAAGGTCGAAGCGCGCAACTACGAAGTGCGCAAGCAGGTCGTCCAGTACGACGACGTGATGAACGATCAGCGCAAGGTCATCTACGAGCAGCGCGGCGAGATCATGGAGGCCGACCGGGTCGACGATGTGGTCGAAGACATGCGCCACGACACCGTCAACGCCCTGGTCGGCACCGCTTGCCCGCCGGGATCATACCCTGAGCAGTGGGACGTTGCCGGGCTGAAGGAGAAGGTCGAGGAAATCTTCGGCCTCACTCCGCCGATCGATGACTGGCTGGAAGAAGACCAGGTCGAGCCGGAACTGCTCGAAGAGCGGATCCGTGCCGCGGCGGACGAAATCATGGAGGGCAAGATCGCCGAATCCGATCCTTCGATCTGGCGCCAGGTCGAAAAGTCGGTCCTGCTCGAGCGGCTCGATTATCACTGGAAAGAACACCTCGCCACGCTCGACGCGCTGCGCCAGGTGATCTGGATGCGCGGGATTGCGCAGAAGCAGCCGATCAACGAGTACAAGCAGGAAGCCTTCGGCCTGTTCGAGAACATGCTCGACACCCTGCGCGAAGATGTGACCAAGATCCTGGTCAAGTCCGAGCTGCGGATCCAGCGGCCCGAGCCGCAGGCCCTGCCGGACCTGCCGGAATTCCTCACCGGCCATATCGATCCCTTCAGCGGGCTGGACAATTCCGCTGACCTCGATGGTTCGGCGGAGCGGCCCGAACTGTTCGGTTCGCTGGCGGGCAGCCCGCGTGCGGCCTTCGGCCCCGGCGGATCGAACACGGACAACCCCTTCGAAGGCCTCGATATCAGCCGGAATGCGCCGTGCCCCTGTGGTTCGGGCAACAAGTACAAGCATTGCCACGGGGCTGCTGGCGGCAGTGCGGCCGCCGAATAATCCTGCAAGGCTGATGGGCCAGGCGGGATCGGCTGAATGAGCGGCCTGGTCCCGTTTGCGCTGATTGCGGCATTCTTCGTCACGGCGCTGTTGTACGCCGCCGTCGGTTTCGGCGGCGGCTCAACCTATGCGGCGCTATTGGCGCTGTCGGGCCTCGATTATCGCCTGCTGCCGGTACTGGCGCTGGCCTGCAACATCGTGGTGGTGGCGGGCAGCACGGTTCGGTTTGCGCGGGCGAAGGTCACGCCATGGCGCGGCGCAATCCTGCTGACCGCGCTGGCGGCGCCTGCGGCATTCCTCGGCGGTCTGACCCCGATCAAGCAGGAAACATTCATGCTGCTGCTCGGTGCGAGCCTGTTGCTGACAGGCGTCACGATGCTGCTGCCGATCGCAAACGAGCATGAAGGCCAGCCGCACCCAATGGCGCGCATGGTGCCGGTTGCGGCAGCACCGCTGGGCTATCTAGCTGGGTTGGTGGGTATCGGCGGCGGCATTTTCCTGGCGCCCCTGCTGCACCTCACGCGCTGGAACAATGCCCGCGCTATCGCCGCGACGGCCAGCCTGTTCATCCTGGTAAATTCGCTGTTTGGCCTTGCCGGGCAATTGCTCAAGAATGGCACCGGATTGCTGGGTGGTGCGGTTTATGGCGGTCTGGCGCTGCTGATCGCGGTGGCAGTCGGAGGGCAGATCGGCAGCCTGTTGGCTGTTAAATTCCTGCCGCAACGGATCATCCGCTGGCTGACAGCGGCGCTGGTGATCTGGGTGGGTGGAAGGCTGCTGCTTGGCGCTTAATGGGCCCGAAGCTGCTGAATGGCTCCCCGAGTTGGATTCGAACCAACGACCAAGTGATTAACAGTCACCTACTCTACCGCTGAGCTATCGGGGAGCAGCCCGAAGGCAGGGGTGCGCCTATATGGGCGGCGGATTCGTTTGGCAAGAGCCAGTTTGCGACTTTTGCCGCGCCGCAGCGCTAGACCACGAACTGCTCTGAAACGATCCGTTCGTCGAGCGCATGGCCCGGGTCGAACAGCAGGGTTAGCTCGCACTCGCGGGCGATGGCGAGCGAGACTTCGGCGATGTCGCGCACTTCCTTCTGGTCGGCGACGACCGAAACCGGGCGCTTGTGCGGTTCACGCACGGTGAGCTTGATCGTGCTGCGGTCTGGCAGGATCGCCCCGCGCCAGCGGCGCGGGCGGAAGGGGCTGATCGGTGTCAGCGCCAGCAGTTGCGAATCGAGCGGCAGGATCGGGCCATTGGCGGACAAATTGTAGGCGGTCGATCCGGCCGGGGTCGACACCAGCACGCCGTCACACACCAGCTCGGCGATACGAACCTTGTCATCCACGGTGACTTCGATCTTGGCGGTCTGGCGGGTTTCGCGCAGCAGCGAGACTTCGTTGATGGCGAAGAATCGGTGCCGGCCATTGTCCTGCGTCACCGCGTCCATGCACAGCGGCGCAATCGCGATCGAGCGGGCGCGGGCGATCCGCTTGCAGATGTCGCTGCCCGCGCGATGACGGTTCATCAGGAAGCCGACCGTCCCAAGGTTGACGCCGTAAGCGGGGATCACGCGTCCATTTTCAAGCATGGCGTGGAGCGTTTGCAGCATGAAGCCGTCGCCGCCCAGCACGACCACCGCCTCTGCATCATCCAGCGGCGCCCAATTGCGGGTTGGCAGCAATTCGGCAAAGGCAGCCTGCGCCCGCTCCGTATCCGAAGCGATCAGGGCAATGCGTTCGAATTCTTGCACTTTGGCCAATCCGAGGTCCCTTTCGCCCGCTTGCCGGATATCCTCCCTATGGCGGGTTGTGCCATTTTTCAACGGAAGGGATTCTTTGCGGGCAGGTAGCGCGCGATGCGTGTATGGCAATGGGCATGACCATCCTCGAGCGAACCGGCCAGAAAGGCGCGCAATCAGCGTTGTTTGCGCGCGATTCGGGCGAGCTTGCCGATGAGCTGGAGCTTGCCCTGCGGCTTGGCCAGGTCGAGATTAGGTTCCAGCCGATATATTCGTGTGTGACCGGGCGTATCGTCTCTGCCGAGGCGCTGGCGCGCTGGCAGCACGCGGTTTTCGGTGAAATCGGCGCGCAGGCGCTGTTCGATCTCGCGGCCAAGGCAGGTCTGAGGGAGAAATTGGCGGAACACCTGGTGTCATTGGCGATCCGCCAGGCCGCGAATTGGCCGGAGGGTTTGGGGCTGTCACTGAATATTCCGGCTCGGCAGCTTTTGGGCGGGGGCTTGATCAGCCAACTGAGCGCCGATCTGGCGGCCGCCGGGATCAATCCTCAGCTGGTGACGCTGGAGATCACCGAGGAGCTCCTGCTCGACGATCTCGACCTTGCGGCGCGCCGAATTGCCCCTTTGCGCGAACTGGGTGTGCGGATCGCGCTCGACGATTTCGGCGCGGGCTTCTGCAATTTCGACTATCTCAAGCGCCTGCCGCTCGACGCACTCAAGCTAGACCGTTCGATGGTGCAGGGCATTGCCGCGAGCGAGCGTGATCGTGCGGTGTTGCGGGCGATTGTAACCCTGGCGAAAGTGCTGGAACTGGAGGTGGTGGCCGAGGGTATCGAGCACGCAGACCAGCGTGATGTCGTCATCGGCGAGGGATGTGCCAGCTGGCAGGGGTTCCTGGGTTCGCCACCGGTGCGCCACGACGAACTGGTTGAGCAGCTCGCCGTTTAGGCCGCGGCCTTCGCCGCCTTTTTCACGATCGCCGAAAGCCCCTTGGTCAGCTGGAACAGCCCGTTGAGGCGACTTTGCGGATCGCCCCAGGCACGGTCGATCACCAGCTTCATGTCAGGCCGCAGCCGGGCGGTGCCTTTGAGCCGGTCGACATAAGCCAGCAGGCCCGCCGGATCGGGGAAATCGTCAAGGTGGAAACTCACCAGCGTGCCGCGCGCGCCGACATCGATCTTGGCGATGTTTGCGGCGATCGCCTGGTGCTTGATCTCGATAAGCTTGACCAGGTTCGCGGTGGCATCGGGTAGCGGGCCGAAGCGGTCGATCATCTCGGCCGCCATCGCCTCGATCTCGGCCTTGTCCTTGGCGTCATTGAGGCGGCGATAGAGTGCCATGCGCACTGCCAGGTCAGGCACATATTCCTCAGGGATCATGATCGGCGCATCGACGGTGATCTGCGGGCTCACTGTATCGCGCGATGCTGCAAGCCCCGCTTCGCCGGCCTTGGCGGCAAGGATCGCGTCCTCCAGCATCGACTGGTAAAGCTCGAAGCCGACCTCGCGGATATGGCCCGACTGTTCGTCACCGAGCAGGTTCCCGGCGCCGCGAAGGTCCAGATCATGGCTGGCGAGCTGGAACCCGGCGCCGAGCGAATCGAGATCGCCCAGCACCTTCAGCCGCTTCTCGGCGATTTCGGACAGCTGCACGTCCTTGTCATAGGTAAGGTAGGCATAGGCACGCAGCTTGGCGCGGCCGACACGCCCGCGCAGCTGGTAGAGCTGGGCCAGGCCGAAACGGTCGGCGCGGTGGATGATGATCGTATTCGCGCTGGGGATGTCGAGCCCGCTCTCGACGATCGTGGTCGAGAGCAGCACGTCATATTTGCGGTCATAGAAGGCGCTCATCCGCTCTTCGACCTCGCCGGCGCCCATTTGCCCGTGCGCGGAGATGCTTTTCACCTCCGGCACATTTTCGCGCAGCCATTCCTCGACCTCGGCCATATCGGAAATACGCGGTACGACGATGAAGCTCTGCCCGCCGCGGTGATGCTCGCGCAGCAGAGCCTCGCGCATCACCATGTCATCCCATTCCATCACGTATGTCCGCACCGCCAGCCGGTCGACCGGCGGGGTCTGGATGGTGGAAAGCTCGCGCAGCCCGCTCATCGCCATCTGCAGCGTGCGCGGGATCGGGGTGGCAGTGAGGGTGAGCACATGTACGTCGGCGCGCAGCTGCTTCAGTCGTTCCTTGTGGTTCACCCCGAAACGCTGTTCCTCATCGACGATCACCAGGCCCAGGTTGCGGAATTTCGTGCTCTTCGAAAGGATGGCATGGGTGCCGATCACGATGTCGATGTCTCCCTTTTCCAGCCCTTCGCGGGTCTCCGCCATTTCCTTGGCCGGAACGAGGCGGGAAAGCCGCCCGACCTTGAGCGGGAAACCGGAAAAACGCTCAGCGAAGTTGCTGTAGTGCTGGCGCGCGAGAAGGGTGGTGGGCGCCACCACCGCCACCTGCTGGCCGTTCATCGCCGCTACGAAAGCGGCCCGCAAGGCCACTTCCGTCTTGCCGAAGCCTACGTCGCCGCACACGAGCCTATCCATCGGTCTGCCGCCTTCCAGGTCGCGCAAAACGTCGGCGATGGCGGCATCCTGGTCGTCGGTTTCCTCCCACGGGAATTTCTCGACGAACTGGTTGTAGCTTGACGGTTCGGGTTCCAGCACCGGGGCTTTCTTGAGCGCGCGCTGCGCGGCGATCTGCATCAGCTCGCCCGCTATTTCGCGGATCCGCTCCTTCAGCCGTGCGCGGCGTTTCTGCCAGCCTTCGCCGCCGAGCCGGTCAAGCATGACCGCCTCTTCGCTGCTGCCATAGCGGCTGAGCACGTCGATATTCTCGACCGGAATGTAGAGTTTGTCGCCGCCGCGATACTCCAGCATTACGCAGTCGTGTTTGCTTTTCCCGACGGTGATCGGTTCAAGGCCGAGGTATTTGCCGATACCATGCTCGACATGGACAACCAGGTCGCCGCGGCTGAGCGACTGCAGTTCCGCGAGGAAGGCGTCTGAATCCTTGCGGCGCTTCTTGCGGCGGACCAGCCGATCGCCGAGTATATCCTGCTCGGTCAGCAGCTCCAACTCGGCATTGGCGAAGCCGGTCTCCAGCGGCAGGACAGTGGCGACCGGCTTGCCTTTGGCGCTGGCGCCTAGCACCTGCTGCCAGCTGTCGGCCAGTTCGACCGTGCATCCTGCTTCGCCCAGGATAGAAGTGATCCGCGCACGGCTGCCGGTAGAGTACGCGGCAATGATCGGGCGCTTGCCCGATTTTGCGAGCGCATTGAGGTGCTGCGCCGCGATCGAATAGATGTTGTCCCCGCGCGCACGATCAGGCGCGAAATCACGTGCAGACGAGAAGCCGAAATCGACCACGCGATCGCTTTCCGGTTCGGCGAAGATCACGCTGCGGTGCACAGTATGTTCGGCCAGCAGGGCGTGGAATTCACCGCTTTCGAGATAGAGCGCGGCTTCGCTCAAGGGGCGGTAGCTGCCGGCCGCCTGCCCGGCGGTCTTCTTGCGGGCCTGGTGATAATCGGCCACGTCCTTGAAGCGCTCTTCAGCGGCGCCGATCGCACCGCTGTCGATCACCACCACATCCTCCGGCGCGAGGTAGTTGAAGATGGTGGCGAGGCGCTCCTCGAACAAAGGCAGCCAGTGCTCCATCCCTGCAAGCCGGCGTCCGTCGCTGACAGCTTCGTAGAGCGGGTCCTGCGTCGCCGCCGCACCGAACAGTTCGCGATAGCGGCTGCGGAAGCGCTTGATGCTGTCCTCGTCGAGCAAGGCCTCGCTCGCGGGCAACAACAGGTGGCGATCAAGCGTGCCGACCGTCATCTGCGTGTTGGGATCGAACAGCCGCAAGCTCTCAAGCTCATCGCCGAAGAAATCGAGCCGCAGGCCCTGCTCCAGGCTAGACGGGAAGATGTCGATGATCGATCCGCGCAACGCATATTCCCCGTGATCGACTACGGTGTCAGTCCGGGAATAGCCTTGCCGCTGCAGCAGGGCGGAGAGCGATTGATGGCCGATGGTGGTGCCGGGTTTGAACTCGCGTACGCTTTCGCGAATGCGGAACGGGGTAAGCACGCGCTGGAGCAGCGCATTGGCGGTTGTCACCAGCAGCTGGTTACCGCTCTTGCCCGCCTGAAGCCGGTGCAGCGCGGCGAGGCGGCGCGCACTGACTGACAAGGCCGGGCTGGCGCGGTCATAGGGCAGACAATCCCACGCCGGGAATTCGATCACGTCCAATTCGGGGGCGAAGAAACGCGCCGCATCGGCGACCGATCGCATCGCGGCGTCATCGGCGGCGATGAAGACCGCGCGCCCCTTTGCCGCCCGCGCGAGGTCGCTCATCACCAGCGGCTGCGCTCCGCGCGCCACCGATGCGAGCGTGAGCGGAGTCTTGGCTGAAAGAAAACGCGAAAGGTCAGGCATGGAAAATCAGCGGGTTAGCGCGGAATATCGACATAGTCGAGTTGTTGCATCAGCTCCATCTGCGGGCCGGAAAAGGCGTGCGGCACCGGCTGGGTCTTGAGCGCCCAGGCCATCACGTCGACATCGTCTTCATCGAGCAGGGCTTCGAACCAGCGCAGTTCGGCTTCGTTCCATTGCGTATGGTAGCGATCAAAGAACCCGCCGATCATGAAATCAGCTTCGCGCGTGCCGCGATGCCAGGCACGGAATTTTGCACGGGCAAGACGGGCTTCGAATGTCAGGGCGTCGGGCATAAGCGGCGGGTAGGGGACTCACACGAGGCGCGCAAGCGGCTATAACAGCGGCATGCGCCCCGAAGCCCTCAACCCGCTGTTCGTCGAGACCGACGCGCTTGAAGGTGTCGGGCCGAAGCTGCGTAAGCCGCTGGAGAAGCTCGGGCTCACACGGGTGCGCGACATCGCCTATCACTTGCCGGAACGGTTCGTGTCGCGCCGCGCTGTGGAATCGCTCGACGATGCCGGCGAGGGTGAGCAGATCGTGATCGCGCTCACCCCGGTGGAGCACCGTGCGGCGCGCAACAATCGCGGTCCCTATCGCGTGCTGGCGCAGGACAGCGTTGGCAACTATTGCGCGCTGACCTATTTCGGGCGCGCGTCCTACAGCGCCAAGAAGCAGTTGCCGGTGGGCGAGAAGCGCTGGGTCGCGGGCCGGCTCGATCGCTACGGCGACATGCTGCAGATCGTCCATCCGGACCACATCGAAAGCGAAGGCGGGGCGACGCTCGCGCGGCTTAACGAGCCGGTCTATCGCCTGTCGGAAGGCTTGACGCAGCCTCGGATCGCGGGGCTGGCGCAGCAGGCGCTGGCGCGGCTGCCCGAGCTGCCCGAGTGGATCGAGCCGACCCAGTCCGAGCGCGCCGGATGGCCCGCTTGGCGCGATGCGCTGCAACTGGCGCACAAGGGCGAAAGTCCCTCGGCGCGCGACCGGCTCGCCTATGACGAGATGCTGGCGAACAGCCTGGCGCTGATGCTGGTGCGTGCGGATAATCGCCGCCGCAAGGGGCAGCCGCTGAAGGGCGATGGGCACTTGCGGGACAAGCTCCAGCTGCCGTTTCCGCTAACCGGCGCGCAACGGCGCTCGATAGGCGAGATCGAAGGCGATTTGGCGCAGGACGCGCCGATGCTGCGGCTGCTGCAGGGTGATGTCGGCGCGGGCAAGACGGTGGTCGCGCTCTATGCCATGCTGATTGCGAACGAGGCGGGGAAGCAGGCGGCGCTGCTGGCACCAACCGAGATCCTCGCGCGCCAGCATTTCGAGACGATCCGCAGCATGGCCGCCCCCACCGGGGTCGAAGTGGCTTTGCTGACCGGGCGCGACAAGGGCAGGGCGCGCGAAAGCATCCTGATGGGCCTGCTCGATGGGTCCATCGACATCGTGATCGGCACCCACGCGATCTTCCAGGACACGGTCAATTACAAGGATCTGGGGCTGGTCGTGATCGACGAGCAGCACCGCTTTGGTGTGGCACAGCGACTGCAACTGGCGAGCAAGGGCAGGATGTCCCCGCACACGCTGGCGATGACCGCGACGCCGATCCCGCGCACGCTCACCCTTGCGCAATATGGCGAGATGGACGTCAGCAAGCTCGACGAGATGCCGCCTGGGCGCAAACCGATCCTCACGCGGGTGATGTCGGTCGACCGGATGGGCGAGATCGTCGATGGCATCGCCCGGCATCTGGAGACCGGTCAGCAGGCCTTCTGGGTTTGCCCGATGGTCCATGAAAGCGAAGTCGCCGATCTGGCTGCTGCCGAAGCGCGCTATGCCGCGCTGAAGGAGCGGTTCGGAGACGATGTCGTGCTCGTCCATGGCCAGCAGCCGCCCGAAGTGAAGGACGCGGCGATGGAGCGCTTCGTGGCAGGCGAGGCCAAGCTGATGGTCGCAACCACGGTGATCGAGGTCGGGGTCGACGTGCCCAACGCCACGCTTGTGGTGGTCGAACAGGCCGAACAGTTCGGATTGGCCCAGTTGCATCAATTGCGCGGCCGCGTGGGGCGCGGCAGCGAGCAGGCGGTATGCCTGCTGTTGCGCGGCAATGCCCTGTCGGAAACCGCCAAGCGGCGCCTGGCGCTGATGCGCGAAACGCAGGACGGGTTCCGCATCGCCGAAGAGGATCTGGAGCTGCGCGGCGGCGGCGAGCTGCTGGGCACGCGGCAATCGGGCGATACGCCGTTCCGCGTGGCCGAGCTGGAGCAGATTACGCGGCTGCTGCCCGCCGCGCATGCGGATGCCCGGCTGCTGATCGAGCGTGACGGCGGCCTCGCCAGTGAACGCGGGCAGGCGGCGCGGCTGCTGCTGTACCTGTTCGAACGCGACTGGGGCGTGCAGCTACTGCGGGGCGGTTAGGCTGCGAGCAGCCGTGCCACGAGCGCCCGCGCGGCCATTTCGACATCCGCCCAGGTATCTTCGAACCGCTCTTCACCATCGTAATAGGGATCGGCGATGGCTGCGCCTTCGCGGCCCTCGACAATATCGAGCAGCAGTGAGACATGAGCGCTACCATCAGCCGGGCGGATTGCCTCAATATTGCGCAGGTTCTGGTGGTCCATCGCGAAGATATGGGTGAAGCGGTGGAAATCCTCGACCGCGATCTGCCGCCCGCGATAGTGGGTGATGTCGATCCCGCAAGCTTGGGCAGTCGCGATCGAACGCGGATCGGGCGGCTCGCCGACATGATAAGTGGCGGTGCCGGCGCTGTCCGCATGCGCATCGAGCCCATGCTCGTCTGCCACCATGCGGAACGCCGCTTCGGCGAGCGGCGAGCGGCAGATATTGCCGAGGCAGACGAACAGGATGGCAGGGCGGGTCATGCCGGGCATTCCTGCAGCATTTGTTCGACCAGTGCACGGATATTCACCACTGCCTTGAGCCGCGCGCCGAGCAGCGCGGTGCCGCTGACCTTGCGCTGCACGAACAGCGTTTCGGCGGGCGGGATATGCCAACTCTGCTTGTCCTCGGCGATGGCCATGCCTTCCTCCCGCAACAAAGGCACGAAAGCGCGGTTGCCGAAGTCGAACGGCGCATCGCGGTTCATTTCGCTCGTGACTATCCCGATCATCCGGTCGACCCGCTCGCGCTGGCGGGCAACCACTGCTTCGTTGATGAAGCCGATCGCCAGAGCCTCTGCGCGCACCTTGTCCGGATCGCCGGTCAGGCCTGCCGCCAGCAATCGCCGGTATCCGTCCGAGACGTGCGGTTCGATATCGCGCGCAGCACCGAAATCGAGCAGCACGATCGCACCTTCGCTGCGGCGATAGCGATAATTCGCGAAATTGGGATCGGTCTGCATCGCGCCGAATTCGAACAGCTCGCGCAGCACAAGGTGGACAACGCGTCCGAACACCTCGTTGCGCAACTCTTGCGGTTCGGCGGCGAGCGCTTCGATCGCGATCCCCTCTTCAAAGCTCATCGCCAGAATGCGTTTGCGCGTCAGCCTTTCGTGGAGTGTGGGGACGACAAAGGACGGATTGCCCGCCATGCGCTGCGCATAAAGGCGCATCTGCTCACCTTCACGCAGGTAATCGGCTTCTTCCTTCAGCTGCTCCTTGGCCGCGCGCAGGAGCGGTTCCATGTCGAGCTGTTCGGGCAACAGGCCCGACATGCGCAGCAGCGTCGCGACGTTGTCGACATCGGCATCGATGCTGGCGGCAACACCCGGGTATTGCACCTTGATCGCCAGTTCCTCGCCCTCGCGGGTGAGCGCCTTGTGCACTTGCCCGATCGAGGCGGCGGCGATCGGCCGCGGATTGAACCAGCGGAACTGCTTGCGCCAATCCTTGCCCCATTCCTCGCTCAGCACCTTGTCGAGCTGGCGGGCGGGCATGAAATTGGCCTGGTTACGCAGCGTGGCAAGGATTTCCGAAAGCTCTGGCGGCAGGAAGTCGCCCGCGTCCATGCTGATCATCTGGCCCAGCTTCATCGCCGCCCCGCGCAGATGCGAAAGCCGGTCGGCCAGCCGCCGCGCATTGCCGGGGGTAAACAGCAGGTCTTCCGCCGAAATCCGCTCTCCGCTGGCCAGGCGCCGCGCGCCTTCCGCCATCATCCCGCCGGCAATGCCGCCAGCAAGTCGCCCGAAGCCGGCTACACGCCCCAGGCGGGAACTGGGCACGGCGCGGTAGCGCGCATCGTCGCGATCGTCAGCCATTGGCGGCGGGCAGGTTGGAACAGCGCTTCACGCTGGCCCAATGATCGGGCGCGCTCCCTGTTCCGAAATCCTGGTCAACTGATGCAGAGCCCGCCATCGACCGGCAGGCATTGGCCGGTGATGTAATCGCTGTGGGGCGAGGCAAAGAACACCGCGAGGCCTTCCAGCCCCTCGTGGTCGCCGAAGCGGCGTAGGGGAATGCGCTTCGTCATCCATTCGGCAAAACGCGGATCGGATTGTGCGGTGAGATCGGTCTCGTAAAAGCCGAACAGCAGCGCATTGGCGGTGATCTTGTGGCGGGCCAGCTCGAACGCTGCCGCACGTGTGAGGCCGTTTACCGCTGCCTTGGAGGCGGCGTAGTTGGAGCTGCGATTGACCCCCATGATCGACTGGCCTGACGACGTAGCGATCAGTTTTCCCCCTTCGCCGCGCGCGATCATGTGCTCCGTGACATAGCGATAAGTCAGCGCCGGGCCCCGCGCGTTCACGGCCATTACCCGGTCCCACGCCTCTGCGGTCATCTCAGGCAGCGCCATGCCTTGACCGATCCCGGCATTGGCGAAGCAGATATCGACCTTGGCGAAGCGGTCGAGCGTGGCCGCCATAGCATCGGCGATCTGCTGTTCCTCAACCACATCGCAGGGAAAGGCTGCTGCAGTGCCGCCGCCCAAGGCGTTCAGTTCTTCAACCGCCGCCGCGTTCTTGCCCTCGTTGCGAGCCCAGATCGCCACGTCGGCGCCCGATTTCACGAGGCCACGCGCGAAGGCGAGGCCAATGCCGCTATTGCCGCCGGTGATGACTGCGGTCTTCCCGCTTAAATCGAACAGGTTCATTGCGGCAGATTGCGCCAAGTCGCGACTGTCGGCAAACTCGCAATTTGGCAGGGGCGGGGAACGGCCCGCGTCCGCAGCGATTGAGCAGGCATGGAACAGGAAACACTTCCGAGGAGTGCGCGCTCGCTTGGGTATGCCGGTCTTCTGCCGCAAATGCTGGCGCTGCTACTGTCATGGGATGGCGGCGAGAAGAGCTATGTCGCGATCGCGGGCGGGTTTGCCTACGCCGCGTTGATCTTCAGCTTCCTGGGCGGCGTGTGGTGGGGGCAGGCGCTGGCCAAGGGTCGATCGACGGCCGGCGTCTATGTTGTGTCTGTCCTGCCCAGCCTGATTTCGCTGGCGCTGTTCCTGCCGTGGACCTTCGGCTGGGAATGGCCGGGACCTGCCTTGCTCTATCTGGGCGTATTCATTGCCCTGAGCCCGCTGGTCGATCGCTGGCTTAGATTGGCGGATGCCGGCTTCATGCGGCTGCGCTGGCACTTGTCGCTTGGCTTGGGCGCGGCAACGATCTTGCTGGGCGTGATCGCGAACGACATTGTTTGAGAATTCTGGGTTTGAGAAATCTGGTCGGGGAGAGAGGATCTGAACCTCCGGCCCCTGCCTCCCGAAGACAGTGCTCTACCAGGCTGAGCTACTCCCCGACCGTGTCGTGCCCACCATGCTCGCAAAAAGCTGTGGGCCGAGGCAAGGCGCGCCCTATAGGCAGGTGCTCGCGGGGTGGCAAGCGGGCAAATGCAGGTTTAGGGTCAGTCCATGGCCAGTCTAGCGATTCCCCCTGCCGAAACCGCCGCGCGGTACCCTGAATGGCAATATCTCGACCTGATGCGCCAGATTTGGGAGCAGGGTAGCGAGCGCACCGATCGCACGGGCGTGGGGACGCGCTCGATCTGCGGCGCGATGCTGCGATTCGATCTGGCGGGCGGGGCGATGCCGCTGCTCACCACCAAGCGGGTCTATTGGAAAACCGCGACGCGCGAGATGCTGTGGTTTCTCACCGGAGAGACCAATATCCGCCCGCTGGTGCTGCAAGGCGTGAAGATCTGGAACGAATGGCCGCATGCGCGCTATGTGCGCGAAATGGGTGAGGACATTTCGCTCGAGGATTTCGTCCAGCGGATCGCCGATGACGAAGAATTCGCCGCGCGCTGGGGCGATCTCGGCCCGGTCTATGGCAAGCAATGGGTCGACTGGCCGACCTACCGCTATCGCGCCGACGGGCTCTACGAGAAAGGGCCGGGGATCAACCAGGTCGCCGAAGTGGTCGAAAGCCTGCGTAGCAACCCCGGCAGCCGGCGCCATATTATCGAAGGCTGGAACGTCGCCGAGCTTGACCGGATGGCGCTGCCGCCGTGCCACAAGACCTATCAGTTCCACGTTGCGGGGGCCAAAGGGAAGGAACGCCTGAACTGCCTGCTCTACCAGCGCAGTTGCGATGTTGCGCTTGGCCTGCCGTTCAACCTGTGGTCGGCGGCGCTGCTCCAGCGGATGATTGCGCAGCAGACCGACCTTGAACCGGGTGAGCTGGTGTGGATGGGTGGCGATGTGCACCTCTATCTCAACCACGAGCACCTGATCACCGAACAGCTGCGACGCGAGCCGCAGGGGCGCCCCACGCTCGAGATTACTCGGCGTCCGGAAACAATATTCGATTACACGATCGAGGATTTTGTGGTGCATGATTACACGCCGCACCCGCCGATCAGCGCCCCCGTTGCGGTGTGAGGGGAATCGCGGTCATTCGCTTGACCAGCCCCCGCGCTTGAAATAAAATAACGCGCGAATAAAAGATTGCTACAGACCTGCTAGTAGCAGGGGAGAGCCCGGACATGGCCGAGCGGCCTGACAATTCACCTTTGCCCAAGAGCAACAAGCCGGCGCTGCAGCTGCACGTTCCCGAGCCGAAATACCGGCCGGGTGACACGGTCGACTATAGCCATCTCGATATCCCTGCTGCGGGGACGCTGCCGCGTCCAGACGAAACCGCCGATCCCCACAGCATGCACGACCTCGCCTTCGGGCTGATCCGCGTGCTGGGCGAGGACAACCGAGCACACGGACCATGGGATCCCAAGCTCGATCCCGAAACGCTGCGCACCATGCTCTACAACATGGCGCTGGTGCGGGCATTCGATGATCGCATGTTCCGCGGCCAGCGGCAGGGCAAGACCAGCTTTTACATGAAATGCACCGGGGAAGAGGCGACCAGCGTTGCCATCTTCGATGGCGCTGGCGAGCGATGACATGGTGTTTCCCAGCTATCGCCAACAGGGCATCCTGATCGCCCGCGGTTATCCCATCGTCGACATGATCAACCAGATCTATTCGAACAAGGGGGACAAGCTGAAGGGCCGCCAGCTGCCGATCATGTATTCCAGCCGCGAGCACAGCTTCTTCTCGATTTCAGGCAATCTCGCGACGCAGTGCCCGCAAGCGGTGGGCTGGGCGATGGCCAGCGCGATCAAGGGTGACAGCCGGATCGCCGCGACCTGGGTGGGCGAGGGCAGCACGGCGGAAGGCGACTTCCATTCGGCATGCACCTTCGCCACGGTCTATAATGCACCGGTTATCCTCAACGTTATCAACAACCAGTGGGCGATCAGCAGTTTCAGCGGATTTGCGGGGGCGGAACGCACAACTTTTGCGGCGCGCGCGCTGGGCTATGGCCTTGCCGGCTTGCGGGTCGACGGCAACGACGCGCTCGCCTGCTATGCGGCGGAGCAATGGGCGGCGAACAGGGCGCGGGCCAACGGCGGGCCAACTCTGATTGAATATTTCACCTATCGTGCGGAAGGGCATTCCACCTCCGACGATCCCAGCGGCTATCGCAGCGCGCAGGAACGTGAGGAATGGCCGCTGGGCGATCCGATCAACCGGCTCAAGAACCACCTGATCGCGATCGGTGAATGGGACGAGGCACGGCAGGAGGCGATGGACCTCGAATGCGCAGAGCGGGTGAAGGCGTCAACCAAGGAAGCCGAAAAGAACGGCGTTCTGGGCCACGGCCTGCACCATCCGTTCCACACCATGTTCGAAGATGTCTACGAGACATTGCCGTGGCACCTTGAGGAGCAAGCGGAGCAGGCGATCCGCGAGCGAAAGATCAAATGGCCCGAGGGAGGGCCCCGGACATGAGCAGCGAAGCAACCAGCGCCCCTGTGACTGATGCCGGCACCGAGCGTCGGCTCAACATGATCGAGGCGATCAACGATGCGCTCGATATCATGCTAACCCGCGATCCTGACGTCATCATCATGGGCGAGGATGTCGGCTATTTCGGCGGGGTGTTCCGCTGCACGGCGGGCCTGCAGGAAAAGCACGGCAAGACCCGCGTGTTCGACACCCCGATTTCCGAATGCGGGATCATTGGTGTCGCTGTGGGGATGGGCGCCTATGGCCTGCGCCCTGTACCCGAAATCCAGTTCGCGGATTACATCTATCCCGGGCTCGACCAGCTCATCAGCGAAGCCGCGCGGCTGCGGTATCGCTCGGCCAATGATTACATCGCGCCGCTGACGGTGCGCTCGCCTTTCGGTGGCGGCATCTTCGGTGGCCAGACGCACAGTCAGAGCCCCGAAGCGATCTTCACCCATGTTGCGGGGCTCAAAACGGTCATCCCGTCCACTCCGCATGACGCCAAGGGGCTGCTGATTGCCGCGATCGAAGACAATGATCCGGTGATCTTCTTCGAGCCCAAGCGGATCTATAACGGGCCGTTTTCCGGCTATTACGACAAGCCGGTCGAGCCATGGAAGAGGCACAAGGACAGCGTCGTTCCCGAGGGGTACTATCGCATCCCGCTCGGCAAGGCCCGCAAGGTCACCGAAGGCGATGCGCTGACGATCCTCGCCTATGGCACGATGGTCCATGTGGTTGAGGCGGTCTGCGAAGCCAAGGGCGTCGATGCCGAAATCCTCGACCTGCGCACGCTGGTCCCGCTCGATATCGAAGCGATCGAGGCCTCGGTCGAAAAAACCGGCCGCTGCCTGATCGTGCACGAAGCGACCCGTACCAGCGGTTTCGGTGCGGAACTTTCCGCACTGGTGACCGAGCGCTGCTTCTATCACCTCGAAGCTCCGGTCGAACGCGTCACCGGCTTTGACACACCCTATCCGCACAGCCTCGAATGGGCCTATTTCCCCGGCCCGGTTCGTATCGGGGATGCAATCGACAAGATCCTGAAGGACTGACCGCAATGGCGAAGTTCACATTCAACATGCCCGATGTGGGCGAAGGCGTGGCCGAGGCGGAAATCGTCGAATGGCACGTCAAGGTTGGCGACACGGTGTCCGAAGACCAGCACCTGGTCGATGTGATGACCGACAAGGCGACGATCGACATCGAAAGCCCGGTCGACGGCAAGGTACTGGAAATTGCCGGGCAAGTGGGGGACACAATTGCAGTCGGCTCGATGTTGCTGGTGATCGAGGTCGAAGGCGAGGTCGAGGACGCTCCTGAGCCAGCCCCCGCACCCAAGGCCGAAGTGGTCGCAGAACGGATCGAAGTCGAAACGTCGGGTGCGTCGGACGCTAATGATGCGCTTGATGCCGATCCCGAGCCGGAGCCACTGCCTGCGCCGACCCCGGCGCCCGAACCGCGCCATGAAGCCAAAGTTCTGGCCAGCCCTGCTGTCCGCCAGCGCGCGCGCGATCTGGGGATCGACCTTGCACAGGTGAAACCGGCCGAGGACGGCCGCATCCGCCATGGCGATCTCGACCAGTTCCTGGCTTACAACGCCGGCGGCGGGTTTGCTGCGGCGGGGCGCGCTCGCGCTGACGAGACGATCAAGGTTATCGGCCTTCGCAAGCGTATCGCGCAGAACATGGCCGCATCGAAGCGGCAAATTCCGCACTTCTCCTATGTCGAGGAATGCGATGTGACCGAGCTTGAACGGATGCGTGCGCAACTCAACTCGGCCCGCGGCGACAAGCCAAAGCTGACCATGCTGCCGCTGTTGATCGCTGCGATCTGCAAGACGCTGCCCGATTTCCCGATGATCAATGCCCGTTATGACGATGAAGCGAATGTTGTCACCCGGCATGGCGCGGTGCACCTGGGCATGGCGACCCAGACCGACAACGGCCTGATGGTGCCGGTGATCCGTGACGCCCAGTCACGCAACATCTGGCAGCTGGCGCGTGAGATCGTCCGCCTGGCCGATGCTGCGCGCGACGGCTCCGCTAAATCGGAAGAATTGTCCGGCTCGACGCTTACCATCACTTCGCTCGGGCCGCTGGGCGGCGTCGCCACCACGCCGGTGATCAACCGGCCTGAAGTTGCGATCATCGGTCCCAACAGGATTATCGAGCGGCCGATGTTCGTACCCGATGGCATGGGCGGAGAGCGAATCGAGAAGCGCAAGCTGATGAATATCTCGATCAGCTGCGACCACCGCGTAGTCGATGGATACGATGCGGCGAGCTTCGTCCAGCAACTCAAGAAACTGATCGAAGCTCCGGCCCTGTTGCTGGCAAACTGAATGGGCTAGGCTGTCGGCTACCGGGAGGTGTCGACATGTCCAGAGACCCGCGCGTTGACGATTACATCGCCAAGGCAGCGCCTTTTGCGCAGCCCATCCTGCTGCATGTACGCAAGCTGGTACACCGCGCACTCCCTGAAGCGGAAGAGGGTATTAAATGGGGCATGCCGCACTTCATGGTCGGCGGGAAAAACACCGTCGGCATGGCGTCTTTCAAGGCGCACGCGGCGATTATCATACATGGCGAGGATCAATCAGGTGACGGCATGGGTTCGCTCGGCAAGCTTGCGAGCATCAATGACCTGCCGCCAGACGACGAACTGATCGCCCGGTTCAAGGCGGGCAAGGCGGCGTTGGCAAAGCCAAAGCCCAGAGCTGCGCCCAAGCCGGAATTGCCGGTGCCGCCAGAACTCGCTTCGGCGCTCGACCAGGCTCCGAAGGCTAAATTAGCGTTCGAGGCTTTCTCGCCGTCACATCGCCGCGAATACATCGAATGGATCACTTCTGCGAAGCGCGACGAGACGCGCACAAAGCGTGTTGCGCAGACGATCGAGTGGCTGACCGAGGGCAAGAAACGTAACTGGAAATATGAAAACTGCTGATAGGTCGTGGCGGCCAAATTCTTGCCGATTTGACCGTTGACAGCCTTGGCGACCGGCCCTATTGGCGCGTCTCCCAAGAGGCGCTGCCGCCGAAATGCGCGGGTGTAGCTCAGTTGGTTAGAGTGTCGGCCTGTCACGCCGAAGGTCGCGGGTTCAAGTCCCGTCACTCGCGCCACTTGGGACCTTCTTAAAGAAGCTGGTCGAAATCAACCTGCTCGCTGTTTGCGGGCAGGCTGACCATCATTCCATCCTCTGCCAGCTCAAGCTCGCCGTCGAATTGGTCCGCGGCATCACCCAGGAAGACCTGCTCGATCAGCCGTGCCGGTGGGGCCGGGACGAGATGATAAAGAACGAGCGCCTTGGCACCGGCGGTCTGTGCTATCCGGGCCGCATCTTCGGGTGATGTGTGGTAATCGGGAATGTCGGCCATGATCCTGGCCGCATCGGCATTGCCGCGCGCCGCCAGCGTCTCTCCAAGCTTGCCGACCATCTGCGGGTTAAGCGCTTCATGGAAGATCACGTCGGCGCCTTCCGCAAAGCGCGCAAGCGCAGGCAAGTATTTGGTGTCGCCGCTGATAACGACCGAGCGCCCCTTGTACTCGATGCGAAACGCATAGGAATTGTCGACCGGAGCATGGTTGACCGGCAAGGCGCGGATGACGATGTCGTCGTCACGAAAGACGATGTCGTCGGCTCTCTCTTCGTTTGGAAAATCTATCAGGCGCACTTCACCGCCGAAACCGCCGGGGCGGGCCACTTCCGGCCCGTGATGGGCGATGCGGTAACCACGATCGATCTCATAGGCCTGCATGAAGCCGTCGACGACCCGATCGGTGCCTGGCGGGCCATAGATGGGGAGGGGGGTGTCGCGGCCGCCAGCGATCCAAGCCTGCAACATCAGTTCGCCCAGCCCGTCGAGGTGGTCGGAATGCAAATGGGTGAGGAACGCGGCATCTAGGCGCTCGAAGGGAAAGCCCATCGCGCCGAGCTTGCGGACGGAGCCGGAGCCTGTGTCGAATACGAAGCCCTGCCGTCCCGCCAGTACCGCAAGGCATGGCCCGGCGCGCTTGGCGTCGGTCATGGGTGAACCACTGCCGCAGACATAAACGTGGAGGCCGTCTGGAAGTTGCGCTGTCTGATCGACGCCTGCGCGCCTGTCGACGGCGGTTTCAAACGCTCGCTCGCCGATCCAACGCTGGCCAAAGATGAACAGGATGCCACCAACGATGGCAATGAGAACAAGAACGAAGGTGAGGCGCTTGTTCAATACTATCCCTCGAAGAGTTCTGCAGGGTTTTACCCTAACCCCAGCGGCCTGTCTCCATCCAGATCAGGAAACGCTTCAGCGGCAGCAGCCAGATAACGCCCAGCACGATATAGACCAGTGTCTGCGCCAGTGTTGGCCAACTACCGATCAGATCCGGGGCATAACGGGCGATCACGATCCCGTAGACCGTTAGCGCGAGAAGCAGGCCAAGTATTCCGAAGGGTATCCGCCAGGTCGGTTGGTCGCGCATCAGAAAGGTCCGTACATTCGAGTGGGTGTGATCACGGCATCCAGCATCACGTCATGCGGCTCGCGTGGCAATTCGTCGCGCAGCTGGACATCCCATGCCAGACCAATCGCGATCCGCCCCGGATGTTCCGCCAGCCAGCGATCATAATGTCCGCCGCCCTGGCCCAAGCGTTCGCCGCGGGCGGTAAAGCCGATCAGGGGCACGAACAATATCTCGGGGATGACAGCATCGGCCTCAGGCAGCGGTTGAAGCATGCCAAAGGGCCCGAATTCAAGGTCGCTTTCTCCATAGGGATCGGTGTGGAGCGCAAATTCCATCTGCGCACCGCGTGATGCAAATCTCGGCAAGGCGATCCGGTGGCCTTTTTCGTGGAAATGGCCAAGGTAACTGGCGGTCGGGGCCTCGAATGGTGCGGCATGATAAAGACCGATGACGGCATCAGGCCCGATTTTTTCCAGGATCGTGCCTGGGGGGTGGCGGAACACGAGCCCGCGCATTGCTTCGGGCATACCGTTCACATGTTCGCGGCGTATTTCGCGCAATTGCTTTCGCAGGATGGCCTTGTCTTCCACCGTTCGCCCTAAGCTTGTCGAAGGGCCGTTCTTCCTTCGGGTGGTTCGGTGCACACGAAGTGTGCGGCTTCGGCAGGCTCAGCCCGAACGGCTTTAATCGGTTGTACTTCAGCAAGAAAGTGGCGGAACCACCATGGGTCGGTTGCTCGAGAAATCCTCTGACGCCTCGACGTCAGGTGGGCGCCGTATACCCCGGCCCCCAGGACGAACCCGTAAACCAGGGCAGGGACAGCTCCCAAGGATTGCTTATAGCCTCAGGGATATTCAAACGGCTCGTGCCGGGCAGTCCCGCCGCCTCTTATCTAGGAGTAGCCGAGCCGGCTCTCAAGCGAATCCGCGCATTTTTCTAGCTGGCTCGCGAGTTGATCGAGCTTCTGGGCGACCTCGCCGGTTTCGAACAGCGGCTGCTGGCCCGCTGTAGCAGACCGGATATTGGCTAGATCGTTGGCCAGCGTATCCCGCTCAGCGCGCAGCGCCTCGAGCTCGAGCGCGGCATCACGCTGCGCCTTGGCTGCCGCTTCTGCCTTGTCCTGAAGTTCGGCCAGACGGTCATCAGAGGAGGATCCTGCGCCGCCCATCGCTGCGCGCGCTTCGTGCAGCTCATCGGCCAGCAGCAGCGCAGCAAACAGCAGGTTTTGCGCCTCACTGGGCGCAAGGTTGCCTTCCATTTGCTTCAGTTTCTGCCCGATCATGCCTCCGAGGCGGGCCAGCTGTGCCTCCTCGCCATCCGCGCAGGCAACCTTGTAAGCCCTGCCGCCGATCTGAAGCGTTACCTCGCTCATGGCTCCAGTCCATCGATAAGGCGGTCGAGATCGCGCAGCGTTGCGCTGACTTCAGCACGCAAGTCGGCGTGTTTTCGTTCCAGTTCGCTGTCGGCTTTCACGGGGCCGAGCCGGGCTGCTGCCGCATCAATGCGGACCAGGGCGGCTTCGATACGCTGGAGTGACTGCTCCATCCTCTTCCCTTCCTTACCGCTTTTTACCCGATTTACCTCGAAACAGCAAAGCCTTGGGGGTGCCTGTTGATAAGTCATCTAGGCTTGCGAACTGGCAAGGAAAATCGGCCTCGCCGGTGAAACCGGCATAACGGCGGGTTGACCTCATTCACGCCCTCCGCAAAGGGTCCCCGCAACGCGTCGAATCGACGCATTGGGCGGATGCTCGCCGGCATCGCTCGCAGCAATCAGGAGCACGATCCGCATGAGCCTCGATCCCGCCCGTCTCCAGCCGATGGCCAATGCGATCCGCGCCCTGTCGATGGACGCTGTGCAGGCCGCCAACTCCGGCCATCCGGGGATGCCGATGGGGATGGCCGACGTCGCAACGGTGCTCTGGTCGAAATATCTCAAGTTCGATCCCGCCGCGCCAAAGTGGGCCGATCGCGACCGTTTCGTGCTCTCCGCCGGGCACGGCTCGATGCTAATTTACAGCCTTCTCTATCTTTCAGGTTATGAGCAACCGACGCTCGAAGACATTCGCAATTTCCGGCAGCTCGGGTCGCCATGCGCCGGCCACCCCGAGAACTTCCTGCTGCCCGGTGTCGAATGTACAACCGGCCCGCTTGGGCAGGGACTGGCGATGGCGGTGGGCATGGCCATGGCAGAGCGGCACCTCAATGCGGTGTTCGGCGACGATCTGGTTGATCACCGCACTTGGGTGATCGCCGGTGACGGATGCCTCATGGAAGGCATCAACCACGAAGCCATCGGCCTTGCCGGGCACCTCAAGCTCGGTCGGATGATCGTGCTGTGGGACGATAACGACATCACCATCGATGGCCGGACAGACCTTTCGACCAGCGAGGACATCAAGGCACGCTACGCAGCGACTGGCTGGCACGTCACGAGCTGTGACGGGCATGACTTTGCCGATATCGCCCGGGCGCTGGACGAGGCGGTCGCGGATGACCGCCCATCGCTGGTCGCCTGTAAGACGGTGATCGGCAAGGGGGCGCCCAACAAGCAGGGCACCAGCGCTACTCATGGCTCGCCGCTGGGGCCCGATGAAGTGGCTGCGGCACGCGATGCGCTTGGTTGGCACTATGACCCCTTCGTTGTTCCGGAAAACATCCTCGCCGATTGGCGCGCCACGGCGCAGGCCGGCAAGGAAGCGCATTGCGCATGGGCAGGGCGGCTCGACGCTTCAGGGCACATGGCGGAGTTTACGCGCCGCATGGCCGGCGAATTGCCGCACGGCGATGCCATGAAGAACTATGTCGCTTCGCTGATCGCCGATCCGAAGAAGGTCGCGACGCGCAAAGCCTCGGAAATGGCGCTGGCGGAGATCAACCCGCGCCTGCCTGACACGATCGGCGGCAGTGCCGACCTGACCGGCTCGAACAACACCAAGGCGGGCGGGATCGAAGCCTTCAGCGCTGACAATTACGGCGGCCGCTATGTCTATTACGGCATTCGCGAATTCGGCATGGCCGCCGCCATGAACGGCATGGCGCTGCACGGCGGTGTGATTCCCTATGGCGGGACATTCCTGGTCTTCACCGACTATGCCCGCGGTGCGATCCGGCTTTCCGCATTGCAACAATGCCGCGTGATCTACGTGATGACGCATGACAGCATCGGGCTGGGTGAAGACGGGCCGACCCACCAGCCTGTCGAGCACCTCGCCTCGCTCCGTGCGATGCCCAACCTGCTCGTCATGCGCCCGGCTGATGTAGTGGAAACAGCGGAATGCTGGGAAATCGCGTTAAAGCAGAGCAATCGCCCTTCGGTACTGGCGCTAAGTCGCCAGAACCTGCCGCAGGTACGGCTTGAGATGGTGCAGGAAAACCTGTCCGCGCGCGGCGGCTATCGCCTCAAGGCTGCGGAAGGCGCGCGCAAGGTCGTGATCGCTGCCACGGGCTCTGAAGTCGAGGTGGCGCTCGCCTGTGCAGCCGAGCTGGAAAAGCAGGGTATCGGCACCGATGTGGTTTCGATGGTTTCGACCGAATTGTTCGACGAACAATCGGCAGAATATCGTGCAGACGTATTCCCCGCCGATTGTCTCAAGGTTTCGGTAGAAGCAGGCACGACCTTCGGGTGGGAGCGCTACACCGGGACCGACGGGCTCAACATCGGGCTAGACCGGTTTGGCGCCTCGGCTCCGGCCGAACAATTGTTTGCCAAATTCGGTTTCACTGCGGACGCGATCGTCCCCAAGATCTTGAACAAACTCAACGGATAAGCAGGAGTTCCTTGCAATGACGACGAAGGTTGCAATCAACGGTTTCGGACGGATCGGGCGGCTCGTCGCACGGGCCATTCTTGAGCGCGACGATCACGATCTGGAGCTGGTGTCGATCAACGACCTGGCCGATACCAAGTCCAACGCGCTGTTGTTCGGGTTCGACAGCACGCATGGTCGCTTCCCCGGCAAGGTCGAAGTCGACGGCAACGATCTGGTCGTCAATGGCAAGCGGATCCATGTCACCGCCGAGCGTGATCCTGGCAATCTGTCGCATGCCGCCAACGGTATCGACATTGTCATGGAATGCACCGGCTTCTTCCAGAGCCACGAAGCCGCCGAGCCGCACCTGAAAGCTGGCGCCAAGCGCGTGATCATCTCCGCGCCGGCCACCGGCGTTTCGAAGACCATCGTCTTCGGCGTGAACCATGACACTTTGACCGCGGATGACGTGATCATTTCCAACGCCAGCTGCACCACCAACTGCTTGGCGCCGATGGCCAAAGTGCTGCATGACACGGTCGGGATCGAGCGCGGCTTCATGACCACGATCCACAGCTACACCAACGACCAGCGCATGCTCGACCAGATCCACAAGGACCTGCGCCGTGCGCGGGGCGGGGCGCAGAACATGATCCCGACCACCACCGGCGCTGCCCGCGCCGTTGGCCTGGTTCTGCCGGAGCTGAAGGGAAAGCTCGACGGTTCGTCAGTGCGTGTGCCGACCCCGAACGTCTCGATGGTCGACCTGGTGTTTACGCCGAAGCGCGACACCAGCGTGGACGAGATCAACGCCGCGCTCAAGGCGGCCGCGGAAGGCCCGATGAAGGGTGTGCTCGATTACACCGACCAGCCGCTGGTCAGCTCTGACTTCAACCACTATCCGGCCAGCTCGACGATCGACAGCCTCGAGACAACCGTGATGGAAGGCAAGCTCTGCCGCGTGGTCAGCTGGTATGACAACGAATGGGGTTTCTCCAACCGCATGATCGACACCACCGGAGTGATGGCGAAGTTCCTTTAAAGGATTGGCATGATGGCGGCCTTCAAGACCCTCGACGATCTGCCTGACGACCTGACCGGCAAGGTCGCGCTGGTGCGTGTCGATCTGAACCTGCCGATGAAGGACGGTTCGGCGACCGATGTGACCCGGGTCGAGGCTGCCAAACCGACCGTGCTCGAATTGTGCGAAAAGGGCGCCAAGGTGCTGTTGTTGGCGCATTTCGGGCGCCCGGGTGGCATGCGCAGCTCGGTGCTCTCCACCAGCATGGTGCAGGGCGATGTCGAGAAGGTGTTCGGCAAAGAAATCATGTTCATCCCGGAGGTGTCCGGTCCCGTTGCGGAACAGGCAATCGGTATCCTTCGCCCGGGCGATATCGGCCTGATGGACAATGTTCGTTTCTGGCCGGGTGAAGAAGCCAACGATCCTGCCTTTGCCGCAGCGATCGCTGAGCTCGGTGATATCTACGTCAACGATGCCTTTTCCGCTGCACACCGGGCGCATGCCACGACCGAGGGGCTGGCGCATCTGCTGCCCGCCTATGCCGGGCGCGCGATGGAAGCTGAGCTCAAGGCGCTCGATGCCGCGCTTGGCACCCCGCAAACACCGGTTGCGGCAGTGGTTGGCGGGGCTAAGGTCTCGACCAAGCTGGCGGTGCTGGAAAACCTTGTCGGCAAGGTGCAGCACCTGATCATCGGCGGGGGCATGGCGAATACGTTCCTGGCGGCGCGCGGCGTCAATGTCGGCAAGTCGCTTTGCGAACACGACCTGACCGCGACTGCCAACAAGATCATGGACGAGGCCGACCATGCGGGATGCACCGTCCATCTGCCCTATGACGTTGTGGTGGCCAAGGAATTCGCGCCCAATCCGGCCAGCTTGCGCACCTGCAATGTCCATGAAGTTGCGGCCGACGAGATGATCCTCGATATCGGCCCGCAGGCGGTCGAAGCGCTGGCTGACGTGCTCAAGACCTGCCGCACGCTGGTGTGGAACGGGCCGCTGGGCGCCTTCGAGACGCCGCCCTTCGATGAAGCCACCGTTGCACTGGCGCGCACCGCTGCCGCGCTGACTCAGGAAGGCTCCCTGATCTCGGTCGCGGGCGGAGGTGATACCGTGGCGGCGCTGGCGCATGCCGGGGTTGCTGACGAAGTGACCTATGTGTCGACTGCCGGGGGCGCATTCCTTGAGTGGATGGAAGGCAAGGTCCTGCCCGGCGTCGCAGCGCTGTCGAAATAGGATCGTACGAGCTTGCAGCACAGCCACCCGCTGGTTAAGGGCGCGCCAGATCGTGCATAGGTATGCATAGACAGGGATAGTTGCATGAAGACGCAGGAAATGACCGACCGCATCGCCAACGGGCAGGGCTTTATCGCCGCGCTTGACCAGTCGGGCGGATCGACCCCCAAAGCGCTGCGCGGTTATGGCGTCGAGGACAGCGAATGGTCGGGTGACGACGAGATGTTTGCCGCGATCCATGCCATGCGTGCGCGCGTGATTACTGCGCCCAGCTTCGCCAGCGGCAAGGTGATCGGAGCGATCCTGTTCGAAAAGACGATGGATGGACTGGTCGAAGGCGTGCCGACCGCTGAAGCGCTCAAGCAGCGCGGTATCGTGCCGTTTATCAAGGTGGACCAGGGCCTTGAGGACGAAGCCCAAGGCGTCCAGCTGATGAAGGACATGACCAAGCTCGACGCGCTGCTGGAAAAGTCGGCGGCGGCCGGAATGTTCGGCACGAAGATGCGTTCGGTGATCAAATCCGCCAATCCGGCCGGGATTGCCGCGATCGTGGCGCAGCAGTTCGAATATGGTGCGCGGATTGCCGACGCCGGGCTGATGCCGATCCTCGAGCCTGAGTATGACATCAACGCTGCTGACCGCGCCGATGGCGAAGCGATCCTGTTGGCCGAAATCATGAAAGGGCTCGACGCCTTGCCCGAGGGCCGCCAGGTCATGCTCAAGCTTTCGATCCCGGCGACAGCCAACCTTTATGCCCCTGCGATTGCCCATCCCAATGTCCTGCGCGTGGTGGCGCTTTCCGGTGGTTATTCGACCGATGACGCTTGTGCGCACCTAGCGCGGAATGCGGGCATGATCGCCAGCTTCAGCCGGGGATTGCTTCAGGACCTTCGCAAGGGACAGTCGGACGCGGAATTCGATGCGGCGCTGGGCGATGCGATCGAGGCGATTTACCGGGCGTCGGTCGCAGGCTGAGCAAGCGCAGGGATCCTAATTACCGGTCTTTGGGCTTTCCATTATGTCAGGCACGAAAGTGAAGGCGAAGCGATAGTTTTCGGGCTCGATCTGCCAGTTGATGGATTTATCGGGCGCTATTTCGGCGATCGACAGCATTCCTGCATTGATATGGAGGGGCGCGCTGGAATCTAGCGCAACCGTGACCAACTCATGCTCCAGCTCGACTTGGGCCTGGACGATCACCCGGCCAGCCCAGACGCAGTCGACCTCAATCGCACAGCGACTGTCCTCGACGACAGACAGGGGCGTCACTGCCACACCCGTCATGAGCACCTGCCGCTCGCCCAGTGCAATGCATTCGTGATTGCGGCAGCCTGGCAGCTCCTTGGGCGTGGCACAGGCAGCGAGCGCGATTGCACCCAGCGCAAACGGAAGCGATGCGAGTTCCATTGCGCAATAATCGCGATTCGTTATTGAGCGCAGCATGAACGATCACCTGCCTCACACTCAATTGTACCTCATTTCACCGCTCGATGTGACCGGTGATTTCCCGGCGCGTCTGGCACGCGCGATCGATGCGGGAGAGGGGATCGTGACTGCTTTCCAGTTCCGCGTGAAAGGCCTGGACCAGCATGAGGCAGCAAGGCTGGCCGAACCGCTCCAGAAAATCTGTGTCGAACGCGATGTAGCCTTTATCGTCAACGACAGTGTCGCGCTGGCCAAGCGCTTGAAGGCGGATGGCGTGCATCTGGGTCAAAAGGACGGCAACCCGAAGGTCGCGCGTGAAGAATTGGGCCGCGACGCACAGATCGGCGTCACCTGCCATGATAGCCGCCACCTGGCGATGGAAGCGGGCGAAGCAGGCGCCGATTATGTCGCGTTCGGAGCGTTCTTCCCCTCGACTACCAAGGAAACCGAGTTTCACCCTGAGCCGGAGCTGCTTACATGGTGGAACCAGCTGTTCGAGATACCCTGTGTTGCCATCGGCGGGATCACGCCTGCCAATTGCGGCGTGCTGGTAGAAGCCGGCGCAGATTTCGTGGCGGTGTCAGGCGCGGTCTGGAACGGCGACGAAGCGCAGGCCGTGCGTGATTTCGCCGCCGCGATCGAAAAGGCAAGCGCTCGCTAGCGATTGCTTCCCACTCGCACGCAAATCAACCGCCCGGTCGAGCCATCGGCGTCGATTGCGCGCAGTTCGTTGGTGCCGGTGCGGCGCAGCTGCAAGCCGTTCTTGGGACCTGCAGTGAAGGTCAACATGTCGCCCTTGAGCAGGTAAGTGCCGCGCCCTTCGGGGCTGCGATAGCGCGAGGCGCGCGTGATCGTGAAACTGTCAGCCGGCTGAGGGATCCATGCGGCCCCCGCGGCATCACCCGGCAAGGCGCATTCATAGGGCCCGTGCGGCATGGTCTTGAGCATCTCGGCCCGCGCTGGCACGGCAAGGGCAATCAGTACGACAGTGGCGAAGGCAAGGGTCTGTTTCATTCGCGCGGCGCTACCATGTTCTCCTATCGCTCGCCAGCCGCCTTGCCCCGCATGCATTGCTCGGCTAAGGGCGCGCGCAACAATAGGCAGGGCATCACCCTGCAGGTTCCTTGAAAAGGTTAGCACCCATGAAGATCAGCGGCGTCGATATTCGCCCCGGCAATATCCTTGAGTATGAAGGCGGCATCTGGAAGGTTTCCAAGATCCAGCACACCCAGCCTGGCAAGGGCGGTGCCTATATGCAGGTGGAAATGAAGAACCTGCAGGACGGCCGCAAGACCAATGTCCGCTTCCGCAGCGCCGACACGGTCGAGCGTGTCCGCCTCGACACCAAGGAATTCCAGTTCCTCTACGAAGACGGCGAGATGCTGGTGTTCATGGATAATGACACCTACGAGCAGATCAACCTGCCGAGCGACCTTCTGGGCGATGCGCGCCCGTTCCTGCAGGACGGGATGCAGGTGACCCTTGAATTGTGGGAAGAAAAGCCGATCAGCGTCGAGCTTCCCGCTCAGATCGAAGCGACCATCGTCGAAGCCGATGCTGTCGTAAAAGGGCAAACCGCATCCTCCAGCTACAAGCCGGCAATTCTCGACAATGGCGTACGCATCATGGTGCCCCCGCACATCGAAAGCGGCACGCGCATCATCGTCGACGTTTACGAACAGAGCTACGTCGGGAAGGCCAGCTAACGCCCATGTCGATGTATTCCGGCCTCATTCGCGTGATGGAAAAGGCGGCCCGCAAGGCGGGTGGCCGTCTGCGCCGCGACTTCGGCGAAGTTGAACACTTGCAGGTCAGCCGCAAGGGGCCGGCGGATTTCGTGTCGAAGGCAGACATGCGGGCCGAGCGGACGATCTATGACGAGCTGCTGCATGCACGGCCTGACTGGGGCTTCGTGCTGGAAGAAGCGGGGATCATCGAAGGCGATCCTTCAAAGCCGCGCTGGATCATCGATCCGCTCGACGGAACCAGCAATTTCCTCCACGGCATTCCGCATTTCGCGATTTCGATTGCCGTGCAGGAACCCAAGCCGGACGGTTCGGGCTGGGGCGAAGTGACAGCAGGGGTGATCTACCAACCGATCACCGACGAAACCTTCTGGGCGGAAAAGACGCGCGGTGCATGGTTGCAGGACGCCCGGCTGCGCGTGTCCTCGCGTTCGCGGCTATCAGACGCATTGATCGCCACCGGTATCCCCTTCCAGGGTGCAGGCGATCCGGGCGAGTGGATGAAGATCTACGCCGCGATCGGGACCGAAGTGGCCGGGATCCGGCGCTTTGGTGCAGCCTCGCTCGACCTTGCATGGGTTGCCGCCGGGCGCTTCGACGGTTTCTGGGAAACCGGCCTGAGCGACTGGGATACCGCCGCCGGCTGTTTGCTGGTGCGCGAAGCTGGCGGCTTCGTCAGCGACTACCGCGGCCGATCGCAGCCGATCGCAGCTGGGCAGGTACTCGCCGCCAATGATGCCCTGCATTCGAAACTGCACAAGCTGCTGGCGGGCGCGCTTAAGGCTTGAAGCCGGGCGAAGGCGCGGCTAACACGCGCCCCTGCCCGGGAGCCCCTGTGGTGGAATTGGTAGACGCGCTCGACTCAAAATCGAGTTCCTAACGGAGTGCCCGTTCGAGTCGGGCCAGGGGCACCACTTCGATCCATATCAAGCCGATCGGCGTGCTCAGCCCGAATTCTTGCGAATTCGCCGCTGATCTGGTGTAAGCCCTTCCAGGAATGATCGATTTACCTTCTTTCCATGCGCTGGCGGCGATGGCGGTTACCGTCGCGATGTTCATCGCCTTTGCGCGCGGACGGATGCCGATCGAAATCGTTTCGCTGCTGACCATCGCTGTCATCGCGGTGGGGTTGTATTTCTTCCCGCTTGAAGGAACCAAGCCGACAGACGGTCTGGCCTTGGCCTTTTCCGGCTTCGGGCACTATGCGCTGATCACCATTTGCGCGCTGATGATTATGGGGCGGGGGCTCGTTGTCACGGGCGCATTGGAACCTGCAGCACGTTTCCTGGAGAGGGTGTTCAAGTTCAACCTGCAGCTTGGCCTGCTGGTCTCGCTGCTCATCGCCATGACTTTATCGATGGCGGTGAACGATACGCCAGTCCTGGTGCTGTTGATGCCGATCTTCGTTGCCCTGGCCGCACGCGGCGCGATGCCCGCTTCGAAGACACTTATACCGCTCAATGCGGCGGTCCTGATTGGCGGCATGGCGACCACCATCGGCACATCTACCAACATCCTGGTGGTCTCGATCGCGGTGGACCTTGGGATGCCGCAAATGGGGGTGTTCCACTATACCCCGATCGTGCTGGTCGCTGCACTGGTGGCATTGCCCTATCTGTGGCTGGTGATGCCGCGGCTGCTGGGTGACAACAGCGTGATCGACAAATCGGTTAAGCGCCGGTTCCACACGCGCCTGCGAATCGGACCGGACAGTTCGCTGGCGGGCGAGGAGCTCTCCTCGATAACGCCGCGGCTGCCTGCAGACATCCGTTTCCACGACCAGCCGGAAGGCCCGCTTCAGCCGCAGCAGCGGTTGCATGTGTCGGGCACGCACGAAGCGCTTGAAGATGCCGTACGCGAACTCAAAGGATATCTCGCGCCGACCTGGGTGGTCGATCGCATCCGGCGCGAATCCTCGGCCAAGCGGCAGGATATTACGGTTGTCGAAATGACCGTCACCGCGGATTCGCGGCTGATCAATCGCACCTTGCCGACGTCGGGCATTGCTGACCTCTACGGAGTGGCTGTGCTGGGTATCCACCGGCCCGAGC
This sequence comes from Altererythrobacter sp. BO-6, assembly GCF_011047315.1. Lineage (NCBI taxonomy): Bacteria > Pseudomonadati > Pseudomonadota > Alphaproteobacteria > Sphingomonadales > Erythrobacteraceae > Altererythrobacter > Altererythrobacter sp. BO-6. The sequence goes on along the minus strand of NZ_CP049259.1, from coordinate 407,458 downwards.
GGTTGATGGGCGAGCGTGAGCAGTACAGCGAAGGCGGAGACTTGCGGATCTCGGAAGGCGACGTGCTGCTAGTGATGGGCCTGCCGGAAAGCCTGCAGGAATTCGCCGATGCTGACAGCCTGCTCATGCTGGAAGGCGCGCGTGAACTGCCGCGCAAGTCCAAGGCGCTACTTTCGGCTGCGATCATGTTATTCTCGGTCGCCACGGCATCGGTGGGTATTTTTCCGATCGCCATCTCGGCCCTTGCCGGGTCGATCCTGATGTTCGTGACCGGCTGCGTGAAGTTCGACCGGGTGGGGCGCGCGCTTTCGGCCAAGGTGATCGTGCTGGTGGCCGCCAGTATTGCGATTGGGCGTATCATCGATGACAGCGGTGCTGCTGCCTGGTTGGGCCAGGCCATGGCGCTGGGGCTTCAGCATTTACCCGCCGCTGCGGTGCTGGCGGCGATCATGTTGTTCGTCACGCTGCTGACGAACTTTGCTTCAAATGCCACGGCGGCAACCGTCGGCACTCCGATCGCATACAATATCGCGACACAACTGGGACTGCCGCCGGAGCCGCTGATCCTGGCTGTGCTGTTCGGGTGCAACCTGTGTTACGCGACGCCGATTGCATACCAGACCAACATGCTGATCATGTCGGAGGGCAGCTATGAGTTCAAAGACTATATTCGCACGGGTGTGCCGCTGGTCTTCATCATGGTGACCACGCTCTCGATCCTGCTGGTCACGACCTACGGAATGTAACATTCGATAAGTTACGGCCGCCGGAGCGGGGGGCGCTCCGACGGCCGTGTTCTCCTCCCCAGGAGAATTTGTGCGGGGCAGGGGATGCCCCGAAACCTGGCTCAGCCGTAATTGCCGAGGCGGTGATGCAGCGCGTTGATCTTGGCCAGCTCGTCACGGTCCTCCGTGGTGCGGGCGTGGCTTTCAAGCGCGCGGCGCAGCAGCTTGAAGTCGGCGGTGGAGAGCAGCGCCCGTGCGCGGCCCGGTTCTTTGGTGGGGGTATCGCTCATCGTCACTCTCCTTACGCAGCTTCGAACTGGTTCATGGTGTTGTGCGTGCCGCCCGCCTTGAGGGCCGCTTCGCCAGCGAAGTATTCCTTGTGGTCATCGCCGATGTCCGAACCGGCCATGTTCTGGTGCTTCACGCAAGCGATACCCTGGCGGATTTCCTCGCGCTGGACGTTCTTGACGTAGCCGAGCATGCCCTCGTCGCCGAAGTAGCGCTTGGCGAGATTGTCGGTGCTGAGCGCGGCCGTATGATAGGTCGGCAGTGTGATCAGGTGATGGAAGATGCCTGCCTGTGCCGCGGCATCGCGCTGGAAGGTGCGGATGCGCTCGTCTGCTTCTGCGGCAAGCTCGGTCCCGTCATAATCCACGCTCATCAGCCGCGCCCGGTCATAGCCGCTGACGTCTTTGCCCGCCGCTTCCCAGGCGTCGAACACCTGCTGGCGGAAGTTCAGCGTCCAGTTGAAGCTGGGCGAGTTGTTGTAGACCAGCTTGGCATTGGGGATCACTTCGCGGATGCGGTTCACCATCCCGCCGATCTGGCCAATATGCGGCTTTTCGGTTTCGATCCAAAGCAGGTCGGCACCGTGCTGGAGCGAGGTGATGCAATCGAGCACGCAGCGATCCTCGCCCGTGCCGGCGCGGAACTGGTAGAGGTTCGACGGCAGGCGCTTGGGGCGCAGCAGCTTGCCTTCGCGGCTCAGGAAGACGTCGCCGTTCTTGATCTCGGCCGGGTCGACCTCCTCGCAATCTAGGAAGCTGTTGTACTGATCGCCCAGATCGCCCTCTTCCTTGGTGTAAGCGATCGACTTCGTCAGGCCTGCGCCGAGCGAATCGGTGCGGGCGACGATGATCCCGTCTTCAACGCCCAATTCCAGGAATGCGTGGCGGATCGCGCGGATCTTCTGCAGGAATTCCTCGTGCGGCACGGTCACCTTGCCATCCTGGTGGCCGCACTGCTTCTCGTCCGAAACCTGGTTTTCGATCTGGAGTGCGCATGCGCCCGCCTCGATCATCTTCTTGGCCAGCAGGTAGGTCGCCTCGGCGTTGCCGAAGCCGGCGTCGATATCGGCAATGATCGGCACGACATGCGTTTCATGATTATCGATTGCGGTTTCGATGCGCTTGGCCTCGACTTCGTCGCCACGTTCGCGCGCTGCGTCGAGATCGCGGAACATCATGCCCAGTTCGCGCGCATCGGCCTGCTTGAGGAAGGTATAGAGCTCGCCGATCAGCGCCGGAACGCTGGTCTTTTCATGCATCGACTGGTCGGGCAGCGGCCCGAATTCGCTGCGCAATGCGGCCACCATCCAGCCCGAAAGGTAGAGGTAGCGGCGCTTGGTGCTACCGAAATGCTTCTTGATGCTGATCAGCTTTTGCTGGGCGATGAAACCGTGCCAGCAGCCCAGCGACTGGGTGTAGTTGGCCGGATCGGCATCGTAAGCCGCCATGTCTTCGCGCATGATTTTCGCGGTGTAGCGCGCGATATCCAGCCCGGTGCGAAAACGGTTCTGGATCTGCATGCGCGCGGCGCTTTCAGCATCGATCGCATTCCACGGCGCGCCATTTCCTTCGATCGTCTTGCGCAGATTGGCGATGGTCGACTGATAGGTCATTCTGGTAACTCCTGCATGGGGCGGTGAGGTGCCCTTGCGAAACCAGATGGCGCCCGAAACGGCCGATTGACAGGAAAAATTACAAAATATCTTGTCTCAATGAGCAGTTTTGGGGTTTTCATTGTGTGAATATGTAAATATATTTACATGATGTCCGATGTTTCCGTCCTTGCTGGGCCCGCCCTGCGCCGCTTGCGCAAGCGTGAAGGCCTGACCCAGGCGACCATGGCTGCGGCACTGGGTATCAGCCCCAGCTATCTCAACCTGATCGAACGAAACCAGCGCCCGCTTTCCGCGCGGGTACTGGTGCAGGTCATCGAACGGTTTGACTTCGATCCGCGCACCTTGCGCGAGGATGAAGCGATTGGCGGCGTCGATGGCCTGGCCCGGCGGCTCGCCGATGAGCGCTTTGCCGATCTCGGCATTGACCGCGAGGAAGTGAGCGAATTGCTGGCGGTCGCACCGCAGGTCGCAGCTGCCTTTGCGCGCCTTTACGATCGCGTCGGGCAGGAAGCTGGCGGAGTGAACGATACGCTTATCGCATCGCGGCGAGAAATCGAGCGCTGGCGCAATCACTTCGCGGATTTGGATCATGCGGCAGAGGGGCTCGCTGACGAGCTGCGCATGTCGCATGGGGACTTGGGTGCCGCGCTGACGGAGCGTTTGCGGGAAAAGCACCAGCTGACTGTGCGCATCCTGCCCCTGGAGGTCATGCCTGACGCATTGCGCCGCTTGGATTTACATGCCCGACAGCTGCAATTGTCCGAAATGCTCGACCGTTCCTCACGCAACTTCCAGATCGCAGCGCAATTGGTTACACTTGAGCAACGCGAAGCGATCTCGAAGCTAGTGGCCGGTGCACAGTTGGATGATCTTGCGGCGCGGCAATTGTTCGAGCGCCACCTGACCGCCTATTTCGCGGCCGCTCTGCTGATGCCGTATAGCCGCTTCCTGCGCGCATGCGAGCAAACCGGTTATGACTTCACCATCCTGCAACGCCGCTTTGGCGTGAGTTTCGAACAACTGGCACATCGGCTGACGACCCTGCAGCGGGTGGGGCAACGCGGCCTGCCTTTCTTCATGGCGCGGCTCGATCGGGCGGGGCAGTTCTCAAAGCGGTTTTCCGGTGCCAGCGGAGCGACATTGCTGGAAAGCGACGCCACTTGCCCGCTGTGGGTGGCGCACAAGGCGTTTGAACGGCGCGGAGAATTGTGCGTGCAGGCGGTGCTGGTGGAAGGAGCCGACGCCGGCCCATCGCACTGGCTCACGGTCGCGCGCACGGTCGATGCCATCGGAGCGAGCGACGACGCTCGGTTCGTGATTGTGTTGGGGGTTGAAGCGCGTTTTGGCGGGCAGTTGACTGTCGCCAAGGGATTATCACTCGATCCGGCATCAGCCGAACCGATCGGGCTGGGTTGCGCGCGCTGCTATCGAGAGGGGTGCCGCCAGCGGTCGCTGCCGCCGCGCGGCGCGCCGTTGAGGGTTGATCGGGTTGCGCGTGGGGTAACCCCGTTCGAATTCAATCCTTTGCGATAACGCCGCAATCCGCTCGGTTTAACTCGAAATCAACCGTCCAGAACCGCAGGACACTGCGGAATTTCTCCCGTGTGTAAAGTTTACCGACATTTCACTTCTCGCGCCTAAATCCTGCCGGAACTGGCATGAAATGGAGGCCGAGGCGCAGATATGCGGAAGCAGCTTGTCAAAGTTGAGGCGGGCGTTCGCTTGCCATCGACTATGCCTGCTTTCCGGTCAGGCTACGTGGTGTGATGTTTACCGGTGGTGATACGCTGCTGTCGGTGATCGGACAGTTGGCAAATTTTGCCGGTGCGGTGCTGTGCGCCGCTGCCGCGTTATGGATCCTTCGCAAGGGCGATCGGGCGCGGCAGGATCGAAATTCGGCGATTGTCGCGGTGGTGTTCACCGGGCTGTGGGCGGCCCTCGCGGCGGCGCTTTCCCCGACAGCGATCGAAACCCAGCTGGCTGAGACCGCGCGCAACATTGCGCTGGTCTTTCTACTGTTCCGCCTGTTTGCGAATGATGGGCGAGACGAGAGTTTGCGTCCGATCCGCCCGCTGGTGTTCACACTGGTTGCGGTAGAGTTGTTCCAGCCGATGTTGCTGGCGATCGAAGCGCAGCTTGTGCATGGTACTGGGCCGGCCGCGCTGACTTTCCAGATATCGATTATCCTGCACCTGCTGGTCACGATCGGGGCGCTGGTGCTGCTGCATAATCTCTATGGCGGTGCTGCCGCCGCTTCACGAAGATTGCTACGCTGGAGCGGCATCGCGCTGGCCGGTATCTGGCTATATGACCTAAATCTCCAGACCGTCGCCCTGCTAAGCGGCAAACCGCCAGAGTTGCTGCTGGCGCTACGCGGGTTGGTGGCGGGCGTGCTCGCGATCGCGCTGGCGTTAGGCAGCAACGCGGCCGGTGCCGGCCTGCAGTTCAGCCCGTCGCGCGCGGTTGCGTTTCGCAGTCTCTCGCTTTTGGCGATTGGCGGCTATCTGGCCGCGATGGTCGTCATCACCCGTTCGCTGGCCTTTCTCGGTGGGGACCTGGGGCGCATAACCCAGGTGGGTTTCCTGGTGTTTGCCAGCGTCGTGGCGATCCTGTGGCTTCCGTCCGCGCGGGCCAGGGGCTGGCTTCGCGTGATCCTCGCAAAGCACCTGTTCCAGCATCGCTACGATTACCGGGCGGAGTGGATGCGGTTCACGCACACTATGGGCAAGGCTGGTCCACAGGAAGGGAGCCTGCATGAGCGAGCGGTGAAGGCCATGGCGGACATCACTGACAGCCCAGCCGGGCTGCTGCTGGCCCCCAATGAAGAAGCAGAACTGGAACTGGTCGCTCGCTGGCAATGGCCGGATATAAACGTGCCTTCGCCTGCTGCCGATTATCGCCTTGCGGCCGAACTGGAGCGAAACGACTTTATCCATGACATCGTTGCACTCCGCCGCGAGGCTGTAAGTTCCAGTCCAGTATCCGCATTGCCGGAATGGATGTCTGACTCAAAGGATATCTGGGCAGTGATCCCCTTGATCCACTTTGAACGGCTGGTTGGCGTGGTGGTTCTTGCCCGCCCGGCGGTGGCGCGCGAACTTGACTGGGAAGATTTCGATCTGCTGCGCGCCGCCGGGCGCCAGCTTGCCAGCTATCTGGCCGAACAAGCAGGGCAGCAGGCGCTTATGGAAGCGGGCCGGTTCGACGAATTCAATCGCCGGATCGCTTTCGTGATGCATGACATCAAGAATCTGGTGAGCCAGCTGAGCCTGCTGGCACGCAACGCTGAAAAGCATGCTGAAAATCCGGGATTCCGACAGGATATGCTGATTACCTTGCGCAATTCGGCGGAAAAGCTGCAGGCGTTGCTCGCCCGGCTTGGGCGGTACGGGACAGGCAAGATTGAGCAAAACAGCGAAGTCGACCTGGCCGACATTGCGCGGGCGCTGGTCACCCGATTTAACCAGCTTCATCCCGTCCGGATCACGCGCGGCGAGTCCTGCATGGTGCGAGGCGATGCCGAAGCGATCGAGCAAGCCTTGCAGCACCTCGTGCAGAACGCAATCGACGCCAGCCCACAGGACGCACCGGTCTATGTGGATGTTGCCAGCGACGGCTTGAATGGCCGTGTAGAGGTGCTCGATAGCGGCGCGGGAATGACCCCCGAATTCATCCGCAACGGCCTGTTCAAACCCTTTGTTTCGTCCAAGGCTGGCGGATTTGGCATTGGCGCATTCGAAGCCCGCGAGTTGGTGCGGGCAATGGGAGGCAGGCTCAATGTCGAAAGCCGGGAGGGCCTGGGCACACGTTTCGTGCTGTCCCTGCCGCTGGTTGCCGCCGCGAGCCTGCTCACGCGCGATGATACGATTGAAAGCGAGGTGGCATGATGACCGACCGCAAACCGGTGCTGCTGGTCGTCGAAGACGATGCAGGGCTGCAAGCGCAGCTCAAATGGGCCTATGACGATTTCGAAGTCATCCCTGCCACCGATCGTGAAAGCGCCATTGCCGCTCTGCGCCAGGCAGAACCCGCCGTGGTCACTCTGGACCTTGGCCTGCCGCCCGATCCGGATGGCACCAGCGAAGGTTTTGCGGTGCTCGATGCGATCATGGAGTTGAAGCCCGATACAAAGGTGATTGTGGCTTCAGGGCATGGTGCCCGTGAAAGCGCGCTCGGCGCGATCGCGCGCGGCGCATATGACTTTTACCAGAAGCCGGTCGATATCGAAGCGTTGGGACTGATCGTCCGGCGGGCGTTCAACCTGCATCAGATCGAAGCGGAAAACCGCAAGCTCAAGTCGCAAAGTGGTGAAGACAACCGCGTGCTGGGCAGCATGATCACCGCCGCTCCGGAAATGGTCAAGGTCGCGCGGACTATCGAACGTGTCGCCAAAACCAACGTGTCCGTCATGCTGCTGGGCGCCAGCGGAACCGGCAAGGAGCTGTTGGCCAAGGGCTTGCATGATGCAAGCGACCGGCGCAGCGGGCCCTTTGTGGCCATCAATTGCGCGGCAATCCCGGAAAACCTGCTCGAAAGCGAGCTGTTCGGGCATGAGAAGGGCGCTTTTACCGGTGCGGTCAAGACCACTGAAGGCAAGATCGAGAATGCTGCGGGGGGCACGCTGTTCCTGGACGAGGTGGGCGATATCCCGCTGCCGCTCCAGGTCAAGTTGCTGCGCTTCCTGCAGGAACGCACGATCGAACGGATCGGCGGACGCACCCAGATTGCGGTCGATACGCGGATTGTCTGCGCCACGCACCAGGACCTTGAGGCAATGTGCGCCAATGGCACTTTCCGCGAAGACTTGTTCTATCGCCTGGCTGAAATCGTCATAAAGATTCCCACGCTGGCCGAGCGGCATGGCGATGCAACTCTGCTGGCGAAAGCATTCCTGAAGCGGTTCGCCAGCGAAATGAACCCGCACGTCACCGGTTTTGCGCCCGACGCGCTGGCGGCGATCGACGCGCATGATTGGCCGGGTAACGTTCGCGAACTTGAAAACCGGGTGAAGCGCGCGGTGATCATGACCGAGGGGAAATTGGTCGGCGCGGGTGACCTTGACTTGCAGGAAAGCGGTGAGGATCGCGATGACGTGCTCAACCTCAAGAGTGCGCGCGAAGCCGCCGATCGGCGCGTGATCCGCCATGCGCTGGCCCGCAGCGAAGGCAATATCTCCAGCACCGCCAAACTGCTGGGGATCAGCCGCCCGACATTGTACGACCTGCTGAAGCAATACGATTTGTCTGCCTGACGGTGCTCGGTTCATACCTTAGGGTCGACAAGGCTGGGGACTAAGGGCAGGGCGGCGCGATGCGCCGGTTTGCGTCATTTGTTGCTGACCCGATGATCGCTGTCCTCATGGCAGCGACAGCGCTTGCGCTCGTCTTCCCGTCAGAGGGCGCACTTCGCGAGACAGCGCGTACTGTCTCCAATATCGGCATCTTCGTACTGTTCCTGGTCAATGGCATGCGCATCGACCGGGGGGAGATTGCGCGCGGGCTGATGAATTGGCGTTACTTTGCACCGCTGATGATATGGGTGTTCGGCGTCATGGCATTGGGTGGAGTTGGCTTCGCCAGGCTAGCGGACGGGCTGTTGCCGCCGCAGGTGGCGCTCGGCTTCCTTTTCCTTGGGGCGTTACCATCGACGATCCAGTCGGCGACTTCCTACACCACGCTCGCTGGCGGAAATATCGCGTTGGCGGTGGTCGGGGCGGCCCTGATCAACATAGCCGGCGTATTTATTTCCGCGCCGCTTTTCGCCCTCTTGGCAGGCAGCGAAGCCGCGGATGTGGGCATTGAAGCGGTTGTGCGGATTGGGATGATCCTGATCTTGCCCTTCGTAATAGGGCAAGCCGTGCAGCGCTGGACCCGCGACTGGGTGATTGCACGCAAGGCCCGCATTGTCTGGCTTGACCGGATCGTTATCGGGATCGCGGTCTATGTCGCGATGTCAGGCGCGGTCGAACAGGGCCTGGTCCGCATGTTTGATCCCAGCAGCTGGTTGTGGCTATTGCTATTGACCGTCGCGTTCTTGGTCATCGCGCATCTGGCTGCATGGTTCGTCAGCGCGATGCTGGGGTATCCGGTTGCGGATCGCAAAGCCTTCCTCTTTGCTGGGGCGCAGAAGAGTGTCGCGATTGGCGCGCCGCTCGCAGCAATCCTTTTCGCGCCAGACGTGGCCGGGTTCGTGATTGCACCACTGCTGCTCTATCACCTGCTACAGCTGATCATGGCGGCGCCAATAGCTAAGCGTCTTTCGGCGCGGCATTGAGATCGATTTTCTCAGTTCCCTCGCGTCGGTTGTGCCGCACCGACCACCAAAAGCTTAAACCTATCAAGGTCGCGCCGATGAGCCCCGTGATGGTTTCCGGAATATGGAACTTAGCCGAAAACAGCATGATGGCACCGAGCACGATGATTGCCCAAAATGCGCCGTGTTCCAGATAGCGATACTGCGCGAGCGTGCCTGTCTGGACTAAATGGATGGTGATCGAGCGAACAAAGATAGCCCCCACTGACAGGCCGAGTGCAATGATCACCATATTGTTGGACAGCGCAAAAGCGCCGATAACGCCATCGAAACTGAAGCTGGCATCGAGCACTTCCAGGTAGAGAAATCCACCCAGGCCCGACTTTACGACCACCCCTGCAGCGCGCTTCTTGGCCTCGTGCTCTTCAAGAAGTGCAGCGACCGCCTGCACACCGATATAAGTTACAAGGCCAAGGATGCCGGCTGTCAGGAACGTTATCGCATCGTCCGGAGCGAGCATGGTCGAAACCCCGTAGATAACGCTCAAAACCAGGCCGATCTCGATAGCGGGCACGCTGGAAAAGCGATTGATATTGCGTTCCAATACGGAGATCCAATGGATCTCCTTGTCCTCTTCGAAGAAGAAGGTGAGGCCAACCATGGCAAGGAAAGCCCCGCCGAAACCGGCAATACCAATGTGCGCAGCGGATACGATCCGTTCGTATTCGTCGGGATTGTTGAGCGACAGGTTGATCGCGTCGATCGGGCCAAGCTGCGCCGCAATTGCGACAATGGCGATGGGAAAGATGATCCGCATGCCGAAGACTGCGATCAGGATGCCCCAAGTCAGGAAACGCCGTTGCCACACCGGGTCCATCCTGCGCAGCACCGTCGCATTGACCACTGCGTTATCGAAGCTGAGCGAAACCTCCAGGATCGAAAGGACAAAGACGATCCAGAGGATTCCTAGTGTCGCAGCTATATCGCCAGTGCTGGCCCAACCATACCAGACCGCCAGTCCAAGGCAGACCGCGGAAAAGGCCAGCGAAAAGCCGTAATAGCGGATCAGCGTTTGCATCGGGGGTCAGTCTTTCGGCTGGTAAGTCTGGTCTGGGGTCGGGAAGCTGCGATTGCGCACTTCCTCGGCATATTGCGCCACGGTCTTTTCGATGATGCCCGCTATATTTTCATATTGCTTCACAAATCGCGGCACGCGGTCGAACATGCCAAGCATGTCTTCGGTCACCAGCACTTGTCCGTCGCACTGGGCAGATGCTCCGATCCCGATGGTTGGGCATGAGATCGCCTTTGTCGCTTCGATCGCGATCGGCTCGACCACGCCTTCGATGACGATGGCAAAGGCTCCGGCATTGTCGAGAGCTCTCGCGTCGTTGACGATCTTTTCCGCCTCTGTATCGCTGCGCCCGCGCGCGGCATAGCCGCCCAGCACATTGACGGCTTGCGGGGTCAGCCCGACATGTCCCATCACCGGGATCCCGCGCTGATTGAGGAATGCGACGGTTTCCGCCATCGCTTCTCCCCCTTCAAGCTTCACCGCTGCGGCACCGCTGGCCTTGAGGAGGAAAGAGGCGCTTTCGAAGGCCTTTTCTTTCGAAGCCTCGTAGGCGCCGAACGGCATATCGACCACCACGACAGAATGATACGATCCGCGGACCACCGCCGCAGCGTGATTGGCCATCATCTCCAGCGTAACCGGCACAGTGGAATCCAGCCCGTAAATTACCTGAGCCAGCGAATCCCCCACCAGCAGGATGTCGCAATGCGCATCCAGTAATTGCGCTTGCCGCGCGGTGTAGGCCGTCAACATCACGATCGGCTCTTCTGTAACACCGTCCTTCTTGCGCCGCCGGATGGCCGGCACTGTCAAACGCCGCATTGGTTGCGGGGTCGGGTGGGCGCGACTGGTCGATGTATCGAGCTGGAACGTTGTGGACATGCCGCGCTTTTAGACGAGCGGGGGATTTGCGCAAATGTTCGCTCGACTGTCGGGGAATTTCTGGGCAGTAAGCGCTTTCGAAATGTCCCGGAAAAGCGGAACAGGATAAACATCTGATCATGGCAGTAGCAGGTTCAGGCCACGAAAACTGGTCATCGCGCAGTGCGTTCATTCTGGCCGCGGTGGGTTCCGCTGTCGGGCTCGGGAACATGTGGCGCTTTCCGGCAGAGGCGGGCGAGAATGGCGGCGGCGCCTTCGTCCTGTTCTACATTTTCTGCGTTTTGCTGATAGGCCTTCCGGTCCTTCTCTCGGAGATCCTTGTCGGGCGTCACGGCCAGGCCAATGCACCGGAAAGCGTGCGCCGCCTTGCCCGCGATTCCAACGCGCCTGAGGGCTGGAGCGTACTCGCTTCGCTGGGAGTGTTTGCCGCTTTCCTGATCCTGAGTTTTTACTGCGTGGTGGGCGGCTGGGTCCTTTATTATGTGGGTGTTTTCCTGGGTGACCTTTTCCAGACCGGGTTGACCGGCGGTGCGTTCGAAGGTCGCGCTGCCGAGGATATCGAAGGCCTGCTCCCCGGAATGTTCGGAGATGGCGCGCTAATGGTCGGGCTCAATCTCGGTTTCCTGGCAGTGACGATGTTCTTCGTTGCGCGCGGCATCGCCAGCGGGATTGAGTGGGTCGCGGTTTACCTTATGCCGGTGTTTTTCGTGCTGTTCCTGGGCATTACTATTTACGGCGCCTTCACCGGCAATTTTGGGCAGGCGGTTAGCTATCTCTTCACCTTCGATTTCTCGAAATTGACGGGCGAGGTGATGCTAGCAGCGGTTGGACAGGCGTTCTTCTCGCTGTCGCTCGGGGTTGCCGGCATGATGACCTATGGCGCCTATGCCAATCGCGACACCAACCTTGCCGAGACCTCGGGCATAATCGCGGGCGCAGATACGGCCGTGGCGATGCTGGCTGGTCTCGCGATTTTCCCGATCGTGTTCGCGGCCGGCCTTTCGGCGAGCGCTGGTCCGGGCCTGATGTTCCAGTCGCTGCCGATCGCGTTCCAGGCGATGCCATTCGGGTCGCTGATCGGGCTTGCGTTCTTCATCATGGTGTTCTTTGCGGCGCTGACCAGCTCGGTTTCGCTGCTGGAGGCGCCGACGGCCTATGTGTTCGAGAAATTCGGCATTTCCCGTGTTGCGGCGACACTGATCGTCGGTCTGGGGGCAGCGATCCTTGGCATCCTGTCCGCGCTTTCCTTCAACGAATTGGCGGAGTTCCGCCCCTTGGCTTTCATCCCGATCTTTGCCGAGGCGAATTTCTTCGACGCATTGGACGGAGTGACCGCCAAGCTGTTCATGCCGATCGGCGCGATCCTGACCTGCATTTTCGTTGGCTGGGTGGCCGATGCAAAGCTGATCGACGAGGAGAACGGCCTCGACGGCGTGCTTCACCAGACCTGGCGCGCGCTGGTGCGTTATGTCTGCCCCTTGGCGCTCGCTGCGATCATGCTGGTCGGGCTTTTCGGCTAGAAGCCGCGAAGAAATCCGTTTCTCGCTAGGGTAATAGCGCGTATTGATGCCGGGACCGGCTGGGCGGGGAGGGCTCGCTTCGGGTCACCGGAACTTGATGCATGCTGCTTGACCGGATCAAGCCGCTCGACGCGATCCTCGCGACGGCGGAGAAGAAATCGTTACATCGCTCGCTCGGCTGGCTGCAATTGACCCTGTTGGGCATCGGTTGCGTGATTGGCACGGGCATTTTCGTGCTGACGGCTGTCGGCGCGCAAAAGGCCGGGCCCGGCCTGATGATCGCCTTCGCTATTGCCGGACTGGTTTGTATCGTGGCGGCGCTATGTTACGCCGAGATCGCAGCAATGATCCCGGTCGCGGGCAGCGCCTATACCTACAGCTACGCCACCATTGGCGAGTTCTTCGCATGGACGGTCGGCTGGGCGCTGATCATGGAATATGCCATTGCAGCCAGCGCCGTTTCTGTCGGCTGGTCCGGCTATTTTACGGGGACGATTCTCAACGAATTCCTGGGAATACAGCTCCCTGCATGGCTTAGTGCCGGGCCGTTGGCACTCGGCGGCGCAGAAGGTGGTTTGATCAACTTGCCTGCGCTGGTTATCGCTTTGCTGGTTACTGGCTTGCTGGTGATCGGGACCAGCGAGAGCGCGAAGGTCAATGCGATCCTCGTGGCGATCAAGGTCACGGCTTTGACTGCCTTTATCGCCCTGACACTGAGCAGCTCCGAATTCAGCGCGGACAAGTTCAACCCGTTCTTGCCTGCCGGGCTGTTCGGCGGATGGGGCACGGGCGTGGGTGCCGTGGGCGCAGCGGCGACGATGTTCTTCGCCTATGTCGGGTTTGACGCGGTTTCAACGGCGGCTGAGGAGACCAAAGATCCGCAGCGCAACGTGCCGATCGGGCTGGTGGGATCGCTGCTGTTCTGCACGGTGTTCTACATCCTCGTCGCCGCCGGCGCGATCGGCACGCTGGGCGGCCAGCCGATCATGGATGCTGCAGGCTTCCCGCTTGAGGCTGGTTCGGCCGAGCTGGCCCGTCAATGCGCTATGCCTGAACATGCCGGGGCGCTGGTCTGTTCGAACGAAGCGCTGGCGCATGTGCTGCGTGCGATCGGCTTCTCAGGGATTGGCAATATGCTGGGCATCGCGGCGTTCCTGGCGCTGCCTTCGGTGATCCTTGTGCTGATCTTCGGCCAGACGCGCATTTTCTTCGTGATGAGCCGTGATGGCTTGCTGCCTGAGAAGCTCAGCGCAGTGCATCCGAAGTTCAAGACGCCGCATGTCGTCACGATCATGACCGGCGTGGCAGTGGCAATCGGTGCGGCTTTCTTCCCGGTCGGGCAGCTGGCTGACATTTCCAACGCGGGCACGCTTTACGCTTTCCTGATGGTGGCGGTTGCGGTGATGGTGCTGCGGGTGAAGGACCCGACGCGCCAGCGGCATTTCCGCGTTCCTGCGGTTTGGTTGGTCGCGCCGCTCACGATCCTCGGCTGCGTGCTCCTGTTCTTCAACCTTCCGACCGCGGCGATGCTGTTCCTTCCCGGATGGGGCCTGATCGGGATTGTGATCTATCTGCTGTATTCGCGCGGCAGCAGCCACCTGGGGCGCGGGATTGTTGAAGTCGTGGACGATATCGGGGGAGAGGAAACGATGGTTCCGATCCATCCGCCGCGCGATTGATCGCGCTTTGGCATGTTCTTGAGGGCCGTCCTTCGGGGCGGCCCTTTTCATTTGGGGCAGCGATTGCGAATCGCGACGATATGGAACATAATAGGAACATATGAGTCATTCGCTTATGTTCCAGACTGCGAGAACCGATGCTGAGGCGACTGTCCATGCGGGGCAGGGGAGTGCCGCGGCGTTGCTTCGTACACGCTTGCCGCGCTGGCGCCCGGGGCTGGCTGCACCGATGCATAACGAGATTTTCGCGCCCGGCGATGAGGCGAGCGGGGCGGGGCTTGCTTTGGCGCTGGCGCGCGATGCGCTGAAGGTGGCGGCACGCGCGCTCGAGCCCGCGCAAGAGGATCGCCGCCAGCTGCTGTGGGTGCAGGACCGGGCGGCGGTGAAGCTCACCGGGCGGCCCTACCTCCATGGCTTGCCCGCAGAGCTGCGTCACCGGCTGATCCATGTCGAGGCGCGCAACCCGGAAGATGCGCTGTTCGCGCTGGAAGAGGGGCTGCGCTGCCGCGACCTGGCCTTCGTGCTGGGGGAGATTGCGGGGAATCCTCGCGCACTAGGCTTCACCGCGTCGCGCCGGCTTAGCCTGGTTGCGGAGAAGCACGGGGTGCCCTTGTGGCTGGTGCGGCTTGATGCGCAGCCCGATCTTTCCTCTGCTCGCATGCGGTGGAGGGTCGCAGCCTCGCCTTCGCCGCCGCCGCGCTGGAACGCACAGGCTCCGGGTACCCCGGCCTGGCGGGCAGAGCTGTTCCGCGCCCGCGCGCATCCCCCCGGAGAATGGAGCCTCAGCGATGACGGCACAGCCCTCGTCGCCCGCCGACCTTACAGCATCCCCTCAGGGGCCGCCGCGCCGGATCATGTCGATCTGGTTGGCGCAGCTTTCGGTCGAGCGCTGGCGGCTCGCTAACGCTATCCCGCGCGGCGAAGGGGCGGATGCCGCGCCCACCGTGCTGATCGCGGAGACCGCGCATGGCCCGCGTATCGCCGCTGCCAATGCGGCAGGGCGGGCAGCCGGTGCGCGGGCGGGGATGATGCTGGCCGATGCGCGCACGCTCTGCCCTGATATCAAGACTGCACCATCCGATCCGGCGGGCGACCTCGCTTTCCTGGAGAAGCTGGCTCTGTGGGCGCGGCGCTGGGGGCCGTGGGGCGCGCTTGATCCGCCTGACGGACTGATCGTCGACGTTACCGCAGTGGCGCATCTGTTCGGCGGTGAACGGCGGTTGCTGGCCGATGCAGAGGCGGCATTCGCGGCGCGCGGCCTCTCCGCCAGGCTGGCGATCGCGCCCACGGCGGGGGCGGCCTGGGCGCTGGCGCATTACGGTCCGGATCGCGCGATCCTGGCTCCGGATGACGATGCGGCGATGCGGCTTGCCGAGCTGCAGGTGGCCGCGCTGCGGCTCGATCCCGATGTGCTGACCGTGCTGCGCCGCCTGGGCCTCAAGCGGCTCGGCGAACTTGGCGGGGTAGGGCGCGACGCGCTCCAGCGCCGTTTCCGCAATCGCAAATCGCCCGCCGCCAATCCGCTGGTGCGGATGGACCAACTGCTCGGCCGTGTGCCTGAACCGCTGCTGCCGGTGCTGCCGCAGCATGTCCCGCTGGTCGAGCGGCGCCTGATGGAGCCGATCCGCCATCGTGAGTTGCTCGACCATGTGCTGCGCGACCTTGCCGCCGACATGGCGCGCGAGCTGGAGGGCAAGGGGCAGGGTGCCCGGCGGCTTGAACTGGCCCTGTGGCGGGTCGACGGCGAAGTGCTGGTCCGCGCGCTCGAACTTTCCGCTGCTGCCCGCGATCCTGCGCATATTTGCCGGTTATTTGCCGCGAAGCTGGACGATATCGACGCGGGGTTCGGGATCGAGCTGTTGCGTTTGCGGGCCAGTTGGGCCGAGCCGCTGGCGCTTGACCAGCGCGATATCGAAAGCGCTGCGGAGGCGCATGGCACCTCGCTCAGCGCCTGTATTGACCGGCTGTCGGTGCGGCTTGGCCCGCAGGCGATCCGCCGCCCGGTGCCGCATGCCAGCCATTTGCCTGAGCGTGCGCAGCGTTGGCAGCCGCCACTCGAGCCGGAGCCTGCCACCCAGGGCGAACTGGCGTTTCACCAGCGCCCGCTCAAACTGCTCGACCGGCCAGAGGCGATCGCGGTGCTCTATGCCACGCCCGATGGGTATCCCAAGGCGTTCCGCTGGCGCGGTTCTGTGCGCGAGGTCAGACGGGTGGAAGGGCCGGAGCGGATCGCGCCCGAATGGTGGCGCGAGCGTTCGACCGCGCGGCTACGCGATTACTACCGGATCGAGGATGACGGGGGGCGGCGATACTGGATCTATCGCCATGGCCTGGCGGGTGACGGCAGGGGCGACCTGCCGCTCTGGTATCTACACGGAATTTGGGGTTAGCGGGACTGGTTAACAGCCAAGGCACTATAAAATAAGCGAAATGTTTCGATAGACTTTTCTTTACGCTTTTTCGTCATAATCGCTTCCATGGAAGGGATTGAATCGACCCGCTCTGCCGATCGGAAACGGCTCGACCTGCTGGTGCAGGGACGCATGCGTTCGCGCACGCTCTACGTCGAAGTGGTCGACGTGTCCGAAGGCGGCTGCAAGATCAAGGGGCGCCACGGTTTTGCCGAAGAAGGCGAGAACGTGATTCTCAAGATCGACGGCGTGCGTACGCCGCTGGGCAAGATTGTCTGGGTCGAAGGGGAGCATGCCGGTATCGCTTTCGAGGGCAAGATGCATCCCGCGATCGTCGACCATCTCTACAACCAGCGGATGGAACAGAAGAAGTCGCTGGGCAAAGGCGAAAAGGCCGCCTGATTATCACGCAGCGGGGCGATCTGCCGGCATGTTTCGGTTGAAAACCAGTATAAGAACATATAGTGAACATGAGTTCGGTTGAATTTGCGCGACCGGCCTTGTGTGAACCATGCCCGATGCACCGCTGATACCTGCCAAACGCCGGGTCGAGATTGACTCTGATGCGCTTGCTCCACCTGCGCACGCGCCGTTTGTCGAACTGGGGCTGGCGAGTTGCTTCAGCTTCCTGCGCGGCGCGTCGGACCCGGTCGACCTGGTCAGCCAGGCCCGCGCGCTCGGCTATGACGCAGTGGGCATCGCCGATGCCAATACTATGGCCGGCGTGGTGCGCATCCACACCGAGGCAAAGGCGCTCAAGTTGCGGCCTGTTATCGGCACGCGGATCGAAACGGTCGGAAGCGAAGCTGACCCGCAGGGTCAACGGTTAGCCTTCCTGGCCTATCCGCAGGACCGTGCCGCCTATGGGCGCCTGTGCCGGTTGATCAGTTCCGGGCGGATGCAGACGCTGGATGGCGAGTGGCAGGAAAAGGGCACCTGCGAGATTTCGCTGTCGATGCTCGCCGGACACAGTGAAGGCGTGCAATTAATCCTGGTGCCTCCCGATGATCTGGAAGCGGAATTCACGATGCCTGCATGGGCGAACAATGTGATCGCGCTTGATGGCCGCGAACTGCCGGAAACGGTTTCCGGGCAATTCGTCGAGCTGTTGCCGCATCTTGTGGCCGGTCTTCCCACCTTGCGCCACCTTGCCGCGAGCTATCTCTATCGCGGCGGCGATGTGGCGCGGATCGATCGGCTCGATGCGCTGGCCCGCGCGAACGGGCTCACCCTGCTTGCCACCAATGACGTGCATTACGCGACGCCCGACAAGCGCCCGCTGCAGGATGTGATGACCGCGATCCGCCACAAGACCACGGTCGCGCGGGCCGGGTATCTGCTCCACGCCAATGCCGAGCGACACCTGAAGTCGCCTGAAGAGATGCAGCGCCTTTTCCAGCGCTGGCCCCACGCGATCGCCGCCACGCGCGCGGTAGCCGATGCCTGCGAGTTCAGCCTGGACGAGCTGCGTTACGAATATCCCGAAGAGATTTATCCGGACGGCATGACGCCGCAGCAATTCCTTGAAAGCGAGACCTGGGCAGGGGCCAAGCGACGTTATCCGGAAGGTGTTCCGGAAACCGTATGCGACACGCTGAAGCGCGAGCTGGCGCTGATCGGCAAGCTCGATCTTGCGCGCTATTTCCTCACCATCAAAGACATCGTCGATTACGCGCGCAGCGTCGATCCGCCGATCCTGTGCCAGGGGCGGGGAAGCGCGGCGAACAGCGCGGTGTGCTATTGCCTCGAGATCACATCCGTCGACCCGGCCAAGCACCAGCTGCTGTTCGATCGCTTCATCTCCGAAGAGCGCAAGGAGCCGCCCGATATCGACGTCGATTTCGAGCACGAGCGGCGCGAGGAGGTGATCCAGTATATCTACCGCAAATATGGTCGCCACCGCGCCGGGCTGACCGCGACGGTGATCCACTATCGCCCGCGCATGGCGATCCGCGAAGTGGGCAAGGCGATGGGCCTTTCCGAAGACGTTACCAGCGCGCTCGCCCGCACCGTGTGGGGCAGTTACGGGCGCGAGATCGGCGAGAAGCATGTCGCCGAGACTGGCATGGACATCACCGATCCGCACCTCAGGCGCGTGATCACGCTGGCTGAGCAGATGATCGGCATGCCGCGCCACCTTTCCCAGCATGTTGGCGGCTTCATCCTCACCGAAGGCGCGCTGACGGAGACTGTGCCGATCGGCAATGGCGCGATGCCCGATCGCAGCTTCATCGAATGGGACAAGGACGATATCGAAGCGCTCGGCATCCTCAAGGTGGACGTACTGGCGCTGGGCATGCTGACCTGCATCAAGAAGTGCTTTGACCTGCTGGAGGCGCATCATGGCCGCGAACTGACGCTGGCGACGGTGCCGCGTGAGGATCCCGAAACCTACGCGATGCTGCGGTGTGGGGATTCGCTCGGCGTGTTCCAGGTCGAAAGCCGTGCGCAGATGAACATGCTGCCGCGGCTGCGCCCGCGCGAATTCTATGACCTCGTTATCCAGGTCGCGATTGTGCGGCCCGGCCCGATCCAGGGCGACATGGTGCATCCCTATCTCAAACGGCGGCGGGGGGCGGAGCCCGTACAGATCCCTGCGCCTGCGCCCGAGCACGGCCCGCCTGACGAGCTCTCCAGCATCCTTGCGCGCACGCTGGGCGTCCCGATCTTCCAGGAACAGGCGATGAAGATCGCGCTCGATGCGGCAAAATTCTCCTCGGTCGAAGCCAACCGTTTGCGCAAGGCGATGGCCACCTTCCGCAGCCGCGGCATGGTGCACGAGCTGGAGGACATGATGGTCGGGCGCATGGTCGCACGCGGCTATGACCCCGATTTCGCCGCACGCTGCTTCAACCAGATCAAGGGATTCGGCGAATACGGCTTTCCCGAGAGCCACGCCGCGAGCTTCGCGCACCTCGTCTATGTTTCCAGCTGGCTCAAATGCCATTTCCCCGCAGCCTTCGCCTGCGCGCTGCTGAATTCGCAGCCGATGGGATTCTATGCCCCGGCGCAGATCGTGCGCGACGCGCGCGAGCATGGGGTCGAAGTGCTGCCGGCGGATGTAAACCACTCCATGTGGGACAACACGCTGGAGGGGGCGGGGCAGAACATCGCCATGCGGATTGGCCTGCGCCAGGTCGATGGCCTGCCCGAGCATGTCGCGGCGCGGATCGTGGCAGCGCGGGCTGGGGGCGGCGCGTTCCGCGATGTGGCGGAACTGCGTGAGCGGGCCGGGCTCTCACCGGCGCATATCGAACGGCTCGCCAGTGCTGATTGCTTCACTTCGCTGGGATTGTCGCGGCGGCAGGCCTTGTGGGACGCGCGCAGCCTGATCGCGGCGCCCGACTTGCCGCTGTTCCAGGCAGCAGCCGAGCGGGACGAAGGGGCGGAGAAGGGGCGCACGCAATTACCGCAAATGCCGCTGAGCGAGGAAGTTGTGAACGATTACCAGACCACGCGGCTCAGCCTGAAGGCGCACCCTATGGCCTTCCTGCGCGCCTCACTGGCCGAGCGCGGCTTTGTGCGCGCCTGCGATCTCAGGGAACGCAAATTCCGCAGCATGGTGCAGATTGGCGGGCTGGTGCTGATCCGCCAACGCCCCGGCAGCGCCAAGGGGGTGTGCTTCATCACGCTGGAAGACGAGACCGGGGTGGCGAACCTGGTGATCTGGCCCGATCTGATGGAGAAACAGCGCCGCGTGATCATGGGCGCGCGGCTGATGGAAGTGCGGGGGCGGGTCGAATATGACGACGAGGTGATCCATGTGATCGCCCAGCACCTGACCGATGCCACCGACGCGCTCTATGGCCTGGCTGATGACCTGCTCTCGTCCCCGGTCGCCCGGGCCGATCATGTCAGCAGCCCGCTCAGCACGCGCAAGCCGCTAACCGTGAAACCGCGCGACCTCCATGGCGAGCGACCGCCGCCAAGCCGCGGCCATCCCCGCAACCTGCGGATATTGCCCAAATCGCGCGATTTTCACTGAGTTGAGGGGTTACACCGCCTCAAGCGCGTAACCGGCCGAACGCACCGTCCGGATCGGATCCTTCACCCCGTCAATCTCGATCGCCTTGCGCAACCGGCGGATATGCACGTCAACCGTGCGCAATTCGATATCGCTGCCGGTACCCCACACAGCATCGAGCAATTGCCCGCGGCTGAATACCCGGCCCGGGCTTTCCATGAAAAACTTGAGCAGGCGATATTCGGTCGGGCCCAATTTCAGGTCCTTGCCGCGCCGCTGCACCTTGTGCGCAACCGGATCGAGCTTGAGATCACCCACAGTCACGGTTTCGCCGGCCAGCGCCGGACGGATCCGCCGCATCACGGCGGCCACGCGCGCCAGCAACTCGCGCGGGCTAAACGGCTTGGTGAGATAGTCGTCGGCGCCGGTTTCCAACCCGCGTACCCGGTCATCCTCGGATTCGCGTGCGGTCAGCATGATGATCGGCACATGCGATGTCTGCTTGTCGCGCCGCAAGCGGCGGCAAACCTCGATCCCGCTGGTGCCTTCGATCATCCAGTCGAGGATAATCAGGTCAGGCGTGTCTTCGGCAGCCAGAATCAGCGCCTCATCGCCATCGGCGGTGCAGCGCACGTCATAACCTTCGTTCTGGAAGCGATATTCCAGCAGTTCGGACAGGGAAGGATCGTCTTCGACAAGCAACAGTTTGGCGGCGGACATTGTGGCGCTTCGCTCCTTTTGCTGCGCGACTTCGACCCTGCCTTATGTCACTTTCAAGACAGATTGATGTCAGTCGTCATGATCGGGCGGATATGTGCCCGTGGCGGCAAAATGCACCATTTCGGCGACATTGGTGGCATGGTCGCCGATCCGTTCGATATTGCGGGCGACGAACAGCAGCTGCGCGGCGCTCGAAATGGTCGAAGGATTCTCAACCATGTGGCTCACAAGATTGCGGAAAATGCTGTCATAGAAGGCATCGACCTTGGCGTCGGCCGCGATCACCTCGCGCGCCAGCTCGGGGTCGCGCGCGGCATAGGCGGTCAGCACGTCATGGACCATCTCGGCCGCCAGTTCGCCCATCGCCGGCAGCAGGGTCAGCGGTTCGAAACGCTTGCGATCCTCGATATCGCCGACGCGCTTGGCGATATTCTTCGAATAGTCGCCGATCCGTTCGACCACGCCGGCGATCTTCAGCGCGGCGATCACCTCGCGCAGGTCGTCCGCCATTGGCGCGCGCAAGGCAATCACCCGAACCGCCAGCTTGTCGACTTCCATTTCGAGCGCATCGATCTTCTTGTCGCGCGCAACGATCTTGTTGCCGAGTTCCTCGTCGCCGCGCACCAGCGCGTCGAGCGCCTCCTGCAGCGCGACCTCGGCCAGGCCGCCCATTTCCGCGATCAACCCGCGCAGACGGGTAATGTCTTCGTCGAATGCCTTGACTGTGTGTTCGGCCATTATCCGTACCGCCCTGTGATGTAATCCTTGGTCCGTTCTTCGATAGGATTGGTGAATATGTCGGAAGTCTGGCCGTATTCCACCATCTTGCCAAGGTGGAAGAATGCCGTGCGCTGCGATACGCGCGCTGCCTGCTGCATCGAGTGCGTGACGATCACGATGGCATAGCGATCGGTCAGTTCGGCGATCAGTTCCTCGATCTTGGCCGTTGCGATCGGGTCAAGCGCCGAGCACGGCTCGTCCATCAGGATGACTTCCGGATCGACCGCGATCGCGCGCGCAATGCATAGGCGTTGCTGCTGGCCACCTGAAAGCGCGGTGCCGCTATCCTGAAGTCGGTCCTTGACCTCTTCCCACAGGCCGGCGCGGGTGAGCGAGCGCTCAACCACCTCGTCGAGCTGATCCTTGGTTTCTGCGAGGCCATGAATCCGCGGGCCGTAGGCTATGTTTTCGTAGATCGTCTTGGGGAACGGGTTGGGCTTCTGGAACACCATGCCCACGCGCGCGCGCAGCTGCACCACGTCCATGCCGGAACGATAGATATCTTCGCCGTCGAGTTCGATCGTGCCTTCGACGCGCGCACTAGGGATCGTGTCATTCATGCGGTTGAGGGCGCGCAGGAAAGTCGACTTTCCGCAGCCCGACGGGCCGATAAAGGCGGTGACGAACCGTCCAGGGATATCGATCGAGACATTGTCGATCGCCCGCTTGTCGCCATAGTAGACGGACACGTCCACGGCGCGCATTTTCGGGTCAGCGACCTCGAGGTTGGGATGGATTGCTGTCACCACTTCTTCTCGAATTTGTTGCGGAGGTAGATTGCGAGGCCGTTCATCAGCAAGAGGAACAGCAACAGGATAATGATCGCCGCGCTGGTGCGCTCGACGAAACCGCGGTCGATTTCATCGGACCACAGGAAGATCTGCACCGGCAGCACGGTTGCGGGCGATGTGAAGCCGTCGGGCGGGCTGGCAACAAAGGCGCGCATGCCGATCATCAGCAGCGGCGCGGTTTCGCCAAGCGCGCGGGCCATGCCGATGATGGTACCGGTAAGAATGCCGGGCAGGGCGAGCGGCAGCACATGATGGAACACCACCTGGACCGGCGATGCGCCGATTGCCAGCGCGCCGTCGCGGATCGAGGGGGGAACTGCCTTGATCGCGTTACGTCCGGAAATCACGATCACGGGCATGGTCATCAAGGCGAGTGTCATCCCGCCGATCAGCGGCGCGGAACGGAAATTCGGGAACATCCAGAGGAACACTGCCAGGCCAAGCAAGCCGAAGATGATCGATGGCACCGCAGCAAGATTGTTGATCGAAACCTCGATCAGATCGGTCCAGCGGTTCTTGGGGGCGTATTCCTCGAGGTAGAGCGCCGCCAGCACGCCGATCGGGAAGGCCAGCAGCAGCGTCACGATCATGGTCAGGATCGAACCCTTCAGAGCACCCCAGATGCCGACCTTTTGCGGGCTGGTGGCGTCTGCCCGAGCGAGGAATCCGGGATCGAAATTGCTGGAGAGCTTGCCTTCGGCTTCGAGCCGGTCAGCAAGGGCCTGCATTTCAGCCGAGCCTTCGTTCTTCAATCCCGATGCCAGATTATCGGTGGCAGGCAGGCTGAAGGTATGGCTGCCCTGGAGCAATTGCGGATTATCGATCAGCTGTGCGGCAACATCTCGCCAGGCTTCGTCGCTCACTCCGGCGGCAGCTTCCGCACCAAGCGACTGTTCGGCGTAAAATGCCACGACATCGGGCAGCCCCTGGATTTGCAGGGCCTGGAGACCGCCTTCTTCGGTCAGCGTGCTGGCATCGCCCGAAATGCCCGATGCGGGAAAATCGATCGTGACTTCGAGTTCGGCACGCTGGAACCCGCCGAGCCCGTTGTACGTCATGTTGCCGAGCAGGAAGATCAGCACTGCCACTGAAATCAGGACAGCGCTTAGGCCGGCAAGCTTGAAACGCCGCTCGGACGCATAGCGCCTTTCCAGCCGCTTGCGGAACGCTTCGGTGCGGGTTGGCGCCATGCCGGTTTCGTTGATCACAGCGTCACTCATAAGCTTCGCGGAACCGCTTGACGACGCGCAGCGCGACAAAGTTGAGCGCCAGCGTCACGAGGAAAAGGACCAGGCCCAGCGCAAAGGCGCTGAGCGTGGCCGGATGGTCGAAACTGCCTTCGCCGGTGAGCATGGCAACGATCTGGAAGGTGACAGTAGTCATCGCCTCCAGCGGATTGGCCGTGAGATTGGCGGCTGCACCCGCAGCCATCACCACGATCATGGTTTCACCGATTGCCCGGCTGATTGCCAGCATGACGCCGCCAACGATACCCGGCAGGGCAGCGGGCACGATCACACGGCGGATGGTTTCAGACGTGGTTGCGCCAAGTGCCAGGCTGCCATCGCGCATGGCGCTTGGCACGGCGGCAATGCTGTCATCCGCCATGGAGGAAACGAAAGGAATAATCATCACACCCATGACTACGCCTGCAGCGAGCGCGCTTTCGCTGGAGGCGCTACTGATCCCGACCGCGACCGCTGCATCGCGGATGGCCGGGGCAACGGTGAGCGCTGCGAAATAGCCGTACACCACGGTGGGCACGCCCGCGAGGATCTCTAGCGCCGGCTTTAGCCATGCGCGCACCCGCGGATCGGCATATTGCGTCAAGTAGATCGCGCTCATCAGCCCGAGCGGGATCGCCACGATCATGGCGATGATTGCCCCGATGTAGATCGTGCCCCAGAACAGCGGAATTGCGCCGTAGCGAGTCGGATCGGGATTGTCCGGATTACTCATCGGGTCAGGACCCCAGAAAGTCCCGAACAGGAAATCGATCGGCGACACCATGCCGAAGAAGCGCACCGTCTCGAAAACCAGGCTGGCGAAAATCCCGAAGGTGGTGAGGATCGCTACCAGTGATGCCAGCAGCAGAACGATCATGACCGTCCGTTCAACCCGGGTCCGTGCGGTGAAATCCGGTTTCACCCGCAGGAAAGAAAAGGTCCCGGCCACCAGTGCGATGGCGGCGGCGACGCCAATGCCGATCAGGCGATATTTCTGAATCGCTTGGACATAGGGCGCGACCAGGCTTTCAGCGGCCGGATTGAACAGGGACAAATTTCCACTGATCGCTGCGGCCTTGGCTTCGGCCAGGATCGCGTCCCGCTCGAAACCGAAGGCGGGCAGGCTTTGCGCTGCGGGGGACGCCAGCACGCTTTGCAGGATAAGCGCCGGCTCAATCAGCGACCACAGAACGGTGAATGCCAGCAAGGGCACCGCAATCCACAGCGCCACATACCAGCCATGATAGTTGGGGCGTGCAGCCAGGCGCCTTGCATCGGTCTCGCGCTGGAAACTCCAGGCGCGGGCACGCGCCGCAAGCCATCCGGCCAATGCCAGGCCAAAGGCAATCAAGAGCAGGGTAATCGACGTCATTGGCTGGCTGAAATGCCCTGTATTTACGTTCAAAACGCCCGGCTATGAGACTGCGCCGGAGATTGCCCTTAGGCAGCGAGTGTTTCAATCCCGAGTAGGCTGGATCCTGACAGAATGGAAACGCGAATCCCCATGCGGTTGCAGAGGCCATTGTTAAAGAAATAAGACAGTTTCATGACAAATCGTCCGCGTCAGTAGATACAGCCGGAATCCGCACCACAACCGAGGTTCCTTCGCCCAGCCTGCTTTCGATGTCGAGCCGCCCACGGTGACGTTCGACAATGTGCTTGACGATAGCAAGACCGAGCCCGGTTCCACCCGAAGAGCGGCTTCGGCCCGGATCGGTCCGATAGAAGCGGCGGGTAAGATGCGGCAGGTGTTCGGGGGCGATGCCTTCGCCCTGGTCGGTCACCGCCATTCTGACATGGCCATCCTGAGTTTCGCCAACCTCGACCGAGACCGGCGTTCCGGGGCTGCCATATTTCAGCGCATTGTCGACCAGATTGCGCACGAGCTGTTCGATCTGCTGCCGATCGCCGCGGATACGAAGCTGTGGTTCGCTACTGATTTGAAGCCGCTCGGCCCGATCGCCGCCAGCGGCGTCGCGCGCGGCACGTTCGACGACCGACGCAAGCTCGATCACCTCGGTTGGCTGGTCATGCTTTTCGGCTTCGACCCGCGACAGCGACATCAAATCGCTGACCAGCGATTGCAGTCGTTTAGCTTCACGCAGGATGGTGTCGAGGAATCTCTGGGACGTTGCCGTATCGAGTGAAGTGCCCTGTTCCTGCAGGGTTTCGACGTAACCGATGATGGAGGCCAGAGGTGTGCGTAGCTCGTGGCTGGCATTGGCCACAAAATCAGTATGCGCGCGGCTGATATCGGCTTCCGCGGTCAGGTTGATCAGTTCAAGCGCGGAAAGATGGGGGCCGATAACCTGCTGGTTGACGCGCCAGATATCGCGCCGACGCACCAGTCCGCGCACGATTGCGGTACCGCTGCGATTCTTGCCGAGCAATTTGACTGCTTCGGGCTGGCGGAACGCCATCCGGGCATCCTGCCCGATGACATGCTTGCCCAGCACGCGCTGCGCGGCGCGATTGGCAACGGCAACCTTGCCGCTTTCCAGCAAGAGCAAGGGGGTTGCAGAATGTTCGATCAGTTCGCCTACGTTCTCGCGGGATATGACACCCGAACGATCCGGCGGCGCGGGTGCGGGCGGCCTCGCGCTCGCAAGGTACAGCGTACCCACCCACAGCAGGACTGCGCCGCTGACGAGCAAGACGTCGATTCCCAGTGCAATCAAGGCTATGCCCGCTGCGATAGCGATCAGAATGCCGGCAACCGGATGAGATTGTCGTTCGCTCATTGCGCCCGGGCCATATCAGAACCGGGCGGCAAGAAAAGCGCCAAGCGGGCGCTGTCCCCCGGCGGGGGCAGATGTCACCAAATTGTTGGGAAGTGGTGACCCCTACGGGAATCGAACCCGTGTTTCAGCCGTGAAAGGGCCGCGTCCTGACCGCTAGACGAAGGGGCCACGCTCGTTGCGAGAGCGCGCCAATAGGGGGGTGGGCCCACATGGTCAAGCCCACAATTGCGTCAATCTGCAAAGGCTGCGTCTTCAAGGTGCAATTCGGCCTGTGGACGGGCGCCCCAGTCGTCGATCTTCACTCTGCCGGCCAGGTGGAAGCGCCGACCATGCGACCGATGCAGCAAGGTTTGCGCCATCTCGGTTCCGGCCGCCCGGAAAGCGATAGCCTTGAGCGAGCGCCCGTCATCGCCGGCCGCGATCACCCGAAGATGGTCGGTCCCGACAATGTCCGCCTTGACGATTCGCACTGGGCCAACCGCCACGCGCGGCCCAGGCCAGCCGACTCCGAAAGGGCCAGCGCGGTCGAGTGTTTCGACGAGGTCCGGCGTCAAACCGCCAGGCGCCACGGCCAAGTCCAGCTGCATTGCCTGATTTTCCATCGCGCGGACGACATCTCGCGCCAGACGGTCATCGAGATATTCTGCCAGCGCATGGATCCGGTCGCGCTCGACCGTCAGCCCTGCTGCCATGGCATGCCCGCCGCCGGCCACCAGCAAGCCCGATTCGCGCGCTCCAATGATCGCTGCACCCAAATCGACGCCAGCGATCGATCGACCGGATCCCTTGCCGGTGTCTTCGCTATCATCAATCGCGACGACAATGCTGGGTTTCCCCGTCTTCTCCTTGATCCGCCCAGCGACGATCCCGATTACCCCGGGATGCCAGCCAGTCCCGGATAGCAGCAGGACCGAACGGTTATGCTGCGTGTCGATCTGCTCCTCGGCAGCTTGCTGGACTTCGGCTTCGATTGCCCGGCGTTCTTCGTTGAGCTGGGACAACTGCTCAGCGATCGCGCGTGCTTCGTCCGGGTCAGTGGTGGTGAGCAAGCGCACGCCCAGGGTTGATTCTCCCACGCGCCCGCCAGCATTGATGCGCGGGCCCAGTGCAAAGCCGAGATCGCTGCACTGCGGCGCGCGTTTCAGTCGACTGGCATCAATCAAGGCAGCCATCCCGATCCGCTCGCGCCGGGCCATCACTTTTAGTCCCTGTGACACAAACGCTCTGTTCAGCCCGTGCAGCGCGGCAACATCAGCCACCGTGCCAAGTGCCACCAGATCAAGCAGTGCCATGAGGTTGGGCTCTGCGCGACTTTCGAAAAAGCCTTGCGAGCGCAGCGTACGAACCAGCGCAATCGCGAGCAGGAAAGCGACGCCCACCGCCGCCAGATGGCCGTGCGCGGCCGCCTCGTCGGATTCGTCGAGCCGGTTGGGATTGACCAGCGCGGCAGCCAGGGGAAGCTCAGCTGCGCATTTGTGGTGATCGACCACGATCACGTCTACGCCCGCTGCATGTGCCTGCTTCAGCGCGTCGAACGCCATCGCTCCGCAATCGACCGTGACAATCAGGCTTGAGCCTTGCTCGCCCAGCTTGACCAGTGCTTCGCCGCTCGGGCCGTATCCTTCCAGCAGCCGGTCCGGGATGTAATAATCGGCATTGGCGCCCAGATCGCGCAACACATTGACCAGCAGTGCGGCGCTGGTCGCGCCATCGACGTCGTAATCGCCGTAAATTGTCATCGCTTCGCCGGCGAGCACCGCCTGTGCGATCCGTTCCGCGGCAGCATCCATGTCGCGAAACAGGCTTGGATCCGGAAGGAATTCCCGCAGTGTCGGTGATAAATGGCGTGCGACATCATCCCGCTCGACGCCCCGGGTCAGCAGCAATTGGGTCAGTATGTCGGTCTCCAGCCCGGTGACGCCATCGCCAAGCTCCATGTTCCCGCCACGCCAACGCCAAGCCCGCCCCGACAGGGAAGAGCTGACTCCAAGCACATGCGATACCGAACGGGAAGCCATCGTCGCTTGATATCCGATCGGCATGGGCACGAGAAGGCTGCGCGATTGACTTTCTACAGGTGGCTGTTTTTCTGTGTCGATGGGAAAGGCCCAGCTATTGATTGTCTGGCATAGCCGCACGGGCGCAAGCGAAGCCCTGACGCAGGCTGCTGCTAATGGGGCCGGGACGACCGGGCTCCTGTTACGCGCTAATAGGGTTGGCCCAGAGCATTTGCTCGACGCATCAGCCTATCTCTTCGTCTGCCCGGAAAATCTCGCCAGCATGAGCGGGCTGATGAAGGAGATGTTCGATCGCTGCTACTATCCGGTGTTGGGCCGGATTGAAGGTCACGCCTATGGCACGATTATCGCCGCCGGATCGGATGGAAAAGGGGCGCAGCGTCAGATTGATCGGATTGCCAAGGGGTGGCGCTTGCGGCGCGTAGTCGAACCGATAATCGTCAACCTGGGCGCGCAAACGCCGGAAGAAATCCTTGCGCCGAAAACTCCAAGTAAAACTTCGCTTGATTTGGCGGAGCAGGTCGGGGCAGCGCTCGCCGAAGGTATTCGGATGGGAATCTATTGATATTTCAGTGTGCAACCGCGCAATAGAGGCGTACAAGACTCGACGGCAATATAAATTGGCGGCAAGGTCGCGATCTAGGACATGCAAACGGGAGCGGGGGGCTGGTCGTAAGCGTGAGTGAAGACCCGGATAATCATGCGCGACATGGCGTGCGGGGAATTCTTTTACTCTTCGCAGAGGGGCAGCGCCCTGATCGTGAAGCGATCCGCAATTTCGTTAACGCACAGCCCGGTGTTGCCCTGACGCTTGACCCTTTGTCGCGTCCGTCCCTGTTCATTGTGAACGAGGGAGACACGCAGCAGACTGTCGCGAACAGCCAAGCCGAACTACGGTCCAAGGAGCGCGTGTGGGTGGAGCTCCTGCGTGAGGGCCTCACTTTCGATCTTGTCGGACTGGCGCCGGGCAAACCGGTCGACATGCCCGAGATCGAATACCGGTTCGATTGCGGCAAACAGCTTTCATCAGGTCGGGCCGAGGCCGTGCAGTTGATGCCCGGTAGCCATCTGTCCGGGGGTGAAGCGAGCTTGCCAGTTTTACGGGCCTTGCTTGCGCTGGCGCGGGACCTGGTCCAGCATTTCGAGCAGGTCGAGGTGGTGGCATGGCCTCCGTCATCAAGCATGATCGGGCGACGGTTCTTCGAATCGACCACCACTGCTTGGCTTGAGGGAGGGGTATTTCCTGCCCTGGGCCTCACAGCCTTTCGTCAGACGATCGATGGCGGGCTGCAAAGCGTCGGGTTAAGCTTCCTGATCGGCCAGGAATTGCGGATCG
This sequence comes from Altererythrobacter sp. BO-6, assembly GCF_011047315.1. NCBI lineage: Bacteria > Pseudomonadati > Pseudomonadota > Alphaproteobacteria > Sphingomonadales > Erythrobacteraceae > Altererythrobacter > Altererythrobacter sp. BO-6. Next base: position 377,435 of record NZ_CP049259.1, on the reverse strand, counting down.
AGCCAAAGCTCGCGATAGACAAGGCCGCAGCTACCCGGCTTGGCGTTCGCCTCATCAACCAGCTGGTCCTGGCTGGCCCGGTCGAACGCGCGGAGCAGATCATCGGTCCGGACGGTCAACGCCTGCAGCTGGATCCATCGGCCAACCGCAAGTTCGTGCGCGTTTGGGGCGGTTGAGATCGTTGCGCCGCCGCGCATTTGAAGCGATCGACAGGAGCCTTGCACGACGGCCACCACTGCCGTTTCGCTCTGTCAATCGTCGCAGCGACCCGACCTACGACCCGGGACTTCAACGCCATCACCTGCTGCCACGGCAGTTGCTTTCCCGCCGCTGTTTCGGCCGCTTTTTCGACGCGGTCGGCGTGAAGCAGGTCGGCTTCGACGATTTCCGCTCCAACGGCCTGATGCTCCCCGCTACCGAAGACCGCGCATGGCAGTTCGGTATGCCGCTGCACCGCGGCCCGCATCGCTACTACAATGCGATGGTGATCGAGCGGGTCGGCTGCATCGAAGCGCGCTGGGCTGAGGCAACTGCCCAAGACCCTGGCGAAGCACTAGAAGAGGCATTGATGCGCCTTGCATTGCTTCAGTCCGCCTTACGCCGGCGCCTGCTCGATGAGCGCCGCCGAATGGTCCTCAATCGCAACGACCCGCTTGGCACCGGTTTCGACTTCACCGAGCTAGACGCCATGGCCGAGATGCTCTGGAACGCAACCTAGCTGTTCCAGGGTGTGTAGCCGGTCTTTCCCGCCAGCTCCGCCTTGCCGGCATGATACTCACGCTCCAGCCGGGCGACGAGGTCTTCCACGGTCCCGACCTGCTTGATCGCGCCCACGCCCTGGCCCGAGCCCCAGATATCCTTCCACGCCTTGGCTTTGGTGTTGCCGCCGCTACCGAAGTTCATCTTTGACGGATCGCTTTCCGGCAGGTTCTCGGGATCGAGCCCCGCCGCCACGATCGAGCTGCGCAGGTAGTTGCCGTGCACCCCGGTGAACAGGTTGGTGTAGACGATCCCTTCGGCGCTGCCTTCGACGATCGCATCCTTGTAGCGCTGGTCGGCATTGGCTTCCTTGGTGGCGATGAAAGCGCTGCCCATATAGCCGAAGTCTGCCCTCATCGCCTGCGCGGCAAGGATGGAATAGCCATTGGCGATCGAGCCGGACAGCGCCACCAGCCCATCGAACCATTCGCGGATTTCCTGCATCAGCGCGAAGGGTGACAGCGCGCCGGCATGGCCGCCTGCACCGGCGGCGACCGGGATCAGCCCGTCGGCACCCTTTTCGATCGCCTTTTGCGCAAAGCGGTTGTTGATCACGTCATGCATGGTGATGCCGCCCCAGTTGCGCACCGCCTGGAACACTTCCTCGCGTGCGCCGAGCGAGGTGATGATCATCGGCACCTGCCACTTCTCGCAAGTCGCCATGTCGGCTTCGACGCGGTCGTTCGACTTGTGGATGATCTGGTTCACGGCGAAGGGCGCCGCCGGACGGTCCGGATTCTCGCGATTATGCTTGGCCAGTTCCTCGGTGATCTGGTGCAGCCATTCGTCGAGCAGCGATTGCGGCCGTGCATTGAGAGCAGGGAAGCTGCCGATGATCCCGGCCTTGCATTGCGCGATGACCAGTTCGGGCCCGGAGACGATGAACAGCGGCGAGCCGATCAGCGGCAGGCGCAGGCGATCAAAGGGGGCGGGAAGGGCCATCGGATACTCCGTCAGACTGTTTGCTTTGCGCGCCGATTAAGCAGCGCTGGCGGGCCTGTCGAGGCCCCGATTTTGCTAGGGCGAATTAGGCCCCGATGCCGTAACGTCACACGGCGGGCAACACATGCTCGATCCGATAGAATCGCGCCGCCGTGCCCGCGTAGAGCGCGCGCTTCTCCTCTGGACTGGCACCGCGCGTGATGCGTTTGAAGGCATTCCACAGCACCGGATAGGTCGCCCCCCAGCGGTCGACCGGGTAATTGCTTTCGAACATTGCGCGATCCGGCCCGAAGGTTTCGATGCAGGTTTCGATATAGGGGCGCCACATCGCAGCCAGGTCTTCCGAATTGGTCCCTGCCGCAGGGCCTTTCTCAGGCATGGCGCAATTGTGCATCGCGAGCCCGCCAAGCTTTACGGAGACGTTTTCGCATTGTGCTAGCTCGCGGATATTGCGGCGCCAGATATCGAACCGCTCGTGCAGCTTGCCGGTGTAGGACGCCATGCCCAGCGGCGTGCCGCAATGGTCAAGGCAGATCGGCTGATCGGGGAAGGCGCGAGCCAGGTCGATCACATCGGGAATTTGCGGCTCGAGAATCCAGGCATCGAAACTAAGACCGCGCTTCCCAAGTTCGGCAAAGCCTTCGCTGAAGGTGGAGTCGCGGTACAGTTCGGGCGGGGCGTGAAAAGGCGGCCCGAGCACTTCGGGATCGGCGTCCCACGCGCCCTGGTGGCGGAGGCCCCGGAAACGCGGTGAAGCTGCCTGCAAGGCATCCAGCACTTCGCCCGCCGCACTTCCTAGCGTCAGGTCGGCATGGCCAACGATCCCGGCGCACAGCCGCAAATCGCCATAAAGGCCACTGGCCGATTGGGCGGCAACCCCGTTGACATATTCGACCTCGCCAACCGGCTTCTTAGCATTGCCATAGGCCGCGTTGTAGAACGCGCTGCATTCCATGAAGACCGTGGCGATAATGTTATGGCCGGTCTGCACGTCGGCCAGGAGTTGGTCGAAGGTATAATGCGCTGCTGGAATCAGCGTTTCGATGAAGCGATGGCGCGGTTCGGGAAACATTGGCAGCATTGGCCGCAGATCCCACAAATGGTGATGTGGATCGATGATCGCCAAATCCGGTTCCAGAATCGGCTCCGGCTCAAGGGTTTCTTCGGTCATGGCGCTGCTCTCCCTCGCTCCCTTTTACGTGTCAGGACCCTATCGATGGAACACATGGAACACGGTCCAGATGCAAAAAAGCCCTTCTGTGACTGTAACTGGCAAAAAGCGTGACTTTACGTGCGAATGTGTGACTCTTAGCATGCAAAGTGTCACCATTGCAGGGCGGAGTGTGACCCTGCGGCGCACGCGAATGTGACTTTGGGTGCGCGCTCGTGTCAGGCGGGGCGAGGCCGGTTGCGGGTTCGATTGCATCATGTTCACACCCCACAACTACCCCGCGTCGCGCGAGTAGGAAAACGGCGGGGATAGCCGATATTCCCGCTTGCCAAGCGCGCGCCGGGCGCGCACTTTGCGCGCGACGGGTCGCTCCTGCCTTTGGGGGAGGCAAGCTCTATGGCGACGACCTATTCCGAAAATCTCGAACATGCCTTGGCTGAACCGGCGGTAGCGCCGACCAAAAATAGCGACCGCATTGGCGCACTCGATTTCGTGCGCGGTTGGGCGCTATTCGGCATCTTGTTGATGAACATCACTGGGTTCGGACTATCCCATGCCTATTACAACCCGCTCAACAATGGTGGCTATACCGGGGCGGACCTGACTGCCTGGCATATCATCCAGGTCGGATTCGACGGTACACAGCGGGGCCTGTTTTCGCTGCTGTTCGGGGCGGGCATCATCCTGCTGACAACCAAGCTGGAAGAGCGCGACCCACATCACGCAAGCGATATCTACATGCGCCGCAATCTGTGGCTGATCGGCTTCGGCATGGTCAATGTGTGGATCCTGTTGTGGCCGGGTGACATTCTCTACACCTACGGCATTACCGCGTTGTTTGCTTATGGCTTTCGCAAGCTTGCACCCAGATGGTTGACCGCCATCGCGCTTGCCTCGCTCGCTGTGATCGTGGTGCACAATTATGATGGGACGCAGGACCAGCTTGCTTCCTATGAAGCGGCGCAATCGGCCCAGGCAATTGCAGACGCCGGCGGCGAACTGAGCCAAGAGCAAAGCGCAGCAATCGCCAGCTGGGCCGCGGCAGAGGCTGAGCATACATTGTCACCCGATGTGATCGAGGCTGATATTGCGGCGCACAGGGCGGGCTGGCGCTCGACACAGGAAGCTATCGCGCCGCTCGCGGTTTGGCTCCAGACGACGCATCTGTATTACGAATTCGGCGACGTTTTCGGCATGATGCTGATCGGCATGGCTTTGTTCAAGCTGGGTGTGTTGACCCTGCAGCGCCCGCTTTGGCTTTATCTGGCCATGGTCGCCGTCGGGTACGGCATCGGTTTGCCGGTGAACCTGATGGAAACGCGCTGGATTATCGATCACAATTTCAGCCTGCTGGCTTTCAGCCAGGCGGACGTGACCATGCATGTCGGCCGCCTCGCGATGACCATGGGGCATCTGGGCGTGTTGTTGCTGCTCTACCGCTCAGGCCTGTTCGGATGGATGCGCCGTGCCTTTGCGGCGGTGGGGCAAATGGCGCTGACCAATTACCTGACGCATAGCGTAGTTTGCGCGATCATCTTCACAGGTTTCGGCCTGTTTGGCGCGCTCCAGCGGCACGAACTCTACTATATCTGGGCGATTATCTGCGCCGTGCAGCTGGTGATCAGCCCGATCTGGCTCAAATATTACCGCTTCGGGCCGATGGAATGGGTCTGGCGCGCGCTGACGTACTGGAAGAAGCCGGGATTTCGGCGGGCAGCCACGGCCTGAAAAAGCGGGCGGGCCTTCACGCTGATAGGCCCGCCGCTCCATTTGCCGCACTAAGCACGGCGCGGACGCTGGCGGTCGCGACGTCTTCGTCGATCCCGCAGCCCCAAACGGTGCGCCCGTCTGGTGTGCGGCATTCGAGATAGGCCGCCGCCCGCGCATCGGTGCCGGTGCCCAGCGCATGCTCGGTGTAGTCGACCACTTCAAGCTCGACCCCGAAAGTCTCGCGGATCGTGCTCATCACGGATGAGATCAGCCCGTTGCCGCGCCCGGAAACGCTCTGTTCCTGCCCATCGACCGCAATCTTCCCGGAGAAGATGCGCGTGCCGTCCGCCGCACGAGTTTCGTCGTAATCGACCAGGCGGAAGTGGCGCGGTTCGATCTTGACGTAATAGGCCTTGCGGAAGGCGTTCCAGATATCGGCGGCGTTGAGCTCGCGGCCCAGCTCATCGGCCAAGTGCTGGACATGTTTCGAGAAGTCCGCCTGCATCTTCTTGGGCAGTTTCAGGCCCTGGTCCTGCTCGAGCACCCAGGCGAGATCCGCCCTTGCCGGATTGCGAATTGACGCGGATCACCGCCTCGTAATTGCGGCCAAGGTCAGCCGGATCGATCGGCAGATAGGGTACGCGCCACAGCTCGTCATTCTGGGTCGAATGCGCTTCGAAGCCCTTCTTGATCGCGTCCTGGTGGCTGCCGGAAAAGGCCGTGAACACCAGTTCGCCGCCATAGGGGTGGCGCTGGTGGACCGGCAGCTCGTTGCAATATTCGACCGTTTCGATGATCCGGTCGATGTCCGAGAAATCGAGGCCGGGATCTACGCCTTGCGTGTACATGTTGAGCGCAACAGTCACGAGGCAGCAATTGCCGGTGCGCTCGCCATTGCCGAACAGGCAGCCTTCGACCCGGTCTGCGCCTGCCATCAGGCCCAGTTCCGCCGCGGCGACGCCAGTGCCGCGGTCGTTGTGGGTGTGCAGGGAGATCACCGCGCTCTCGCGATTGGGCAGATTGCGGCAGAAATACTCGATCTGGTCGGCGTAGATATTGGGCGTTGCGGCCTCGACCGTGGCCGGCAGGTTGAGGATGATCGGATGTTCGGGCGTGGGCTGGAGTACTTCCATCACCGCCTCACACACCTCAATGCTGAAATCGAGCTCGGCGGTGGAGAAGGTCTCGGGGCTGTATTGGAAATGCCAATCAGTATCGGGGCGCTTCGCCGCCTCGTCACGCATAACCCTGGCGCCGTTGCGAGCGATCTCGACCACTTCCGGCTTGCTCATGCGGAACACGATGTCGCGCCACGCGGGGGATACCGCGTTGTAGAGATGGACGATCGCGGCGGGCGCTCCGCTGAGGCTTTCGAAGCTGGTGCGGATCAGGTCCTCGCGGCTCTGCGTCAACACCTGGACGGTCACGTCGTCCGGGATGCGGCCCGATTTCACCAGGCCAGAGATGAAGTCGAACTCGGTGGCGCCCGCGCTGGGGAAGCCGACTTCGATTTCCTTGATGCCGATACGGACCAGCTCGTCGAAGAAACGGTTCTTCTTCACCGCATCCATCGGGTCGATGATCGACTGGTTGCCATCGCGCAGATCGGTCGAAAGCCAGCGCGGCGGCGCGGTGATGGTGCGGCTTGGCCACTGCCGGTCAGGCAGGTTGACTTGCGGGAAGGGCCGGTATTTTCGGCTCGGGTCGGAAAGCATGGTCATTGTGATGAAACTCGTAACGATGATCTGGAAGGCGGTGCGGCAATGCTCCCTTGGGCGATCCGCGCGCCGTCAGGGCACGCGATCTGTCACGCCCAAGGGCGTGTAAGTCGTAGAAGCAGCAGCGATCCGTTACGCGTCATGCCCGCTCAATTGCCGATAATTGCGCGCAGTGCAAGGCGCATGGAAAGAAAAAATGCGCGAGCTAGCGCCAGCGCAGCCGCTCGGGCGTGAGCTGGTCGACCGAAGTCACCCCCATCAACCGCATCCCGCGCTCGATCTCGTCCTTGAGGATGCCGATCGCCCGCTCGACTCCCGGCTGCCCTGCTGCTGCGAGCGCATAGAGATAGAGCCGCCCGCCCGATGCGGCGGTTGCTCCGGCGCACAGGCTCTTGAGCGCATGCGTCCCGCGCCGCACCCCGCCATCGCAGATGATCTCGATCTCGCCGCCAACGGTATCGACGATCTCGCGCAGCTGGTCGAACGGCGCGCGGCTGCCATCGAGCTGCCGGCCGCCGTGGTTCGAGATCATGATCGCATCGGCGCCGATCTGCACCGCGCGGCGCGCGTCATTCGCGCTCATCACGCCCTTGAGGCAGAATTTGCCGCCCCAGTCCTGCCGGATCCGCGCCGCAGTTTCCCAGTCCATCGAGGTATCGAGCATGGTGTTGAAGTATTCGGCGATGCTGACCGCCTTGCCGCTGCCTTCGCTGACATGCGTGTCGAGATTGGGCAGGCGGAATTTCTCGCGCAAGAGGTAGTCGAGCGTCCAGCGCGGGCGCGTGGCATAGCTCCACACCGCGCTCGCCGAGAAACGGGGCGGGGTGGTGAAGCCGCTGCGCAGGCACCGCTCGCGCTTGCCCGAAAGCGATCGTGTCGACCGTCAGCGCCATGGCGTCGAAATTCGCCGCCTGGCAGCGCTCGATCATCGAGGCGTTCAGCCCCTTGTCCTTGTGCACATAAAGCTGGAACAGCTTGGGGCCGCTGGTGAGCGATGCAATTTCCTCGATGCTGCGTGTCGCGAGGCTGGATATGCCGAACCACAGGCCGAATTTCTCCGCCGCCTTCGCCACCGCGGTTTCACCTTGCCAGTGGAATGCACGTTGCACCGCCGTGGGGCTGAGCATCAGTGGCAGGGCGGACTTGCGGCCCATGATCGTGCAGCTGGTGTCGATTTCGGCGACGCCTGCCAGCACGTCGGGCACGAGGTCGCACGTCTCGAAAGCGGCGGTGTTGCGCGCCTTGGTCAGTTCGTCATCCGCTGCGCCATCGATATAGTCGAACACCGGCCAGGGCAGGCGCGCCCTGGCCAGTTTCCGGAAGTCATCGATATTATGGCAATCGAATAGCTGCATCGCCGCCGGTTTGGCCGCGCGCTGCGCATTTGTCGAGCGCGATCACTGCAGTTCGAACGCCGCCGTGATTTCCAGTTCCACCTGTTCGCCAACCAGCGGCACGCCATAATTGATGCCCCACTGGCGCCGGTCGATCACTGCGCGCGCTTCGAAGCCCACGGTCTGCTTCTTGTTGAAGGGGTTGGCGCCCGCGCCAGTGAAGTTGGCCAGCATGGTAACCGGGGCGGTCTTGCCGTTCATGGTCAGCATGCCGCTGATGACGGCAGTGGTGTCACCCGTCTTGCGCACGCTGGTGGAGACGAATTTGGCCTCCTCTGGCGCTGGCCCGAAAAAGTCGGGTGCACCGCCATCCTTGCCCGGGCGGAACAAATGTTCGCGCAGGCCTTCGCTGGCAACGGTCGCCTTTGCAATCGGGATCGAAATGTCGAAATTCGCTGCCTCGACATTGGCAGGGTCCAGCTTCATCGTGCCGCTGATGTCGCCGAACAGGCCGATGTAGTCGTTGAAGCCGAAGTGGTGGACACGCCACGAGACCAGCGTGTGCGAGGGATCGAGCGCATAGCTGCCTGCCTGCACGCGCGACACGTCGACAGCGCCGGGCACTTGCGGCGCATCCTGCGCGGAAATAGCGGTAACTGCGAAAGCGCTCGAGCCGAGCAGGGCGAGCGCGAATAGTGACTTCTTCATGCAAACCTCCGGACTGTCCCGTCACCGGCATAACCGGGCGGGACAGCGGAAGGTTCCGAAAAGAGCTTAGTTCTTTTCCTTGTCGACCAGCTTGTTGGCGCTGATCCACGGCATCATGGCACGAAGGCGCGCACCGGTCTGCTCGATCGGATGGGCTTCGGCGCGCTTGCGGGCGGCCTTCAGCTCAGGCTGGCCGGCGCGGTTGTCGAGCACGAAGTTCTTCACGAAGCGGCCCGACTGGATATCGTCGAGCACGCGCTTCATCTCCGCCTTGGTCTCTGCCGTGATGATGCGCGGGCCGGTGGTGATGTCGCCGTATTCGGCGGTGTTCGAGATCGAATAGCGCATGTTGGCGATGCCGCCTTCATAGAGCAGGTCGACGATCAGCTTGGTTTCGTGGAGGCATTCGAAATAGGCCATTTCGGGGGCGTAGCCGGCTTCGACCAGCGTTTCGAAGCCGGCCTGGATCAGATGGGTGATGCCGCCGCACAGCACGGCCTGCTCGCCGAACAGGTCGGTCTCGCATTCCTCGCGGAAATTGGTCTCGATGATGCCCGAACGGCCACCACCAACACCGCTGGCATAGGCGAGCGCAATGTCATGCGCCGCACCGCTCGCGTCCTGGTGGATTGCGATCAGGCAGGGAACGCCGCCGCCCTTCTGGTATTCGCTGCGCACGGTGTGGCCGGGGCCCTTGGGCGCGATCATGATGACGTCGATATCAGCGGGCGCTTCGATCAGGCCGAAATGGATGTTGAGGCCGTGCGCGAAAGCGAGCGCGCTGCCGGGCTTCATATTGCCCTTAAGATCGTTTTCCCAGATTGCCGCCTGGTGTTCGTCAGGCGCGAGCACCATCAGGATATCGGCCCATGCCGCAGCATCCTTGTTGCTCAGCACCTTGAAGCCGGCGCCTTCAGCCTTCTTCGCCGTGGCAGAGCCTTCGCGAAGCGCAATGGCGACGTCTTTCACCCCGCTGTCGCGCAGGTTCTGGGCATGGGCGTGACCCTGGCTGCCATAGCCGAGCACGGCGATCTTCTTGTCCTTGATAAGGCCGAGATCGGCATCGGCGTCGTAATAAACTTTCATTGGTGTCCCTTTTCGTTGAACCTATCAGGCGCCTTCCGCGCCGCGCATCATGCCAACCACGCCGCTGCGACCGAACCTCGACCAGGCCAAGGCCGCGCATCAGCGCGATGAAACTGTCGATCTTGTCCGGCGCGCCGGTGAGCTCGAACACGAAGCTTTCCGTGGTGGTGTCGACCACGCTGGCGCGGAACACATCCGCGATGCGCAACGCCTCGACCCGCTTTTCGCCGGTACCGGCAACCTTGATCAGCGCCAGCTCGCGCTCGACATGCGGGCCGGCCTCGGTCAGGTCGGTGACCTTGTGGACCGGCACCAGCCGTTCAAGCTGGGCCTCGATCTGGTCGATCACCTGCGGCGGGCCGTTGGTGACGATGGTGATCCGGCTGACCGAATGGTTTTCGGTGATGTCGGCCACGGTCAGGCTGTCGATATTATAGCCGCGCGCGGTGAACAGCCCGGCAATCTTCGCAAGGATGCCGGATTCATTGTCGACCGTGATGTTGAGCACGTGCCGTTCGCTGGCAGCGGTTCGGATTTTCATGGATCGGTTCCTTAGACCAGCGCTTTCGCTTCGTCGTCCATCGTGCCTTCGACCTGGTCGCCATAAAGCAGCATGTCGGTGTGCGCGGCGCCGCTGGGGATCATCGGGAAGCAGTTCGCTTCCTTCGCCACCAGGCAATCAACCATCACCGGGCCATCATGCGCCAGCATGGCTTCGATCCCGGCGTCGAGCCCGGCTTCGTCCTCGATGCGGATGCCTTTCCAGCCATAGGCTTCGGCCAGCCGCACGAAATCGGGCAGGCTGTCCGAATAGGAATTCGAATAGCGGCTTTCATAGGTCAGCTGCTGCCACTGGCGCACCATGCCCATATATTCGTTGTTGAGAATGAACACCTTCACCGGCAGGCGATACTGGCTGGCAGTGCCCAGTTCCTGGATGTTCATCTGGATCGAAGCTTCACCGGCGATGTCGATCACCAGATCATCGGGATTGCCCAATTGCGCGCCGATCGCGGCGGGCAGGCCATAGCCCATGGTGCCGAGCCCGCCTGAAGTGAGCCACTTGTTGGGATCGTTGAAGCCGAAGTACTGCGCCGCCCACATCTGGTGCTGGCCAACCTCGGTTGTGATGATCGGATTGCGCGCCTTGGTCAGCGCGAACAGCCGCTCGACCGCCTTTTGCGGCATGATCATGTCTGACTTTTCAGGGTAGGCGAGGCATTCGCGCGCGCGCCACCCGGCGATCCGTGCTTTCCATTCGCCGAGGTCGCGCGGCTTGCGGCTGCCCCATGCAGCGATCAGCTGGCCGAGGACCGTGGCACAATCGCCCACGATCGGCAGATCGACATGCACTGTCTTGTTGATCGAGCTGCGGTCGATATCGATGTGGATCTTGGTGGAATTGGGGCTGAAGGCATCGAGCCGCCCGGTCACCCGGTCATCAAAGCGCGCGCCGATGCAGACCATCAGGTCGCACTGGTTCATCGCCATATTGGCTTCGTAGGTGCCATGCATGCCCAGCATGCCCAGCCAGTCAGGGTGGTCGGACGGGAAAGCGCCGAGGCCCATCAGCGTGGACGTGGTGGGCGCGCCGGTCAGGTCTTGTAGCTGGCGCAGCAAGCGGCTTGCCTCCGGGCCGGAATTGATCACTCCGCCGCCGGTGTAGAACACCGGGCGTTCGGCCTTGGCCAGCAGTTCGACAGCTTCGGCTATTTCCTCCGCGCTGCCGACCATGCGGGGCTGGTAGCGGTGCGAGGCCGAGCCATTGCTCTCGCGCGTGGAAGAAGGGACGGCGATCTGCACATCCTTGGGAATGTCGACCACGACCGGGCCTGGGCGGCCGGTGGTGGCGATGCGAAAGGCTTCCTCAATCGTCGCCTTGAGGTCGGCGGGTTCCTTCACGAGGTAATTGTGCTTGGTGCAATGGCGCGTGATGCCGATGGTGTCGGCTTCCTGGAAGGCGTCAGTGCCGATGAGTGCTGTCGGCACCTGCCCGGTGATGACCACCATCGGGATCGAGTCCATGAACGCGTCGGCAATACCAGTCACGGCATTGGTCGCGCCCGGGCCAGAGGTGACCAGCACCACGCCCGGTTTGCCGGTCGAGCGGGCATATCCTTCGGCGGCATGGGCCGCGCCGGCTTCGTGGCGGACGAGGATATGGCGAATGCGCTCATCGCCGAACAGCTCGTCGTAAATCGGCAGCACTGCACCGCCGGGATAGCCGAACACGAATTCGACCCCTTGCTCGACCAGGCTTTCAACCAGGATTGCTGCGCCGCTGCGCTCCTGTGACACGTCGATATTCCTTCCATACGTGCGGTTTGGTGCCCGCCTCTAGGGACATTTTCTGGCCCATACAATAAATTCGGCCCGGTGCAGGGACTGCAACACCGGGCCTTCGTTAGCCTGCTATGCGTTCGAATCTATCGTGTCAACCGTTAATCGCGCAATAAAGATGCAAAATGCACGTGAAGTGAGATATTTTCAGGCGTTGCGCGAGGCCAGTCCGCGGGAGGCTGCCTCCTGAACCAGGTATATTGGCGCTTGGCATAGTTGCGCGTGGCCTGTTGCCCGGCAGCGATCATCGCGTCACGCGAGATCTCACCGCGCAGGAAAGCGGCAATTTCCGGCACGCCGATAGCGCGCATCACCGGCAGTTCCGGCGAGAGCCCGCGCGCCAACAGCGCTTCGACTTCCGCGATTGCCCCGCGCTCCAGCATGATCTCGAAACGCCGGTCACAGCGCGCATAGAGCCAGCCGCGATCGGGCAGCAGGATCAGCGGATGCAGCTCAATTACCTCGCCGATCCCGCCGGTCTTTTCGGCCTGCCATTCGCGCAAGGTCTTGCCGGTCGAGCGGACTACTTCCAATGCCCGCGCGATCCGCTGGCTGTCGCCGGGATTGAGCGCCGCGGCCCGTTCGGAGTCTTCGGCTTGCAGGGCGAGATAGGCATCGGGGGTGGGAAGGGCGCGCACCACCTCGCGCACCGCCGGGTCGATCGCAGGGATGGGCGCGATCCCTTCAAGCAGGGTCCGCAGATAGAGGCCCGTTCCGCCGACCAGGATCGGTACGACGCCCTCAGCATGGAGTGCTGCGATCTCGCGCTTTGCCGCTGCCGCCCAATCCGCCGCCGAACAAGGTGTTGCCCCATCCCATGCCCCGAACAGCCGGTGTTCCACCCCGCGCATATCCTCTTCTGAGGGTCGCGCGCTCAGCACCCGCAAATCGGCATAGACCTGCGCGCTGTCGGCATTGAGCACCACGCCGCGCCGACCCCTGCTTTCCAGCGCCAGCGCCAGCTCCACGGCAAGATCGCTCTTGCCGCTGGCGGTCGGCCCTGCAATGAGCGCCACCGCGCCTTTCACTGGAGAATCTCCTTTGCCCATTGCCCGGCTGATAGCAGACCCGCAGCAGCTTGAAACACGGCTCGACGCGGCCACCCGTGCGCTGGAAGCACAGGGCATGCGCGTGGCGATGGCGCGGATGCTCGATACATCGGGCGATGTCCTGCAGCTGGCGCTGCCGGAAGCCGACACCGCCAAGCTGATGCAGGTGCTGGGCGATCACTTCGGCCCGGCTGACATGTTGGTAGCGGCGAGCGACATAGACCTGCCGCGCCTGTTCGTATCGGATATGGATTCGACCATGATCGGGCAGGAATGCATTGACGAACTGGCCGATTTCGCCGGGATCAAGCACCATGTCGCCGCGATTACCGAGCGCGCGATGCAAGGCGAGCTCGACTTCGAAAGCGCCCTGCGCGAGCGGGTGATGCTGCTGCGCGATCTTTCCGAAGAGGCGATCTTCGAATGCCTGGCAACCCGGATCAAGCCGATGCCCGGCGCCCGCGTGCTGGTCGAAACGCTCAAGTCGAAGGGCTGCCGTACCGTGCTGGTAACCGGCGGGTTCCATCACTTCGCCGATCCGATTGGCGAGCAGCTTGGATTTGAGCGCGTGGTCGGCAACCGCCTGGCGATCGACGGTGGCAAGCTGACCGGCGAGTTGGTCGGAGCGATCACCGACAGCTCGGTCAAGCGGGCAACGCTGGAAGCCGAGCTGGCCGAAATGGGCGAGGGGGCGGTTTCGCTGGCCACCGGTGACGGCGCCAATGATATACCGATGCTGGTCGCGGCCGATTACGGTGTGGCCTATCGCGCCAAGCCCGCGGCTAAACTCGCGGCGAATGGCTGGATCGATCGCGGTGACCTGACTTCGGTGCTGAAGCTGTTGGGGATCCCCGAGAGCGAGTGGGTTGCAGGTTAGGCGGTTACCGCTTTCGCCCGCCGGTTGCGCTGCTTGATCCAGGCGGCAAAGCGGATCCCGCCGGCTGCAATCGCCACGGACGCGAGCAGCACACCCTCGCTCATCGTTTCCTCGCGGAAAATCCGCCCGACATAGCTCTGCAGGAAAATGAACCACAGGTAATGGATGCCGGTGCGGTGCAACCGCTTCCACCACTTGCCCATCGCCTTCATCGCGGCGGTTTTCGAGGTGAAGGCCATCGCATAGAGGATGGCATAGGCCAGCCCGCCGAACACGTAGGTGACGAGACCCTTGCCTTCGCCGGACACTTCGATCGCAGTCACCAGTGCGGCCAGGTGCACCGTGTGGCTCATGGCAAATCCCAGGCCGATGTATTTGCGCTTGGCGAGGATCGCCTTCGACCAGTCGGAACGGGTCAGATCGACCAGTGGCCGCGCAACATAGGCCAGGATCAGCAAGGGAAATCCCACCCGCGCCGTGTATTTGGCGGCGTTGTTCCATTGTTCGATCGTGCCCGTTTGCGTGGCGAAGGCAAAAGCAATGGCGCCTAATCCCAGCACCAGTCCAAGCCACATCGGCCAGTTCTTCGGCATCGGCTGTACTCCCTCACTCAATCCTACAGCCAACTTGCAATCTGGCTGAGCGGTTTTTTCTTCAGCGCATGCGCGGGTACGGTTGCGCCTTCCGCTGGGCGGCCCACCACCACGATCATCAGCGGCTTCTCGTGCTCGGGCCGGCCGCAGATCTCGCGCAGGAAGCCCATCGGCGAAGGTGTGTGGGTGAGGGTGGCGCAACCCGCTTCGTGCAGCGTCGCGATCAGCATGCCGCAAGCGATCCCCACACTCTCATTCACGTAATAGTTCTGGGTTTTCCCGTCTTCGTCGATCCCGCCCTTGCGCTGGGCGAAAACGACGATCAGCCACGGCGCGGTCTCGAGGAAAGGCTTGTCGTCATCTGTGCCCAGCGGCGCGAGCGCGTCGAGCCATTCGTCCGATGCCTTGCCCGCATAGAAGGCGCGTTCTTCCGCTTCGGCAGCTTCGCGGATCGCTCGCTTGGTTGCGGGCGAAGAGACCACCGCAAAGTGCCAGGGCTGGTGGTTCGCCCCGTTGGGCGCGCTACCGGCAGCCTCGATCGCGGCTTCGATGACCTCGCGCGGCACCGGCGCGTCGGAGAAATAGCGGCAGCTGCGGCGCTCTTTCAAACGGTCGCGCAGCGCACGCGCACGGGCGATGGCTTCATCATCCGAAACCGGCGGCAACGAATAGGGGACAGTTTCGTGGCTCTGCATGCGCATACCTGAGGGCTATTCGCGTTCAAAGGCAAGCTAGTTACTTGCCGAGGATCGTGGACAGGCAATTTACATTCTTGTAAGTTGCGCGGTGATATTGAGAGTCGAATTATGCCGATGTCCGATCGCCCTTTGCTAGCCCCTGATCGCAAGCTTTCAGGCTTCCGCCCGTTCAAGGTGTGGAAGCATTTCCGCAAGCTGGTGGCGGACAAGGAAGATACCGAACAGGTGTTTCACATCATCGAGGCCCTGAAAGGCCGTGCCAGTCATGATCAGGCTTGGGATTTCATTGTCTCGTACCGTGGCGTGGTCGATATTGAAAACGGCGTCAATATCCCCGCGATGCTGGACGACCATGAACGCTGGGCCGATTGCGCGCCCAACAGCGTGGCCCAGCATTACATCCGCTTCATGAAGAGCGAAGGGCTGACCGCCGCCGGACTTGTCGCTGATAGCCACAAGTGGGCGCCGCCGGAAACTCTGCCACAAGACTGGACGCAATGGTATTTCGACCGGCTGCGGGACACGCATGATCTGTTCCATGTGCTGAGCGGCTATGGTCGTGATGCGCTGGGCGAGGCGTGTCTGCTGGGCTTCAGCTATGAGCAGAATCGCAATCTGGGCGTGAAATTCATCGCCTATGCGGGAACGCGCCAGATCCAAAAGACTACACGCACCAATGCACCGCTGTTTGCCGCAGTGCGCGAAGGTCGCGATCTGGGCCGTGCGGCTGCCAAGATCGCACACGAGGACATCGAAGCGCTGATGCGCGAAGATATCGATGCGGCGCGCGCGCGGCTCAATATCGGCAAGCCGGTGATCTACCGGCAATGCCTGGCGCAGCTCGAAGCTGAAGGGCATTTGCAGCAAGACTTGATGGCATCGCAGGCACAGGCTGCCTGAACGCCCTCAATCTCAGGCTTCGGCAAGGATCGCCGACGTTGCGCGTCTTAGCGTCCGAGCCATCTCTTCCGGTGGAGTGCTGATTCGACCGGATACCCACCCGGCTATCGCGGAAAAGACCGTCCCGGCGATCAGGATCGCCTTTAGCCGACGGTCTTTCAGAACCTGCGATCGCTGTTCGATGACATGCGCCAGCAAGGCTTCGGTTCTGTGCCCGCGTGGCTCCAATATCAGGTCGCGTCCGGACCCGCGGTTCTGCCAGACATGCTCGAGCAGGGGCACAAGCATGGCGTCGTTATGGTCCGCGATAAGGCTGTCGGCCAGCGCGCCAAACAGGTTGGCGAGGCTTTCGTTCGAGAGCGCTTCGATCCCGTCGAAATGATCGTAGAATGTAGAGCGCGCGATACCTGCCTCGGCGATCACCTGTGCCACTGCGGGTCTTGGCGATGCGCCCTCCAGCAGCAGGCGGTTGAACACTCCAAGGATCCGCTGGCGTGTCTCGGCCCGGCTGCCCGACTTTTCGATGAGATTGTCCATTGTCGTTCGCACCCCCGGTGATCCACTGGGAAAGCACAGTTTTTCAGGAAGGTAAAGGTAATGAGCGACGGCAGGATGGTTGGTGGAGTGGTGGCGGGATGGCTGGTGGCCGGGGCTTCGGTACTGGCATTCGTGCTGATGGCAAACCATCCCAGCGGAGGCGATTATGGCACGATCTGGACGCCTATCGTCCACGGGGGATTGCTGTTCTTCATGCTTCTCCAAACTGCCGGGATGCTTGCGATCTGGCGTGAGCTTGACGAGCGCCTGCCCGCGACAATCGGACTGGTCGCCTTTGTCGCCGGACAGGCGGGCGGCATGATCGCCGGGACAATCAACGGCTTCGTGGTACCAGGCCTGTGGCGCTATCCCGAAGCGGAGATCGGGAGAGATATCGGCCGACTTGCCTGGGAAATGAACCAGTCCTTCGCCATGCTCGGCGCAGTCTCGACAGGTATATCGTTTGCCCTTTTTGGCGTGGCGCTATGGCGCATGGGCTGGCACTGGGTGGCCGGGTTGGGTGTGCTGGTGGGCACGGCCACGGCATTTCACCTCGCCAGCGGCATGATCGGGATGGACTTGCACGGTGCCCTGCTTACCTATCTGCCGCAGATCGCATGGCTTGTGCTGTTCGGCGCAGCTGCAGCGAGGCCGCGCTAGTTCGTAGCCAGAGCGATCCGCGCGAGGTTCCAGCGCAGGGCGGCAAGGGCCACCAGCAGGATCACGACTGACAGCAGGAACGGCGCGCCGGGGAAAAACAGCCCCTGTTCGTCGGCATAGGCGCCGAACAGACCCGTCATCACGATCGGCCCGACAATACTGGTCAGGCTGACCATCGAAGCGATCGCACCCTGCAATTCTCCTTGCGCATCATCCGAAATGCGCTCCGTCATCAATTGCTGCATGGCGGGGAAGGTCAGCCCGGCAAAGCTACCGAATACGATCCCCACGATCATGGCCCAGCTGCCCGGCGCAAAGGCGAACAGGACATAGGCGGGGATCGCGAACAGGAACCCGAAGACCGTGGTGGCCTTGGCACCGAAGCGGGTGATGCACGGGCCGGTCAGGCCGCCTTGAACGATCGCAAGCAACAAGCCGTAAAGCGCCACGCTCAGGCCGATCGCCAGTTCTCCCCAACCAAAGGCGAGGACGTTGTAATAGGCCCAGACCGAGAAGGTCGATTGCGACGCCAGCTGCATCAGGAAGATGATGCCAAGGAAGGCGAGCACGACTGGCGTCTTGGCCATCTGGATGATCGTTCCGAAGGGGTTGGCGCGGGCCATCGTGAAGTGCCTGCGCTTCTCTACCGGCAGCGTTTCACGCAGCAGGAAATAGCCCACGGCGGCGCCGATGAAGCACAAAATGGCCGCAGCGATGAAGGGCAAGCGTTCGCCATAGCTGCCCAGGACGCCGCCGATCGCGGGCCCGATCACGAACCCGCTGGCACCCGCTCCGCCTAGGATGCCGAAATACTTGCCGCGCTCCTCGCGCTTCGCCACATCGGCGACGCAGCTGTTCGCGGCAGCCCAGCTTGCCCCCATCACGCCCGCCATCAGCCGCCCGACGAACAGCCACCACAGTTCCGGCGCCCAGGCCATGATCACATAGTCGATCCCCAGCAGGAACAGCGTCAGCAGCAGCACCGGTCGCCTGCCGTAACGGTCCGACAGCCCGCCCACCAGCGGCGCGAACAGGAACTGCATCAGCGCATAGGCGAACAGCAGCCAGCCGCCGATTTCGGCGGTGCGGTCGATGCTTTCGCCCGTGAGCGTCTCAAGCAGCGTCGGCATTACCGGGATGATCAGCCCGATCCCGACCATGTCGATAAAGACGATGAAGGCGACGAGGCTTAGCGTCGTCTTCGTGCCTGGCGCGGTCATCGCAACTCCTTGCGGATCACGAGCTTGAGGCCGGACCAGGTCTCGTCCACCGCGCAGACCTTGGTGTCGACCAGCCCCAGCGGCAGGCAGACCTCGCGGATGGTGTCCTCTTTGATATCGGTTTCGACTTTCGAGACTTTCTTGGGCCAGCTGACCCAGATATGGCCGTCCCTGGCGATCTGGTGGCGAAGCGAGGCGAGCAGGCGTTCGAGCTCGGCGCGCTCGCTCACGAAGATGTGCGCCGCATCGATCCCTTCCGCCGGATAGCCAACGAAGGTCAGCTCGAGCGCATATTCGTCGATCTCGTCCTGCACATGGTCGGGCATGGCATGAAACCAGCAGCGCTGCCCGTCGCGCAGTGATAGCTTCTTGGCGAGCGGCGCCCCTGAATAACCTTCTGTCATCTCACATGTTTTGCATCAGGCAATCGCCATAGTCGACCGCCAAATGCCACAATGCCCCAATTCCCAGCGCGCGCACCCACCATTTCGGCACGCCCAGCATCAGCAGATAGGCGATCGCAGCCTCCCAGCCGTGGAGCAGGTGGAAGCCGATGCTGCAGCGATCGGGATCGAAGATCGGGTCCGCCAGCAAGTGATCGAGGTCGATCAGGTTTGCAGCGGCGATGACGAGACCCGCGCGCTTCCAGTCGGAACGCCACAGCAACCATGCGAAGACGAAGGGCACCAGCCAGTGCCCGCCGTAATGCAGGATGGGCTGGAGGAGGTCTGACACCCTAACTCGTCATCGCGAGGAGGGCGTCAGCCCGACGCGGCGATCCATGTTGCGAGGCATCATGATGGATTGCCGCGCCTTGCTGGCGCAAGGCTCGCAATGACGGGTGGAAGGCTCACCCCTCCATCCAGTCGCGGAAGAAGCTCTGATGCGCTTCGCGCAAGTCAGCGAGCTTCACGCCCAGCAGGCTGTCACCACCAACTGTGCCGATGCGGCGGAAGCCGATCTGCGCGGTCTCGGCATTCTCCGTGCCCTTGGCAAGCGCCGCATTGAGCGCTTCGGTATCGGGAACCGAGACGACATAGCGGCCCTGGTCTTCGCCGAACCACCACTGCGCTGCGGTGTAATCCGCGTTGGCTTCGACCTCTGCGCCGAGCCCGCCCGCCAACGCCATTTCCGCGAGCGCGACCGCAAGGCCGCCATCCGAAAGGTCATGCACGGCGTTGACCAGCCCGTCGGCAATCAGTTCGTGGATGATCATGCCGGCATTGCGCTCGATGACGAGGTCGGTGGGCGGGGTGCGGCCTTCGTCGCGGCCATGGACCACGCTGAGCCACAGCGACTTGCCGAGGTGCGAGCGGGTCGGGTCAGGGCGCGCCCAGAATTCGGGGCCGACGAGGTAGAGTGTGTCACCGGCGTTCTTGAAGCCCAGCGTCATCATCTGCCCATAATCGTCGATGATGCCCACGCCGCCGATGGCCGGGGTAGGGAGGATGGCGGAGCCACCGCCGGTCGCCTTGCTTTCGTTATAGAGGCTGACGTTGCCGCTCACGATCGGGAAGTCGAGCATGCGGCAGGCATCGCCCATGCCTTCGAGCGCGTGGACCAGCTGCGCCATGATCTCGGGGCGCTGCGGGTTGGCGAAATTGAGGCAGTTGGTCACCGCCAGCGGGCGCGCGCCAACCGCGCAAAGGTTGCGATAGGCCTCGGCAATCGCCTGCTTACCGCCCTCGTAGGGATCGGCATAGACGTACCGCGGAGTGCAATCAGTGGTGATCGCCAGCGCTTTTTTCGTGCCGTGGATGCGCACCACGCCGGCATCGCCGCCGGTTTGCAGCGTGTCGCCCATCACCTGGCTGTCATACTGCTCGTAAATCCAGCGCTTGCTGGCGAGGTTGGGGCTGGCCATCAGCTTGAGCAGGTCCGCGCCGACATCCGCACTGTCGGGCCGGTCGGTCATCGGCTTTACCCCGGCCCAGACGGCATATTCCTCTTTCGAGAGATAGGGGCGGTCATACAGCGGGGCATCGGCAGCGAGCGGGCCGAGCGGGATGTCGCACACCACCTCGCCATTGAACTCGAGCACCATGTGCTGCGTGTCGGTGACTTCGCCGATGACTGCGAAATCGAGCTCCCACTTCTTGAAGATCGCCTCCGCCATGGCTTCCTTGCCGGGCTTCAAGACCATGAGCATCCGCTCCTGGCTCTCGCTCAGCATCATCTCATACGGCGTCATGCCCTCTTCGCGGCATGGCACCTTGTTCATGTCGAGGCGGATACCTGCCTTGCCATTGGTCGCCATTTCCACGCTGGAAGAGGTGAGGCCCGCTGCGCCCATGTCCTGGATCGCGACGATGGCATCGGTCGCCATCAGTTCCAGGCAGGCCTCGATCAGCAGCTTCTCGGTGAAGGGATCGCCCACCTGCACGGTAGGGCGCTTGGCTTCGGCATCTTCGCCGAAATCGGCGCTGGCCATGGTCGCACCGTGGATCCCGTCACGCCCGGTCTTCGAACCGACATAAACGATCGGATTGCCGACGCCGGTCGCGGCGCTGTAAAAGATCTTGTCGGCATCGGCGAGGCCGACGGTCATCGCATTGACGAGGATGTTGCCATCGTAGGCGGCATGGAAATTGGTCTCGCCGCACACGGTCGGCACGCCCACGCAATTGCCATAGCCGCCGATCCCCGCGACCACGCCTTTGACGAGGTGCTGCATCTTGGGATGGTCAGGCCGGCCAAAGCGCAGTGCATTGGCATTGGCGATGGGCCGCGCGCCCATGGTGAAGACGTCGCGCAATATGCCGCCCACGCCAGTCGCCGCGCCTTGATAAGGTTCGATATAGCTGGGGTGGTTGTGGCTCTCCATTTTGAAGATCGCCGCCTGTCCGTCACCGATGTCGATAACGCCGGCGTTCTCCCCCGGGCCGCAGATAACCCAGGGCGCCTCGGTCGGCAGTTTCTTGAGGTGCAGGCGCGAGCTCTTGTAGCTGCAATGCTCGCTCCACATCACCGAAAAGATGCCCAGTTCGACCAGGTTCGGCTCGCGCCCCAGCGCATGCAGGACGCGCTCATATTCCTCCGGCGAAAGGCCGTGCTGTTCTACGATTTCGGGCGTGATGTGCGAGGTCAAGGTAGCCATGCCCGCGCCCTTAGCGCCAGAGCGTCGCTATCGCCAGTCCCGTGCGTGCTTGTGCCAGCGATTGTCCCCGACCCACCAGGCCAGCGCAGTGATCACGCCAAAGGCAATGAGTGCGGTCAGCGGCAGCCAGATCGAATATTCGGTTGGTTGCGGGCCAAACCAGCTTATCGCCTGGAACAGCAGCATCACGGCAATCAGGACAAGCGGCGGGCCGATCGGGCCCTTGGTGGCGCGTATGTATCCATAGAAAGCGAGCACAGTGATGCCGAGTTCGAGCGGGATTTCGATCCAGGGATAGTTCCACAAGCCCCAGCCCATCTTTGTGTCGCCGCCGGCGAGGGTTAGGTCGGGGCGGTGAACCACCAGGTCAAGCAGCCAATGGCTAACGACGACGAAGCCGGTCCAGAATGCTGCCGCAGTGCTGCGTAGTGTAAAGCCGATGATCAGCGCAAAAAAGCCTGCGAAAATCAGCGTGCCCAGCAGACTGTGCGTATAGGGCATGTGGTAGAGGTCGAGCGGGTTCATCACCGTGATGCCCGGCGTGATCCGGGCCTGCTCCACACCCACCATGAAAAACAGCATGAAGGCCCAGTCGACCAGCTGCGCGGCGACGAAAAGCGTGCCCAGCCTTGGCGCGCGCGGGCTGACAGCGGCGGCGACGAAGGCAGGGGCGAAATGTCCGACGAACACGGGCTAACTCGCGAATTTCAGCGTCACCCAGGTCGCCACGGCGCTGGCGGTTGCCGTCGCAAACGCGCCCCAGGCAATGTCGATCACGCTGACATGGGTGGACCAAACCTTGAACACGGCCTGGCTGGTAAGATCGAAAGTTGCATAACACAGCGCGCCGAGCAGAGCGCCGTTGAGCACCGCAGCGCTTACCTGGCCGCTTTCGATTCCGGGGCGAATCGCAAACCACACCATGCCCGCCAGGTAGATCAGGTAGAACGCGGCGGCGGGCACCACCCGGAATTCCTCTGCCATGATCTCGCCGATCACCGGGCGATACAGGTTGGGTCCCGCCCATCTCAGCCAGATCGAATCGAGGATGCCAAAGGCGATTGCGGCGGCGATGTAGGCGATTATCCACTTGCTCATCGGCTATTCCCCCGTTTGTGTTGCTGACTGACAACTTGACCGCCCGCGCCGCGGCGGTCAATGCTCGCGCGTCATTCGAAAAGGACCATCACCATTTCCGACACGAGCGATATTTCCCAACTCTCCTTCGAGCAGGCGCTGATTGCGCTGGAAGAGATCGTGCAGCAGCTGGAAAGCGGCAATGTGCCGCTTGACCAGTCGATTGCGCTCTACGAACGCGGCGAGGCCTTGCGCAAGCACTGCCAGAAACGCCTCGACGATGCGCAGGCGCGGATCGAACGGATCGTGACCGATGCTTCGGGTGCAGCGGTTGGCACCGCACCGTTCGATTCCGAAAGCTAGACACATGGCCGGGGGGAGCGATCACAGCCTTTTGAAGGACGGGTTGGCGCAGGTGCAGCGCGAGGTCGACAGCGTGTTCGACGCGCTGTTGCCGGTGCCGCAAGACACGCGCGCGCGACTGGTGGAGGCGATGCGCTATGCCGCCATCGGTGGCGGCAAGCGGGTGCGCCCGTTGCTGCTGGTCAGCACTGCCGAACTGTTCGGGGTCGATCGCGACCGGGCGCTGCGGGCGGCCTGCGCGGTCGAGGCGATCCATGTCTATTCGCTGATCCATGACGACCTGCCGTGCATGGACGATGACGATTTGCGCCATGGCAAACCCACGCTGCACAAGGCCTTCGACGAGGCCACCGCCGTGCTGGCGGGCGATTCGCTGCATGCGCTGGCTTTCGAGATCCTCGCCGATACGGAAACCAGCACCGATCCTTTCACCCGCTCCGAACTGATCATGACGTTGGGCAAGGCCAGCGGTTGGGACGGCATGGCCGGCGGCCAGATGATGGACATGATGGCGGAAGGATCGGATTACGATCTCCACACCATCACCCGGCTGCAGCAATTGAAGACCGGCGCGCTGCTCGCTGCCTCGGTGGAAATGGGCGCGATCATGGGTCATGTGCCGCCCGAGGGGCGCCATCACCTGCGCGCCTATGCCCGTGACATTGGCCTCGCTTTCCAGATTGCGGATGACTTGCTCGATGTCGAGGGGGACGCAGAGAAGGCAGGAAAGGCGCTGCGCAAGGATGAGAGCCAGGGCAAGCAGACTTTCGTGACGCTGATGGGCGTCGACAAGGCGCGAGAGCAGGCGCGGGCGCTTGTCGACCAGGCCATCGCGCGGCTTGCCCCGCATGGCGATGACGCCCGTATGTTGGCCGCGGTCGCGCGCTATATCGTGGAGAGGGACAGATGACACATCGCATCGGGATCTACCCCGGCACGTTCGACCCGATTACGCTCGGCCATATGGACATCATCGAGCGCGGCGCGAAACTGGTCGACGAGCTGATCATCGGCGTCACCACCAATGCCGCCAAGTCGCCGATGTTTTCGGACGACGAACGGATCGCCATGGTCGAGCGCGAAGTGGCGAGCATCGGTGGCGCGAATATCCGTGTCGTGGGCTTCAGCTCGCTGCTGATGGATTTTGCCGAAAAGATGGGCGCTCAGGTGGTGATCCGCGGCATTCGCGGGGTGACCGACTTCGAATATGAATACCAGCTCACCGGCATGAACCGCCAGCTCAACCACGATATCGAAACGGTGTTCCTGATGGCCGATGTTGCGCTGCAGCCGATTGCCAGCCGCCTGGTCAAGGAAATCGCGATTTACGGCGGAGACATCTCCAAGTTCGTCACACCGCAGGTACGCGCAGATGTGATGGCCCGCGTTGCCAGATAGCTGTGCACCCGCGGCCGATCATTCATTGCGGCGACAGAGATGTGCGGCTAGACCGCAGCCCGAAATTCAAGGAACACAGGCCTTCGTGACGTCACCCATGCTGAAGAAATTTCTCCTTGCCGCTGCTTCGCTTGGCATGCTTGCTGCACCTCTTGCCGTTTCCGCGCAGGACGAGGCCGCGTCGGAAGAAGCGATGCCTGCACCGGCTGCGGCCGACCAGCGCAATTATGGCACGATCAGCTATGACGTGAGCGAAGACCCGGAGAATGTCTGGCTGCTGGACCTGTCCAATGGCGAGCGGGTGGCGATCCGCCTGATGCCCAGTTGGGCGCCGAACCATGTCGAGCGGATCAAGACGCTTACGCGGCAGGGTTTTTACGACGGGATCATTTTCCACCGCGTGATCGAAGGCTTTATGGCGCAGGGTGGTGACCCAACCGGCACTGGCCAGGGCGGTTCCGCGCTGCCGGACCTCAAGGCAGAGTTCAATCCGATGCCGCATATCCGCGGCACGGTGTCGATGGCGCGTGCGGCAAGCGAAGACAGCGCGAACAGCCAGTTCTTCATCGTGTTCTATCCGCGCTTCAGCCTGGACAAGCGCTACACCAACTTCGGCCGCGTGATCTCCAACATGGCCGCGGTCGATGCGATCAACCGGGGGGAGCCGCCCGCTAACCCGACCCGAATCGTGCAGGCCTCGATTGCGGCGGATGGCAAGCCGCGCCCGGCGGCACCCATGCCGCAGGCGGATGAGGAAATCACCGCTGACATGCTGAGCGCGCCGCTCTAATTCGCCCAAGGCCAGGTGATCTCCTGCGAAAGCAGGAGCGCAGAATTTTCGGTTTTTCACATTTGCTATGGGTTCCTGCGTGCGCAGGAACTCACTATGGCGCTGCCCATGCGCGTTGACCTGTTCGATTTCGAGCTTCCGCCAGAGCGGATTGCCTTGCGCCCGGTGCGCCCGCGCGATGCCGCGCGTATGCTGGTTGTGCGCGGGGAGGGGCCATTTGAAGACAGGGGCGTTCGCGACCTGCCGCAGCTGCTCAATCCTGGCGATGTGCTGGTGTTCAACGATACGCGGGTCATCCCGGCCCAGCTCGAAGGGCGCAGGGCGGGGGGCGAGGCCAAGATCGGCGCCACGCTGCACAAGCGCGAGGACTTGCGCCGCTGGATTGCCTTTATCCGCAATGCCAAGCGGCTGAAAGAAGGCGACCAGCTGGTGTTCGGCGGCGGGGTCACCGCCATTGCCGAAGCGCGCCATGCCGATGGCAGTTTCACACTGTTCTTCGAAGGCGAGGAGCCGGTCGAAGTGCTGCTCGACCGCGCCGGCACCATGCCGCTGCCACCTTACATTGCGGGCAAGCGCGGCGTCGATGCGCAGGATCGCGAGGATTACCAGACGATGTTCGCGGAGAAGGACGGGGCAGTTGCCGCGCCCACCGCCTCGCTCCATTTCACCCAGCGCCTGGTCGATGCCATCGATGCCGCCGGGATCCAGCGCGAGATGCTGACGCTGCACGTCGGCGCGGGCACCTTCCTGCCGGTGAAGGCCGACGATACCGACGATCACCAGATGCACGCCGAATGGGGCCGGATCACGCCCGAGGTGGCAGACCGGCTAAATGCCGCGCGCGCTGCTGGCGGACGGATCATCGCGGTGGGCACCACCTCGCTACGCTTGCTGGAGAGTGCGGCGCGCGAGGATCGCACCATAGCGCCGTTCGAAGGCGATACCGCGATCTTCATTACCCCCGGCTATCGCTTCAAGGGCGTGGATGGCCTGATGACGAATTTCCACCTGCCCAAATCGACCCTGATGATGCTGGTCAGCGCGCTAATGGGGCGTGAGCGGATGATGGCGGCCTATGCCCATGCAATCGCACACGAATATCGCTTCTATTCCTATGGTGACTCCTCGCTGCTCTTGCCCTAGATAAGTTGCAATGAGCGAACCTATCCTAGAGCTGCGCGGCCTCAGCAAGACCTATCCGGGCGGGCTGAAGGCGCTCGACAATGTCGACCTGGAAATCCGCAAGGGCGAGATTTTCGCGCTGCTCGGCCCCAATGGTGCGGGCAAGACCACGCTGATCGGCGCAGTGTGCGGGCTGGTGCGGCCGACCGGCGGCACGATGCGCGCCTTCGGGCACGATATGGCAACGGATTGGCGGCAGGCGCGGCGCCGGATCGGCCTGGTGCCGCAGGAACTCAGCACCGACATGTTCGAGCCGGTGATCCGCGCGGTCAGCTATTCGCGCGGGCTGTTCGGCCTGCCGCCGGACAAGAAACGGATCGAGGAAATCCTCAAGAGCCTGAGCCTGTGGGACAAGCGCAACGAGCGGATCATGGCGCTTTCGGGCGGGATGAAGCGGCGCGTCCTGATCGCCAAGGCGCTGGCGCACGAACCGGACCTGCTGTTCCTGGACGAGCCGACCGCCGGGGTCGATGTCGAACTGCGCAAGGGCATGTGGGCGATCATTGGCGAGATGCGCGCACGCGGCGTCACCATCATCCTTACCACCCACTATATTGAAGAGGCCGAGGAAATGGCCGATCGGGTAGGGATCATCAACAAGGGACGGATCATCACCGTCGATGACAAGGCGGCGATGATGGCGAAACTGGGCCGGACGGAGGCGCATATCGCGCTGGCCGCGCCGATGAGCGAGATACCGCCAGCCATCGCCGGCTTCCCGGTCGAGCTGGAGCATGGCGGCACTTCGCTGCGCTATCGCGGTGGCGACGGCACCGGCAAGGGCAAGGCCGAAGTCGCCGATCTGACCAAGGCGCTGACCCGCGCGGGGGTCGATTACATCGGGATCGACACGCGCGAGAGCAGCCTTGAGGAGATCTTCGTCTCGCTGCTCGATCACGGGGAAGTCGCAGCATGATTGCGTGGCGTTCAACCTGGTCGATCTACAAGCGCGAACTGGTGCGCTTCCTGCGCACGGCCTTCCAGTCGGTGCTGGCGCCCGTGCTCACGACATCGCTCTATTTCATCGTGTTCGGCGCGGCGATCGGTGGCCGCATGCCTGATCTTGGCGGGGTGGACTACGGCGCCTTCATCATTCCCGGCCTGCTGATGCTTACCCTGTTGGGGGAAACCACCAGCAATTCGAGCTTCGGCATCTACATGCCGCGCTTCACCGGCACGATCTACGAACTACTGAGCGCGCCGGTGGGCGTGGCGGAAACGCTGATCGGCTTCGTCGGCGCGGCGGCAACCAAGAGCCTGATCCTCGCTGCGATCATCCTCCTTACCGCGCGGCTGTTCGTCGACTATTCGATCGCGCATCCGCTGCTTTCGCTGGTCTATATCGTGCTGGTCGCGTCCGCCTTCAGCCTGTTCGGCTTTATCCTGGGCGTGTGGGCGGACAATTTCGAGAAGCTGGGCATTATCCCGATGCTGTTTCTCACTCCGCTAACCTTCCTTGGCGGGACATTCTACTCGATCGATATGCTGCCCAAGCCGTGGGACACGATCGCGCTTGCCAACCCGATCGTCTATCTGGTCAGCGGGCTGCGCTGGACCTTCTACGGCAGCGCAGACGTGAGCATCGGGATCAGCTTCGCGATCACTCTGGGCTTTCTGGCGGTTTGCGTCGCGATCATCGCTTACATCTTCAAGACGGGCTGGCGCCTAAGGGCATAGTTCCGGATCGGCTTGCCTGGCTTGCCATTCGTCGGCTTTGCCCGGCACTTCGTCGACGCTGTAAGTTTCTGAATTTGCGATTCATCTGCCAGCAATCCTGCGGGCATCACCTCCATGTCACGCCCGTTTTGGGCCAAAACAATGGAGGAAATTACATGCGTACCCCCCTTATCGCAGCTTCAAGCGCATTCGCTGCTGCGCTGGTCATTCCCACAGCTGCGAGCGCGCAAGATGGCGGCACGGCAGAACCCTTTGTCGGGCTGTCGGCCGGTTATCATGACCTTGGCGTGGACGATGACACATTCGATGTCGACGACAGCGGTGCTATTTTCGGCGTGGTTGCCGGGGTCGATTTCCCTGTAACAGAGAAGCTGTTTGTTGGCGCAGAGGCCAATTACCATTTCGGCACTGACGCGATCGACAATGAGTACGGCATTGCCGCAAGACTGGGCATCCGCACCAGCGAGAATTCCAAGATCTACCTGCGCGGCGGATATCAGGAGGTCGATCTGGACCTTGAGGCAATCCTTGATGCCGAGCTTCCCGAAGGCCTGCCGGATAGCGAGGGCGACTACATCGTAGGCGTTGGCGGCGAATTCGGCCTCGGCGGTCGCAATGCCGCCGTTCGTGTCGGCGTCGACACAATCTCTTTCGACTCGCTGCGGGCAACCGCAGGCGTCGTGTTCAACTTCTGAACCGGTTCGGTTCGAGTTGTATAAGGGTCGGAGGCTCAGCGCGCTTCCGGCCCTTTGCCATATCCCATGCGATTGGACGGGTGACATCGCGCGCCGCTGTCGCTAGCGGCTCTGGCGATGGCACAGCGCTTCGACTTCACTATCCATGCGACCGATGGCAAGGCGCGCACCGGCAGCATTTCGATGCTGCGCGGTGAAATCCGCACGCCCGCCTTCATGCCGGTGGGTACCGCCGCAACAGTCAAGGCGATGAAGCCGGAGAGCGTGCGTGCGACTGGCGCCGACATTATCCTCGGCAACACCTATCATTTGATGCTGCGACCGGGAGCGGAGCGGGTGGCGAGGCTTGGCGGCTTGCACCGCTTCATGAACTGGGATCGCCCGATCCTGACCGATAGCGGCGGCTACCAGGTGATGAGCCTCAGCGAATTGCGCAAGCTGACCGAGCACGGGGTGGAGTTTCGCAGTCATATCGATGGTTCGAAACACATGCTCACGCCCGAGCGCTCGATGGAGATCCAGCGCCTGCTTGGCAGCGACATCGTGATGGCGTTCGACGAATGCCCGCGCGCCGACCAGCCGCGCGATGTGATCGCCAAAAGCATGGAACTGTCGATGCGCTGGGCGAAGCGCAGCCGCGACGGGTTTGACAGTGGCGGCGAGCACGCCAGCCGCGCAGCCTTGTTCGGCATCCAGCAGGGCGCGCTGGACGAGGGCCTTCGCCGGATCAGCGCCGAAAAGCTGATCGAGATCGGCTTTGATGGCTATGCCGTGGGCGGGCTGGCCGTGGGTGAAGGGCAGGAGGCGATGTTCGCCACACTCGATTTCGCGCCGGACATGCTGCCGCGGGACAAGCCGCGTTACCTGATGGGCGTAGGCAAGCCCGATGATCTTGTCGGCGCGGTCGAGCGCGGGATTGACATGTTCGATTGTGTGCTGCCGACGCGTTCAGGCCGCAACGGGCAGGCGTTCACCTGGAGCGGGCCGCTTAACCTGCGCAATGCGCGCCATGCGGAGGATACCGGCCCGCTGTGCGAGCGCTGCACGTGCCCCACCTGCGCCACCTATTCGCGCGCCTATCTCCACCACTTGCAGAAATCGGGCGAGATATTGGGTGCGATGCTGGTGACCGAGCATAACCTGAGTTTTTATCAACAGCTGATGCAGGCGATGCGCGAGGCAATCGGGGAAGGGCGCTTTGCCGCTTTCGCAACCACCTTCCGGCGGGATTATTTTTCCGGTTAGCGCGTCAGGAAACGGTCGAGCCGCAACTGTTTCTTCGCCGGTTCGGCAACCCAGATCGAGCGCGCCAGCTTCTCGACACGTGATCGCCATTGCGGCATGCGCTTGTCGGCCGCGCCGCCCTTGACCGGCCCAAGCGAGAGAAACCGTACGGGCTTGAAGCCGCAAAAGCCCAGTACCTGGCGCTTCCAGCGCTTGACGATTGCATCGCCGTACATGAGCCGCAGGAAGAACGGCGGCGTGTCCATGGTCGCAATCACATCGGCGGAGCGGCCTTCCATCAGCCGGTCCCACCATTGGTCATTGTCGTGATATGCAAAGGTGAAGCCGGGCAGGAACACACGGTCGATCAGCCCCTTGAGCGGGGCAGGCTCGCTGCCCCACCACATCGGAAATGCAATGACCAGATGGTCGCAGGCGTCGAGCAACCCTGCAAAGGAATGGAGATCGTCTTCCCATTCAGTCCGCTTGGCATAGGCGTGATGCAAGACCGGGTCGAAGGCCAGATCGCGCACCGCAATTCGGGTAACCTTGGCATCGGATGGCAAGGCCGCCTGATACATATCGAGCACGTGGCTGGACAGCCGGGCGGCAGCCGGATGTCCGTCGATCAACAAAATTTCCATGGTGCTTTGACTAGCGAACCGCAGCGTGGGCCACAAACGAAAAGGGCGGCCCCGCAAGGCCGCCCTTCTGATAACTGGTTTTGAGACCGATTAGCGCGAGTAGAACTCGACAACCAGGTTCGGTTCCATGGTGACCGGATAGGGCACTTCGTCAAGCTTCGGCACGCGGGTGAAGGTCACCTTGTCGTTGCCGTCGGGCGAGACGTAGTCAGGAATGTCGCGCTCGGGCAGGCTCTGCGCTTCGATCACGAGCGCCATTTCCTTGGCCTTGCTGCCCAGACTGACGACATCGCCCACCACCACGCGGCGGCTCGCGATGTTGCACTTCACGCCGTTCACAGAGACGTGACCGTGCGAAACCAGCTGGCGGGCGGCGAAGATGGTCGGTGCGAATTTGGCGCGATAGACCACCATGTCCAGACGCTGCTCGAGAAGGCCGATCAGGTTCTGACCGGTGTCGCCCTTCATGCGCGACGCTTCCTGATAGGTGCGCTTGAACTGCTTTTCGGTGACGTCGCCGTAATAGCCCTTGAGCTTCTGCTTGGCGCGCAGCTGCAGGCCGAAGTCGGACATCTTGCCCTTGCGGCGCTGGCCGTGCTGGCCCGGGCCATAGGAACGCTTGTTGACCGGAGAATTCGGACGACCCCAGATGTTTTCGCCCATCCGGCGGTCGAGTTTGTACTTGGCGCTCTTGCGCTTCGACATAAGTCGTATCCTTCAATTTGCTGGGTCACCCCAATGGTGACCATTCAACCCGGCATCGCACCGCCTGACCTGTTGCCAGACGCGGCCACCGCTTCACCGGGATACGGGGCCAATTCGCGAAGGCGGGCGCATAGCAGGATTGGGCCCGAGGTCAAGCATCGTGTCTTGGTTGTACAGCCCCTCTCGACAAATGCGCCGCCACGCTTCACAGGGCGCGGCATGACCGAGACAATTACCTTGCCCGATCAATGCACCACCATGGCAGAGGTGCGCGCCGGCGTGGATGCGACCGATCGCGAACTGATGGCACTGCTCGATCGCCGCTTCGGCTATATGCGCGCGGCGGCGCGGATCAAGCCGACCCGTGAAAGCGTGCGTGACGAAGAACGCAAGGCTGCGGTGATCGCGGCGGCGGGGGCGGATGCCGAGGCTCGCGGGCTGCCGCGCGCCGCGATCGAAGCCATGTGGGGCCAGCTGGTGGAAGCGTCGATCGCCTATGAATTCGACGAATGGGATCGCGTCAGGGTCTAGCTTTCCGCTCCAGGCTCGAAAGCACGCCGCGCATTGTGCGCACCTGCAGATGATCCCAGCCCGGCTTCGTCAGGACAGTGCGAAGCGTCCGGCGGGTCGCTTCGGCGCGCGCTTCAGGCAGGAAATAGCCCTTGGGTTCCAGCATTCGTTCAAGGTGTGCGATCAACCCGTCGAGGTCGGCTTGCGGGGCGGGGGGGAGGACCTCATCCTCGGCGGTCGGCTGAACGACATCGGCCTGTTTCGACCACTCATAGGCGCAAAGGATTACTGCCTGGGCCAGGTTGAGCGATCCGAATTCCGGGTTGATGGGCACCGTCAGGATCGTGCGCGCCAGCGCTACATCCTCGGTTTCCAGCCCGGATCGCTCCGGCCCGAACAGGATCGCGCTTTTGCCCGGCTCGGCATGGATAGCGCGGCCGGCCTCGTCCGGGCCGACGACCGGCTTGGTCACGCCGCGCTTGCGTACGGTGGTGGCATAGACATGCGCGCAATCCGCCACCGCCTCAGCCGTTGTCTCGTAAACGCGCGCGCGTTCGAGCACGATATCGGCGCCGGCGGCGGAAGGGCCGGCGTCAGGATTGGGCCAGCCATCGCGCGGCGCAACCAGTCGCAACTCCGTGAGCCCGAAATTCAGCATGGCACGCGCGGCCTTGCCGATATTCTCGCCCAATTGCGGGCGCACCAGCACGATCGCTGGCTGGTTACTTTGTGCCGTCATGCGCCGCTTCCTGCACGGTGCTGGCGAATTCCTCGAAATCCTTGGCTTCGCTGAAATCGCGATAGACGCTGGCGAAGCGGATATAGGCGACGCTGTCGATCTGGCGGAGGCCGTTCATCACCATTTCGCCGATCCGCGACGAAGGAACTTCGGCGTCACCCGCAGTTTCAACCTGGCGCTGGATACCCGAGACGAGCTGGTCGATCCGCTCCTGGTCCACGCCGCGCTTGCGGCAGGCCAGCGCCACCGACTGCTCAAGCTTGCCGCGATCGAACGCCTCGCGCCGGTCACCGGATTTGACCACGGTGACTTCGCGCAATTGCACGCGTTCGAAAGTGGTGAAGCGCGCACCACAGCTGGAACACTGGCGACGGCGCCGGATCGAGGCATTATCCTCGGTCGGGCGGCTGTCTTTTACCTGCGTGTCGTCATGGGCGCAAAAAGGGCAGCGCATTCAGAGCCTTATTTCTTGATTCTCTGATACAGCGCAAAACCCGCACCAGCCGCCAGGCCGACGGGCCAGGTCACGACCGGCAGCAATGCCGCAGCAACTGCGCCGATCGCAGCGCCGGTGAGAACAGGCTTGGTCGAGGGGTGCTTGACCCCCTGTTTGGCCATGCCGACCACTTCGTCCTTCGCATCGTCAAAGATACTGCGCTCTTCAGGTGAATTCTCGCTCATGGTTCAACCCTCCGGATAGACGGGGAAGGCAGCGCACAGTTCGGAAACGCGGCTGCGCACGCTTTCCTCTACCTGAGCATCGCCCTCGGGGCCGTTTTTGGCAAGCCCGTCGACGACTTCGGCGATGAGTTTGCCGACCTTGCGGAATTCAGCCGGGCCAAAGCCGCGCGTGGTCCCCGCCGGAGTGCCCAGGCGGATGCCGCTGGTCACAAACGGGCTGCGCGTGTCGTAGGGAATGCCGTTCTTGTTGCAGGTGAGCCAGGCGCGATCGAGGCCCTTTTCCGCGTCCTTGCCCGTTACATTCTTGGCCGTGAGGTCAACCAGCATCGAGTGATTATCCGTGCCGCCGGACACGATCCGCAGGCCGTTTTCCTCAAGGCTGGCGGCCAGCGCGCGCGCATTCTCAACCACCGCGTGAGCATAGGTCTTGAAATCGGGGCGCAGCGCTTCGAGGAACGCCACCGCCTTGGCCGCGACGACATGCATCAGGGGGCCACCCTGCAGGCCGGGGAACACCGCCATGTTGATCGGCTTGGTCAGTTCCTCGTCATTCCACAGGATGATGCCTGACCGCGGGCCGCGCAGGCTCTTGTGCGTGGTGCTGGTCACGATATGCGCATGCGGGAAGGGCGAAGGGTGCGCGCCGCCGGCGACCAGGCCCGAGATGTGGCTCATGTCGCACAGCAGGTAAGCGCCCACTTCGTCCGCAATCTCGCGGAAGCGCTTGAAATCCCAGGTGCGCGAATAGGCGGTGCCGCCGCAGATGATCAGCTTGGGCTTGTGCTCGCGCGCGGTGGCGGCAACTTCGTCCATGTCGATCCGCTCGTCATCCTTGCGCACGCCATAGCTGACCGGATTGAACCACTTGCCGCTCATGTTGACCGGCGAGCCATGCGTCAGGTGCCCGCCCGAATTGAGGTCAAGGCCCATGAAGGTGTCGCCGGGTTGCAGTAGCGCCAGAAACACGGCCTGGTTCATTTGCGAGCCGGAGTTGGGCTGGACGTTGGCGAAATTGCAGCCGAACAATTGCTTGGCGCGCTCGATCGCCAGCGTTTCGACCACATCGGCATAGTCGCAGCCGCCGTAATAGCGCTTGCCCGGATAGCCTTCGGCATATTTGTTGGTGAACACGCTGCCGGTCGCTTCAAGCACTGCCTTGGAGGCGATGTTCTCGCTCGCGATCAGTTCGATCTTGTCCTGCTGGCGCTTCAATTCCTTGGAGACGGCGGCCGCCACCTCCGGATCGGCATCAGCCAGGCTGTCATGCCAGAAGCGGTGCATGATGCTGTTGTTCTGGGAAGGCGCAGTGCTCATTGCAGGGGCTCGATCGTGTCAGTGTCAGACGGAGGGTTGGATAGCTTGTCGACGCGGCGCTGGTGGCGGCCACCGGCAAACTCCGTGTCGAGGAAGGTTTCGACGCAGGCCTTCGCCATTTCGATACCGGTCAGCCGGGCGCCGAGCGCAATGACATTCGCGTCATTGTGCTCCCGCGCCAGGGCGGCAGAAAGCGGCTCGGATACCAGCGCGCAGCGCACCAGCGGGTGGCGGTTGACGCTGATCGAAATGCCGATGCCCGATCCGCACAGAGCGATGCCGCGTTCGGCGGTGCCTTCAGCAACCACTGCGGCCAGCTTGTAACCATAGTCGGGATAATCGACGCTCTCCGTCGAGTGCGGGCCAAGGTCGGCCACTTCATGGCCAAGCTCGATCAGCCATTCGGCAAGCTCGGCCTTGAGGTCGGTGGCGGCGTGGTCAGAGGCGATGGCGATGCGCATGCGGGCGACATAGGGAAGGCGAGCGATTCCCGCCACCCCTGTGACGCGGTTTTTCCCTGCCCGCGCGCTGGGCCTCAGCGCGGTGGTGCTGGGGGTGCCGGAGGCGCAGGGGGGCAGGATGGGGGCCATAATCGGTGGCTCGTAGCTGTCAGTTGCCGCACCATCATAACTTGATCGCTGCTCGGCCTGGTATTGCCTGATCCGCCGGTCCCATTCGGTCATGATCGGATCGAATTCGGTCTGGAGCGAGGCGAGGAAGCGCTGGTTTGCAGCGGCGACTGCCGGATCCTCCAGCAGCTTCATGCTGGCGCCAAGGTAATGCTTGCCCGCCGGCGTTTCGGCAAATTTGCGGATCTGCACGAGTTCGCTGGCCGAGAATTCGCGGACATAGGCCTGCGCCATGGCATGCGCCATGTCGTCTCCGAACGTATCGATGACGGGCTGCAGTCGCTCAGGAAGATAGGCCATGAAGTCATCGAACAGCCGGGACATTTCCGGGTCATTGGTATCGAGCAGGCCCGATTGGACCATTTGTTGGCCGATGACTTTCATCACGCGCTGCATGCTGGCTGTCCGGTCAGACGCCGGCACTACTGCCTGCACGATGACCTTGGCGTCTTCCAGTTCGGCGAGTTCTGCCTTACTGGCCTGTGCCTGCGCAGCCGATGGAATAAAGGCAAGGGCGCTCGCCAGGGCGGCCGCACGGATTTTGAAAGGCATGATCGATCCCCGTCGATGAAGGCAAACCCTGATTATCGGGGACCAGGCGATAAGCGCCAGCGTGGCGGTGTAGTAGTGCAGCTTGGGTGCGGCTACTTCAGCTGGCGCGCGGCCCATTTCCAGAGTGCTGCCGCTTCGGCCGCGGCCTTGCCTTCGGCGTCGATTTCGGAGGCGACTTCGCCCTTGGCGGAAGAGCGGTGGAAATCCGCGCGCTCGCCGAAGGTTACTGGGCAGGTTTTCAGACCAAGGCTCTTGGCGGTTTCGGTCGCTTCGGCGACTTGCCTGGTCGCACCCGACGGCACAGCATTGAGCACGACGAAAGCCGGTTTTCCGGCGAATTCGACCATTTCGGCTACAGCTTCGAGGGCGTGAAGGTCAAAGGCGCGCGGGCGTGAAGGGATCAGCACCAGGTCCGCCGCCTTGATTGCTTCGCGCATCGCCGCCTCGGCATGGGGCGGGGTGTCGATCACGACGACCTGCACGTCGTCTTGTTTGTGCGCGCGCTCGATCGTCTTGGCGAGCCGGGCCGGCGGGCTGGTCACCACCAGCGGGAAGAAATCGCCACGCCAGTCACCCCATGCGGCTGCGGTGGCCTGCGGATCGGTGTCGATCACGCAGGCCGGCTTTTTGGCCTGCGTCGCGCTGGCGGCGAGGTGCAGGGCGATGGTGGTCTTGCCGGATCCGCCCTTTTGGCTGATAATGGCAATGGTTGGCATGGCTGTACTTCCCTTCGGCTACGCATTTTGTTGCACTGCACAATGAACTTGCCAAGAGGGAATGGCGGCGGCGGGGCTATTTTCCCACAAGCCAAGGCACTTCGGCAAAGGCCTTGGCATCGTATCGGCGCCGGAAATGGCGGTGGAGCGCGCCGATCCCGCCTCGCGTCAGCTGGGGGTGGATCGTGAATGTGCCAGCCTTGCTGAGCACGATTGTATCGCCAAACAATCCGCGTCCGCGAATTTCCATGATCTGGGATTTGGGAACACGTTCACCGCCGATCTCAATTTCCCCCTTCGAAAGGGTGAACATCTGGGGTCGGCGGTAATATTTGAGCATGCGGGCAAAGACGAAGAGAAACCAAAGGAACGCGAGCCAGCATAACGTCAGGATGAGCCATACAGGCGTGCCTTTCCAGCCGGATGAACCGGCGGAGATTTCGAACGAGCCGGTGCCGAACGCCAAGTATAGCGAACCGAGCGGAATGATCCCGAATACCGAGACCGCTAACGGTAAAAGTATCCGGGTCCGCATTGAGACCCGGAACACCTCGGCCGGATCTTCGGCGCTTGCGTTCATCACAATCCTCGCACGGTCCAGATTGTAACGCTTGAATCTTGCGCCAGCTTACTGATCCAGGAAGCTACGCATCTTCCGCGAGCGGCTCGGGTGCTTGAGCTTCCTAAGCGCCTTGGCTTCGATCTGGCGGATACGTTCGCGGGTCACACTGAACTGCTGGCCGACTTCCTCCAGCGTGTGATCGGTGTTCATGCCGATGCCGAAACGCATGCGCAGCACGCGCTCTTCACGCGGGGTGAGCGAGGCCAGAACCCGTGTCACGGTTTCCTTGAGGTTCGCCTGGATCGCGGCATCGACCGGGATCACGGCATTCTTGTCCTCGATGAAATCGCCCAGGTGCGGATCTTCCTCGTCGCCGATGGGCGTTTCGAGGCTGATCGGCTCCTTGGCGATCTTCATCACCTTGCGCACCTTTTCGAGCGGCATGGAAAGCCGCGCGGCCATTTCTTCCGGCGTCGGTTCGCGGCCTTCCTCGTGCAGGAACTGCCGCGACGTGCGCACCAGCTTGTTGATCGTTTCGATCATATGGACCGGGATGCGGATGGTGCGGGCCTGGTCGGCGATCGAGCGGGTGATCGCCTGCCTGATCCACCAGGTGGCATAGGTGCTGAACTTGTAGCCGCGGCGGTATTCGAACTTGTCGACCGCCTTCATCAGGCCGATGTTGCCTTCCTGGATCAGGTCGAGGAACTGCAGGCCGCGGTTGGTGTATTTCTTGGCGATCGAGATCACCAGGCGCAGGTTTGCCTCGACCATTTCCTTCTTGGCGATACGCGCCTCGCGCTCACCCTTCTGCACCATGTTCACGATGCGGCGGAGTTCGGGCAGCGACATGCCGGTCTGGCTGGCGATATCGGCGATTTCGGCGCGGATGCGTTCGATTGCGTCAGCTTCCTTCTCGGCGAAGGCAGCCCATTTCTTGTCCTTCTTGGCGAATTCCTTGATCCACGCATCGTCAAGCTCGTTGCCGACATAGGCGCTCAGGAAGTCGATCCGCTTCACCTTGTGGCGTTCCGCCAGGCGCAGCATCTGCCCGCCCAGCGCGGTAAGGCGGCGGTTGAAGGCATAGAGATTGTCGACCAGGAATTCGATCTTGGTCGCGTGGAATTGCACGCTCTCGACCTCGGCGGTGAGGTCTTCGCGCAGCTTTTCGTACTTGTTTTCCTTGGCCTTCGGGAATTCATCGCCGGCGGCCAGCGTTTCGACCCGCTCTGCCTGCAGCTTCTCGAACGTCTTGAACAGCGAGGTAATGCGCGCGAAGCGCTCCAGCGCTTCGGGCTTCAGCGCAGCTTCCATCTGCGCCAGCGACATGGTGTTGTCTTCCTCGTCGTCATCGTCGCGACGTTTGCTGGCGCGCTCCTCGCCGTCTTCGTCCTCGTCGTCGCTGTCCTCTTCCTCGTCTTCGACCTCATCGTCGTCGCGGATGGTCGGGCCGGCGGTCGCTTCCGAGATCTCGCCGTCGTCGTCGTCATCCTCGGCGTCATCGGCCAGCTTGTCGGCGGGCGGCTCTTTCGAGAGCATGGCATCGAGATCGAGGATCTCGCGCAGCTGCATTTCCTCATTGTTGAGCGCTTCGGACCACTGGATGATGGCGTGGAAGGTGATCGGGCTTTCGCACAGCCCCATGATCATCATGTCACGGCCAGCCTCGATCCGCTTGGCGATGGCGATTTCACCTTCGCGGCTGAGGAGTTCCACCGCGCCCATTTCGCGCAGGTACATGCGCACCGGATCATCGGTGCGGTCGCCGGTCGCGGTTTTCTTGGCGGCAGCAGAGGCGGCGGGCTTCTTCGCGCTGGGCTTGGAGCCGTCGTCATCGTCCTCGTCATCGTCGCTATCGTCGTCGTCGACGCCCATTTCCTCGACATCGGGATCCTGGTCGGCTTCGGCCTCTTCGTCATTCTCGACGATCTGTACGCCCATTTCGCTCAGCGCGGTCTGGATATCCTCGATCTGGTCGGGGCTCATCTCGCCCGAAGGCAGCGCTTCGTTAAGCTCGTCATAGGTGACATAGCCGCGCTTCTTGGCCTTGCTCAGCAGCTTCTTGATCGATGCTTCGTTGAGGTCGATCAGCGGGGCATCATCGTCTTTGGTGCCTGCGCTGCTCTTTGAATTTGACGCCATAGGTCCGTGTCAGTCCGTTTCCAGGTCGGAGACCGGCTCGTCAGCCGGCTCGCGAGAAATTTCATTGCCAGCCACCGTAGCGGCCTTCTTGCGCCCGAAATGCATCAGGCGGGTATCCAAAGCGGAAAGCCGTTCCCGCAGTCGGTTTTGCTCGGCGATCGACCCTTCCGGATCATCGTCGAAACGCGCAGTGGCCGCTGCAATAGCGGCCTTGAGCGCTGGTTTTTCAACCAACAGCGACACAGCTTCAGCCAGTTCCTCGCACGCATCTACCGGGTTGGTGCCTTCTCTCAGGAAAGCGTAGCGGTTTTGATCCGGTGGGGCGGGAAGGCCTTGCGCCACTGATATGGCCATGTCGGCGCGCGAATCAAGCGTTTCCGACAGTTCCAGCAGAGTTTCGACAGTTTCGGCCATGCGCGGCTCGAACCGGGCCAACCGCCCGAGGGATTCGGTGTGGCGGCGGATTTCGCCTGGATGGCGGACAAGGCCATGAATCACCGCGCTGGCAAGGTCGCTGCGCGCGCCGCCGGAAATGGCCTTGCGCAGCCTGGCCGCGACATCACCGGCAAGCCGCTGCGGCGCCTGCTGCCAGCCCGGGCGGGCCGGGCCGTTCCATTGCCGCTGCGGGCGCGGCGGGAAGGCAAAATCGGAATAGAGTTGCAGCAGCTCGCGGCGATAGAGCGCGCGGATGTCTGGGTGCTGGATCGCTTCGGTATGCGCGATCAGTCGCGCCTTGAGCCCGGCCTTGTCCTCTGGTGTGCGCAGTTCCTGTGCGTCGCGTTCGAAGGTCCACAGCGTGTCGAGCAGGTTTGCTGGCTGTTCGAGCAGTCGCTCCATCGCCGCCTTGCCCTGCTGCCTGATCAGATCATCGGGATCGAGCCCGGTGGGCAGGCGCACAATCCCCAGGCTCTTGCCCGGTTGCAGCATGGGCAGGGCGCGGCCGATTGCCCGCATCGCCGCGCGCTGGCCCGCCGCATCGCCATCGAAGCACAGCACCGGTGCATCGACCATGCGCCACAGCATGGTCAGCTGGTTCTCGGTCAGCGCGGTACCCAGTGGCGCGACTGCGTCGGTAATCCCGGCATTGGCCAGCGCGATCACGTCCATATAGCCTTCGACCACGACCATGCGGCCCGTCTGGCGACTGGCGGGGCCGGCGCGGTGCAAATTGTAGAGCGTGCGCCCCTTGTCGAACAAAGGCGTGTCGGGTGAATTGAGATATTTCGCCACGCCATCGCGGGCTTCCAGGATCCGCCCGCCGAACGCGATCACGCGGCCGCGCGCATCATGGATCGGCAGCATCAGCCGGTCACGAAAGCGGTCATAGGGTGGCTTATCATCGACCGAGATCAGCAGTCCGGCCTCGACCAGCATGCCCTCGTCGAACTGCGCCAGCGCACCCTTCAGCGCCACCTTGCTATCTGGTGCATAGCCGAAGCCGAATTCGCGCATGACGGCAGACGAAAAACCGCGTGACTTGAGGTAATCGCGCGCCGCCGCGCCCTCGCTGGCGAACAAATTCTCCACGAACCAGCCTTGCGCCGCCTCGGTCACATCGACCAGGCCGGCGCGCTGCTCCGCCCGCTGAGCGGCCACAGGATCGGGGCGGGGGACTTCCATCCCGGCCTGCTGCGCCAGCTCCTTCACCGCATCCATGAACTGCAAGCCGCGCTGGTCGGTCATCCAGCGGATCACATCGCCATGCGCGCCGCAGCCGAAGCAGTGGTAGAAGCCCTTCTCGTCATTGACGGTGAAGCTGGGCGACTTCTCGTTGTGGAACGGGCAGCACGCCTTCCACTCGCGGCCCGCGCGCTGCAGCTTGGTCGTGCGCATGATGACGCTGGAAAGCGTCACCCGTGCACGCAATTCGTCAAGCCACTGCGGGGAAAGCATCGGCGGACAGTATTAGGAAAGCGCCGCTTTCACCAGCCCGCTGGCCTTGCCCATGTCGAGCTGTGCACCGTGGCGTGCCTTCAGCTCGGCCATCACGCGGCCCATGTCCTTGATAGAGCTGGCGCCAAGCTCGCCCTTGATCGCTTCGATCGCGGCGGCGGTGTCGGCCTCGCTCATCATTGCCGGCAGGAATTCCTCGATCACCGCCAGTTCGGCGCGTTCCTGCGCGGCCAGTTCCTCGCGCCCGCCCTGTTCATACAGCTCGATCGATTCGCGGCGCTGCTTCGCCATCTTCTGCAGCACTTCCACCACCAGGTCGTCATCGGCGATTTCCTTGGTCGAGGTGCGCATCTCGATGTCGCGGTCCTTGATCTTCGCCCCGATCAGGCGAAGCGCGGCGGTACGATCCTTTTCGCCTGCCTTCATGGCGGTGATGGTGGCGGCCTTGATGTCGTCGCGAAGCATGGAATCGGTCCTTTATTCTCGTGTTGGCGGGGCAGATAGGGTTTATGCCCCGAATAGTCGATATTTCTCCCCATGCGGTTGACGCGCCCGCCCCGCATGGCTAGCGGCTGGGACTTAGCGACATTGCCGGAAAACCCCTGACTCGGAGAGCCCAATATGGCTTCTGCTGCCTCTCGTCCTGCGCAACCAAAGGGTGCGACGGGAGTCCTCGTTCTGGCCGATGGCACGGTGATCTGGGGCAAGGGCTTCGGCGTTAGCGGAGCGGCGGTGGGCGAGGTGTGCTTCAACACCGCGATGACCGGCTATCAGGAGGTGATGACCGATCCCAGCTATGCCGCGCAGATCGTCACCTTCACCTTCCCGCATATCGGCAATGTCGGCGCGAACCCGGAAGATATCGAAAGCAAGGTGGAGGGCGTGGTCGGCTGCGTGGTGCGCGAGGATGTGACCCAGCCGAGCAATTTCCGCAGCCTGCAGGGTTTCACCGAATGGATGGCGGCGAATGGCAAGATCGGGCTTAGCGGGGTCGATACCCGCGCGCTGACGCGGCGGATCAGGTTGGCGGGCGCCCCCAATGCGGTGATCGCGCATGATCCGAACGGCAAGTTCGATATTCCCGCGCTGCTCAAGCGGGCACAGGAATGGGCGGGCCTCGAAGGGATGGACCTGGCCCAGGTTGTGACGCGAGCGGGCCAAGAGGATTGGGCCGGGGCCGACTGGGCGCTTGGCGAAGGCTATCGCACGATGGGAACGGGGGGGGCGGAAGACCGCCCGCATGTCGTCGCCATCGATTACGGCGCGAAGGACAATATCTTCCGCAATCTGGTGAAGGCAGGGGCGAAGGTCACCGTGGTTCCGGCCAAGACTTCGCTTGATGAAATCCTCGCGCTCAAGCCCGATGGCGTGTTCCTTTCCAACGGGCCGGGCGATCCGGCGGCAACCGGCGAATATGCCGTGCCGGTGATCAAGGGCCTGCTCGATCGCGATATCCCGCTTTTCGGCATCTGCCTCGGCCACCAAATGCTGGCGCTGGCGGCGGGCGCGAAGACCACCAAGATGCACCAGGGCCACCGCGGCGCGAACCATCCGGTCCAGCGCGTGGGCGAGGGCTGGGGCGAGACGACTGGGCTGGTCGAAATCACCAGCATGAACCACGGCTTCGCGGTCGATGCGGATACGCTGCCGCCCGAGGTGGAGCAGACTCATGTTTCGCTGTTCGATGGATCGAACTGCGGCATTTCGATCAAGGGCAAGCAGGCGTTCGGCGTGCAATACCACCCCGAGGCGAGCCCCGGCCCGCAGGACAGCTTTTACCTGTTCGAGAAGTTCGTGGGGATGTTGGGGTGATGAGAGGGACTGCGGGTCTTATTGTCGGAACGTCATTATTGCTGGGATGCTCTATGAGCAGCCCACAACCGCCCCTTGCTGACTTTTCTGAAGCAGATTCTCGTTTGGTTGCGACGAAGGTTTCTCAACATTTGGTGGAAGGAGAGGCCCCAATTTTCTTTTGTGGGGAGCCCATTGGTCTCGCAATCCACTCCTTCGCTTGGGACGAAGGACTGCAAGAAGACAGAATTGGCGATGGATACACGGTCTTCACTGAAAAGCCCGATGGGACGGCGGACATTATTTGGTACGGCACGAGCAGCGGAACGATAAGAACCACCGAAGATGGGGGGAACATCCGTCGACTCAAATCCATTG
This sequence comes from Altererythrobacter sp. BO-6, assembly GCF_011047315.1. NCBI lineage: Bacteria > Pseudomonadati > Pseudomonadota > Alphaproteobacteria > Sphingomonadales > Erythrobacteraceae > Altererythrobacter > Altererythrobacter sp. BO-6. The sequence goes on along the minus strand of NZ_CP049259.1, from coordinate 334,374 downwards.
ACGGTCGGGATCTTGACTCGTGGCTTGTTGACTACCCGAGATATGGAATCTCAGAGAATTTTGCCGTTCTAGAATCCCCCGACGGCGAATTATTCGCTTTTCAATCGACCTTCAAACTCAACGCTCCAACTGGGCAAAGCGCGCGATTGTTTCGCGCCAAGTGCAAGCGTGCATGAAGTGAAAGTATTTTAGATGCCCAAACGCACTGACATCTCCTCGATCCTCGTCATCGGCGCCGGCCCGATCATCATCGGCCAGGCCTGCGAGTTCGATTACTCCGGAACGCAGGCCATCAAGGCCCTGAAAGAAGAGGGCTATCGTGTCGTGCTGGTCAATTCGAACCCGGCCACGATCATGACCGATCCCGAGTTTGCCGACGCGACCTATATCGAGCCGATCACGCCCGAAATCGTCGAGAAGATCATCGCCAAGGAACGGCCCGATGCGGTGCTGCCGACCATGGGCGGGCAGACCGCGCTCAACTGCGCGCTGGCACTGTTCAACAACGGCACGCTGGAGAAGTACGGCGTGCAGATGATCGGCGCCGATGCCGATGCGATCGACAAGGCGGAGAACCGCCATCGTTTCCGCGCGGCGATGGACAAGATCGGCCTTGAAAGCGCGCGGAGCGGCGTAGCGCACACGGTGGAAGAGGCCTTTGCGGTGCTCGAACATACTGGGCTGCCCTCGATCATCCGACCCAGCTTCACCCTGGGCGGCACCGGCGGCGGCATCGCCTACAACAAGGCTGAATTCGAACGGATTGTGCGCGAAGGGCTCGACGCCTCGCCCACCACCGAAGTGCTGATCGAGGAATCGCTGCTGGGGTGGAAGGAATACGAGATGGAGGTCGTCCGGGACCGGAACGACAATGCCATCATCATCTGCAGCATCGAGAATGTCGATCCGATGGGAGTGCATACCGGTGACAGCATCACCGTCGCCCCTGCGCTGACGCTGACCGACAAGGAATACCAGATCATGCGCACCGCCAGCATCGCGGTGCTGCGAGAGATCGGGGTCGAGACCGGCGGGTCGAACGTGCAGTTCGCGGTCAACCCAGCCGACGGACGCCTGATCGTGATCGAGATGAACCCGCGCGTGTCGCGCAGCTCGGCATTGGCTTCCAAGGCGACCGGTTTCCCGATCGCGCGCGTCGCCGCCAAGCTTGCGGTAGGCTATACGCTGGACGAGATTACCAACGAGATCACCGGCGCTACGCCGGCATCGTTCGAGCCTACCATCGACTACGTGGTTACGAAGATCCCGCGCTTCGCCTTCGAGAAGTTCAAGGGCGCCAAGCCGGAGCTTGCGACTGCGATGAAATCGGTCGGCGAAGTGATGGCGATCGGCCGTAACTTCCAGGAATCGGTGCAGAAAGCGCTGCGCGGGCTGGAGACGGGCCTCGACGGGTTCAACCGCGTGCCGTCGCTCGAAGGCGTCTCACGCGAAGTGCTCACCGCCGCGCTCTCGCGCCGCACGCCTGACCGGCTGCTGTATGTGGGGCAGGCCTTTCGCGCGGGTATGAGCGTCGAGGAAATCCACGCGGTTACATCCTATGATCCGTGGTTCCTGCGCCAGATCGAGGAGATCATCGCTGCCGAGAAGCAGATTTCCGCAGATGGCTTGCCGCGCGATGCGGCCGAGCTAAGGCGCCTGAAATCGATGGGCTTTTCCGACAAGCGGCTCGCCACTCTGGCGGTGCGTTCGGTCGGCGTAGCGGGCGGGCTGGGCGAGACCCAGGCCAAGCGTTCCGGCCTGCTGCACGACGCACTGCAGGCGATGGCCGGTGCGACCAGCGAAGACGAGGTGCGGGCGCTGCGCAACAAGCTGGGCGTGCATCCGGTATTCAAGCGGATCGACAGCTGCGCCGCCGAGTTCGAGGCGATCACGCCCTATATGTACTCGACCTATGAAGCGCCCAGCTTTGGCGAGCCGGAGTGTGAGGCGGACCCGAGCGACCGCAAGAAGATCGTCATCCTCGGTGGCGGGCCAAACCGGATCGGGCAGGGGATCGAATTCGACTATTGCTGCGTCCACGCCTGCTTTGCGCTGGCTGAAGCCGGGTTCGAGACGATCATGGTCAACTGCAACCCGGAAACCGTCTCGACCGATTATGACACGTCCGACCGGCTCTATTTCGAGCCGCTGACGGCGGAAGACGTGCTGGAAATCCTGCGCGTCGAACAGTCGAAGGGCGAGCTGGTCGGCGTGATCGTGCAATTCGGCGGGCAGACCCCGCTGAAGCTGGCGCAAGCACTCGAGGATGCAGGCATCCCGATCCTGGGCACCTCGCCCGATGCGATCGACCTCGCAGAAGACCGTGAGCGTTTCGCGCGGCTCGTCAACAAGCTCAAGCTCAAGCAGCCTGACAATGGCATCGCTTACAGCCGCGATGAGGCGGCCGCCGTTGCCGCGCGGATCGGCTATCCGGTGCTGCTGCGCCCGTCCTATGTGCTGGGTGGCCGCGCGATGGAGATCGTCGACAGCGAGGCGCAACTAGATGACTACATCCGCACCGCTGTGAACGTGTCGGGTGACAGCCCGGTGCTGGTCGACCAATATTTGCGCGACGCGGTCGAATGCGATGTCGATGCGCTGTGCGATGGCAAGGAAGTGCGCATCGCTGGCGTGATGCAGCATATCGAGGAGGCCGGCGTCCATTCCGGCGATAGCGCCTGCACCCTTCCGCCCTATTCGCTGCCGAAGTCCATCATTGAGGAGATGGAACGCCAGGCAGAGGCGCTGGCGCATGCGCTCAAGGTCGTCGGCCTGATGAACGTGCAGTTCGCGGTGAAAGACGGTGAGGTCTATCTGATCGAGGTGAACCCCCGCGCCAGTCGCACCGTCCCGTTTGTTGCGAAGGCTATCGGACAGCCTGTGGCGAAGATCGCCGCGCGGGTGATGGCGGGCGAATCGCTGAGCAATTTCGAGCCGTTCAAGCGCGATCTACCCTATATGGCGGTCAAGGAAGCGGTGTTCCCGTTCAGCCGTTTCCCGGGCAGCGATCCGGTGCTCTCTCCCGAGATGAAATCGACCGGCGAAGTGATGGGCATCGACCGCAGCTTCGAGGCGGCGTTCCTGAAGTCGCAGCTGGCGGCGGGGATGGTGCTGCCGACCGAAGGCACGCTGTTCGTTTCGGTCAAGGACACCGACAAGGCGCCGATCCTGGGTGCGGTACGGACGCTGATCGAGCAAGGCTTCCGCGTGATCGCGACCGGCGGCACGCAAAGCTATCTGGCGGAGCAAGGCCTGCCGGTTGAACGGGTGAACAAGGTGGCCGAGGGTCAGCCGCATATCGTCGACAAGATTATCGATGGCGAAGTCGATCTGATCTTCAATACGACCGAGGGGTGGCAGAGCCTGCTGGACTCGAAATCGATCCGTGCATCGGCGCTGGAAAAGAAGCTGCCGTATTACACCACGGCGGCCGCATCGATCGCTGCAGCAAACGCAATTCATGCGGTAAATGCAAGCCAGCTTGAAGTCCGCTCGTTGCAGGACTATTATAGTTAGCGACAAACAGCCCTTTTCCCGACATCCCGACGTTGACAAGGCCGCCTCGGCAGAAGCGGCCACGTTGGAAATGACTGTCTTTTCAGGGGGGAGGGCGCTGAAGGAAAGACTGGATGGCTACGATGGAAAAGGTTCCGATGCTGGCAGAAGGCTATGAGCGGCTTACCGCCGATCTCAAGACCTTGCGTGCGGAACGGCCGAAAATTGTCGAGGCGATCGAAGAAGCGCGGGCGCATGGCGATCTTTCGGAGAACGCCGAATATCACGCCGCCAAGGAGCGCCAGGGCCAGGTCGAGGCGCAGATTGCCGAGCTGGAAGACAAGGTCAGCCGCGCCCAGATCATCGATCCCACCACACTTTCGGGAGACAAGATCATCTTCGGCGCGACGGTGACCCTGCTCGACGAGAACGACAAGCCGGTCAAATACCAGATCGTCGGCCAGACCGAAGCTGAAGCCAGCCGCGGCCGTATCTCCTACAATTCGCCGATTGCGCGTGCGCTGATCGGCAAGCAGGTGGGCGACGAGATCGAGGTGACCGTGCCTTCGGGCGACAAGTTCTACCTTGTCGACAAGATCGAATTCATCTGATCCGGCTTGCGCCGGCGCGCCTTAGGCGTCCGGCGTCAGCAACCGGTGGATGTGCACCACCACATATTTCATTTCGGCATCGTCGACGGTGCGCTGGGCATTGGCGCGCCATGCCTCGACCGCGGCGTCATAGCTGCTGAACACGCCGACGACGTGCAAGCTTTCGGGATCCTGGAACTCCAGCGTACGGGGGTCTTTCACGCGCCCACCCATGACCAGGTGCAGGCGCTGTTTTGTCTCGGTTTCAGCCATGATGTCCTGTTTCCTTGGAGAGAATGGCGCGCCCCATAGCGGAGCCAGCGCGTCTGGCAAGGGGCAGGGGCGCTGACCTAGCCGGATGGTTGGTCTTTTTCTTCTTCGCTGCGGTGTGAGGCGCGCTCATACAAGGCTACCGCGAAAGCGATGGCGGCATCGGTTGCGAACCGCCTGAAAACACCTGTTGCGGCGGCAGCTTTCTTACCCCGCTGCGACAGCGAACCCAGTGTGAGGCCGACGGCGACAGCGCCCGCAAGCACAACCAATGGGTTGGCCTTGGCAAAGCCGATCACCTGATCAGCTGCCTCGCGTGCATAGTTGCTCGCCGGGTTCTCCGAAAGGCGGTTCTGCGCCGTTTCGATGCGCTGGCGCAGGGCATTGCGTTTGTCTTCGCTGGCCATATCAACCTTCCGTTTCGTCGACGATCTGATCATTCGGGGTGTCTTCCGCATCGCCCGATCCAAGCAGCTCCGTGACGAAATTCATGATTGGCTCACGCGCGAACCAGAGTGCGGCGGCCACCGCCCCGATAACGGCTGCGGCTATGCCATGACTACGCGCTGATCCAGCGGCGCGGTCTGCGGCGAGAAGTGTCTCGCCGCTGATGCGGTTGGCCAGTTGCTCGCCGATGCGTTTCCCTGATGCTGCTTCCCGCACGCGCAGGAACTGGTCGAGCACGATGGATCGTGCGGTGTTGCGCAGGCTGCGATCCTCCTCGAGGCGGCGCTTCAGGTCGTTCATTCGCCGTTGCCCTTGGTGTCGCCTTCGAAGGCTTCGCCGATCTCGCGGGTCGAAGCCTGCATCCGCATCGCCAGAATGAACGCCCCAAGCAGCAGCAGGCCAACCACAATCGCCGTGGCACCCCAGGCTGTGACGTGCGGGGTCAGCGCGATCACCAGCCCGACCACCAGCGCGATTAGCGCGAGGTGGATGAAGGCCAGCGCGAACAGGCCGGAAACCACCGCGGACTTGCTGCGATTGGCGGCAAAGGCGAGCCGGGTCTTCTGGAATTCGACTTCGGCCTGGACGAAATTGCGACCGTCCGAAACCAGCGCGGCCACGTCATCGATCAAGTTGGGGCCGGTGCGCGCCTCACCGCCCTCGTCGCCGCGCAATGCGGCGTCGAGTTCGTCATCGACAGCCAGCGGACGGGGATCGGCTTGATCCTCCTCACGCATCTCCAGCCCCCTAACCCGCGGTTAGCCGCGCCCGCCGCGGAACAGCCGTGCGACAAGGAAGCCGAGCACAGCGGCGATCCCGAGCGCAGTGCCGGGGCTCTTGCGAACGAATTCGCGGGCGTCATCGCCGATTTCCTCGACGCTCTTGGAGTCCAGCTTGGCGCTCGCTTCCTGCAGGCTGCGCGATGCCTTGCGGGCATAATCGCCGTATTGCTCGCCAACCTTCTCGTCGATCTGCGGCGCGGTGTCAGCCACGATCTTGCCGAGCGACGCCAGAGCGTCACTGGCGCGCGTCTTGCCTTCAACTGCCAGGTCGCTGGCCTTTGCTTTCACTTCGCCGCCATAGTTCTTTGCTTCTGCCACCAGATCGGTTCCTTTCTCTCGGGCCTGTTCGCGATAGGCACCGGCGCGCACGCCAGCCTCTGCCTTCAGCGCTGCCGCACCGGCGCGAGCCTCGTCAAGCGCGGCATTGAAGCGGGACTTCGCTTCTGCCTTGTTGTCCACCGGAGCAGCGGCCTTGGGCGCCTTCTTGGCGGTGGTCTTCTTCCTGGTCTTGGTTTTGGTCGTCGCTGCCATGATCCGTCCTTTGCCTTGTAATTTCATCATTTCCGGCACGAATACGATTGCCGGGGCCGTTAATAAAGCAACGCGGCTTGCGCGGCGATGTTCCGGCGCATAGAGCGCTGCCTACCTCCCCGATATGGGGGTGTCTTAGCCAATTACAACACATCGAGCCAGGAGCCTGTCCATGACCGCGATTATCGACCTGCACGGCCGCGAAATCCTTGATAGCCGAGGCAACCCGACTGTGGAAGTCGATGTGCTGCTGGAGGACGGAAGTTTCGGACGAGCCGCTGTTCCTTCGGGGGCGTCGACCGGCGCGCATGAGGCTGTTGAACTGCGCGATGGAGACAAGGCGCGTTACAAGGGCAAGGGCGTGCTCAAGGCGGTGGACGCGGTCAACACCGAGATCGCCGATGCGATCCTGGGTCTCGATGCCGAAGACCAGCGCGACATCGACCTGACCATGATCGAACTCGATGGCACCCCCAACAAGGGCCGGATCGGCGCCAATGCCATCCTCGGCACCAGCCTGGCAGTGGCAAAGGCGGCGGCCAATGCGCGGGGCCTGCCGCTCTATTCCTATCTCGGCGGTGTTGCCGCGCATGTGCTGCCCGTGCCGATGATGAACATCATCAATGGCGGCGAGCATGCCGACAATCCGATCGACATCCAGGAATTCATGATCATGCCGGTGGGCGCGAACTCACTCGCTGACGCAGTGCGCTGGGGTTCGGAGATCTTCCATACGCTCAAGTCCGCCCTTTCGCAGAAGGGGTTGTCGACCGCTGTTGGTGATGAAGGCGGTTTCGCGCCGGATCTCGCCAGCACCCGCGCCGCGCTCGATTTCATCATGGCCTCGATCGAGCAGGCCGGGTTCAAGCCGGGCAGCGAAGTCGCGCTAGCGCTCGATTGTGCCTCGACCGAATTCTTCGCCGATGGCCGCTATGACATGGCGGGCGAGGGCACCTCGCTCTCGAGCGAGGAAATGGCGGACTATCTTGCCGCGCTATGCGCCGATTACCCGATCCGCTCGATCGAAGACGGGATGGGCGAAGACGACCTCGAAGGCTGGAAGATCCTGACCGACAAGATCGGCGGGAAGGTCCAGCTGGTTGGTGACGACCTGTTCGTGACCAATCCGGCACGCCTGTCGATGGGCATTGGCAAGGGCCTGGCCAACTCGCTGCTGGTCAAGGTCAACCAGATCGGATCGCTGACCGAGACGCTCGCAGCCGTCGAAATGGCGCACCGTGCGGGCTACACTTCGGTGATGAGCCACCGCTCCGGCGAGACCGAGGATTCGACCATCGCCGACCTCGCGGTCGCGACGAACTGCGGGCAGATCAAGACCGGCTCGCTGGCACGGTCGGATCGCTTGGCGAAGTACAACCAGCTCATCCGGATCGAGGAAGAACTGGGCGCCAGCGCAGTCTATGCCGGCGCGCAGTGCTTCGGCCGGTTGGCGATTTAAGCCCCGAACCGCTCCTGCAATGCGAGTAGTGCGATGGCGGCCTTGGCCGCCTCGCCGCCCTTGTCCTTCTGCGCCGGATCAGCGCGGACGATCGCCTGCTGCTCGTTCTCGGCCGTCAGGATGCCGTTGCCGATCGCAATCCCGTCCATCGTCAGCGCCATGATCGCACGTGCGCTCTCGCCCGCGACGATTTCGAAGTGATAGGTCTCGCCCCGGATGACAACGCCAATCGCAACGAAGCCGTCGTAGCTGCCGCTTTCGGCAGCGAGCGCGATCGCGCCCGGGATTTCGAGCGCGCCGGGGACGGTGATCACCTCCACCTCATGCCCGGCCGCTTCAAGCGCGCCCTTGGCACCTGCGATAAGCATGTCATTGAGGTGCGCGTAAAAGCGGGCTTCGACGATCAGGAAACGGGCCATTTGTTCACTCCGGAATGGGCATGTGGCCAACGATGTTGAGGCCATAGCCTTCGATCGCGACAACATTGGGTTGCGAATTGCTGAGCAGGATCATGTCATGGATCTTCATGTCGGCCAGGATCTGCGATCCGATCCCGACATTGCGCAGTTCGTCATCTTCACAGTAGCTGCCGGTGGCGGATCGGTCGCGCAGAACCACGATCACGCCTGATCCGTGGTCGCCAACCGCCTGCATTGCGCGCTGGAGGGTGCGCTTGCGCGGGCCGGGTTGCCCCAGCACATCGTCCAGCACGGAGACCGGGTGCACGCGGGCCAGGGTCGGCTCGCCCGGCACGACATGCCCCTTTTGGAGGACGAGCGCCTCACTGCCATCGACCTTGTTGCGATAGGTGAGCAGGCGCCACTGGCCACCATAGTCGGAATCGAAGCTGCGCTCGCTGACGCGCTCAACCAGATGGTCATTGCGGCGCCGGTATTCGATCAGGTCGCGGATGGTTCCGATCTTCAGGTCGTGTTTGCGCGCGAAGACGATCAGGTCGTCGAGCCGCGCCATCGTGCCGTCCTCATTCATGATCTCGCAGATCACGCCCGAGGGATTGAGGCCCGCCAGTCGGGAAATGTCGACCGCCGCTTCGGTATGCCCCGCGCGCACCAGCACTCCGCCGTCGCGTGCTGTGAGCGGGAAGACATGCCCGGGGGTGACGATATCGTCCGGACCCTTTGAGGCGTCGATTGCGACGGAAACGGTCCGCGCCCGGTCAGCTGCGGAAATCCCGGTGGTGACGCCTTCCTTTGCCTCGATCGAGATCGTGAAGGCGGTTTGCATGCTTTCCTTGTTGTTGCGGCTCATTGGCTGCAGGCCGAGCTGCTTCACCCGCTTGCTGTCCAGCGCCAGGCAGATCAGCCCGCGACCGTACATCGCCATGAAATTGATCGCATTGGGAGTGGCCATCTGCGCCGGAATGATCAGGTCGCCTTCGTTCTCGCGATCCTCGTCATCGACAAGAATATACATGCGCCCGTTGCGCGCTTCGTCGATGATTTCCTCGATGCCGACAAGGGCGGGGCGATCACCGCTGTGGAGCAGGAAGTTTTCCAGCTTGGCCAGCGTTTCTGCAGTTGGGTTCCAGCTATTGTCCGTGCAATCCCGCAGCGTATTGGCGTGCAGGCCTGCGGCGCGTGCCAAACCGGCCTTTGTCATTTCGCCCGAGGATACGATTGCGCGAACGCGCTCGATTGTAGATGTCATGCTGACGTGATATCACATTATGATGTGATGACAAGTCGGTCATTGTGACAGTGGAATGTGAAATACTGCAAGAGGCCGGGATGGCGATCCTGCGTACTCTTTGATCTGGAAGGGGATGGTGGACGCACTAGGGCTCGAACCTAGGACCCGCTGATTAAGAGTCAGCTGCTCTACCAACTGAGCTATGCGTCCACACTGGCGAATTTCCGCTGGCCCGGCGAATCGCCGGGAGGCGCTCATATAGCGCTGATTGCGATAAAGGGAAGGGGCTGCGAATGGCTGCTTTCAATCAGCTCAATCCGCGGCGGGGCGTGATCCGGTTCCAGCGGTTCACCATCATCAATACGCCGATGCAGATCATGTTGGTCATCATCGAAGAACCGCCATGGCTCATGAAGGGCAAAGGGATACCAACGACTGGCGCGAGGCCCATCACCATCATCAAATTAATCGCGATATAGAAAAAGACCGTCGCCACCATGCCGCCAGCGAGCAGTCGCGCAAACCGGTCTTGCGACTTCAGCGCCACGCCCCAACCCCATCGCAAGATTACCGCGAATATGATCAGGACAAACAGTCCCCCCAGCAGGCCCCATTCCTCAGCCATGGTCGCAAACACGAAATCGGTGTGCGGCTCCGGCAAATATTGCAGATGGCTTTGCGAACCTTCGTTGAAGCCCTTGCCGCTGAATCCGCCGGAGCCGATCGCGATCTTGGATTGAGTGATGTGATAGCCTGAGCCAAGCGGGTCGCTTTCGGGATCAAGGAAGGTTGTGACCCGGCGGCGCTGGTAATCCTTGAGACCGAAGAAATAGGCAAGCGGCGCGGCCACCGCTGCCAATACGCC